>DAIMZS010000096.1:0-4207 GCA_036733825.1 Rudaea sp.
CCGATTCCCTCGTACACGATCTCGACCGCGCACGAAGCCGGCTGGACCTGGGATATCGGCCTGCACACGCGGCGCGGCATCGGCTACGTCTATTCCACGCGCCACACCGACGATGCGCGCGCCGAGCAGGTGCTGCGCGACTACATCGGCCCGTCCGCGGACGGATTGAACGCGCGCCTGCTCAAGTTCGAAGCGGGTCACCGCCCGCTGCAGTGGGTGAAGAACTGCGTCGCCGTCGGCTTGTCCGCAGGCTTCGTCGAGCCGCTCGAATCGACCGGCATCGGCTTGATCGAGATCGCCGCATATCTGATTGCGCACTTGCTGCCGAGCGACGGCGAGATGACGCGCGTCGCGCGCCTGTTCAACGAGTCGATGTCGTCGCGCTACGAGCGCGTTTTCGATTTCATCAAGATGCACTACTGCCTGAGTCAGCGCCGCGACTCTTCGTTCTGGATTGACAACACCGACCCGGCGAGCGTGCCCGCGACGCTGCAGGACCGGCTCGCGATGTGGCGCTGCCGGCCGCCGCACCGCCTCGACTTCGTCACCGACATCGAGATGTTCCTGCCGGCGAGCTGGCAGTACATTCTCTACGGCATGGAATTCCGCACCGATCTGGAGCCGATGCGCGCGGTGTATGCACAGGCCGACGCGGCGCGGCGCGAGTTCCAGATGATCCGCACGCTCGGCATGCATGCGGCGAATGATCTGCCCGATCATCGCGCGCTCATCGACGAACTCTGCGGCCACGGAGTCCGCCGTGCGTCGGCCTGACCGCCCGCCGCAGACCGGCAAGTTCACTCGTCCCCGACCTGCATGTAGCATGGACGGGATCGTCGTTGCAGTCGTCCGCTGAGGAGCATCCGCGTCAATGCCAGCCCGAATCGAAGACGTCGCGCTGAAAGCCGACGTCTCCACCAAAACCGTATCGCGCGTGTTCAATCGCTTGCCGAACGTGAGCGAGAAAGTGCGACTTCGGGTCGAGGCGGCGGCGAAGGAATTGAACTACCGGCCCAATCCGTCCGCGCGCAGTCTCGCGGGCAATCGCTCCTACCTCGTCGCGCTGCTGTTCGACAATCCGCATGCGGGCTCGAGCTACATCATGGAACTCATCGTCGGCGTGCTGCAGGCCTGCGAGGACACGCATTACAACGCCATGCTGCGGCCGCTGGACCTGTCCGCCGATCCGGTCGCGGCGATCGAGGATTTCGCCAATCAGTTCCGCCCCGACGCGCTCGTGCTGACGCCGCCGATCGGCGACGATCTCAAGGTGCTGCATCGCCTCGACGAGCTTGGCATTCGCTACTCGGCGATTTCGGCGAAGTCGCCGCATGCGCATATCGGCGTCGGCCTCAATGAGCGCAAGGCGGCAAGCGACATCGTCGATCATCTCGTCGCGCTCGGCCATCGCCGCATCGGCCATATCGCCGGACGCGGCAGCCACGGCGCGCGCGCGTGGCGCTTGGGCGGCTACAAGGACGGATTGCGCAAGGCCGGCATCGAATTCGACGAGGCGCTCGTCGCCGAGGGCGATTTCTCGTTCGAGTCCGGCATCGCCGCGGCGCGGCAGTTGCTCGATCTGCGTGAGCCGCCGACCGCGATTTTCGCGGCCAATGACGATTCGGCCTGCGGCGCGATGCACGAGGCGTTCGAGCGCGGCCTGTCGATTCCGCGCGATCTGTCGATTTGCGGTTTCGACGACACGCCTGCCTCCGCGCAAGTGTGGCCGAGTTTGACCACCGTGCACCAGCCCTGCCGCGAAATGGGCCGCATCGCGACCGAGCAGGTGCTGCTGTCGATCCGCGATCCGCAAGCGGCACAGACGGTGCGCATTCCGTACGAATTGAAGATTCGCGGCTCGACCGGAGCGGCGCCGATGCTCGGCGACAGCGCAGGCCGCCGCGGCCCGCGTCGGATTTGACGCAAATTCAGTGTTGCCCGTTCCGGCGCACCGCGATCGAATTGACGATCTTCTTGCCGCCGGAAGCGCGTGAGGACGCTTCCTCGATGCGCGCGCGTTCCGGGTCGGTATCGACGATGCCGTACAGATAGACGACGTGGTCGAGCGACTGGACTTGGACGTCCCAGTAGCTGACGCCCGGCGTCGTGCGCAACGCGGCTTCGACCTGGGCTGCGATTTCCTTGTCGCCCGGGCAGCCGGAAAAGCCGCATTTCCGGTAGGCGGCGCAGGCGGGGAGCAGCGCGAGCAGCAAACAGGACGTCAGCAGTGCGGCGAGGCGTTTCATGCGAGTCCGGTCGGCGGGTTTATGGCGTCAGCGCAAAGGCACTGTAGCGCTGCTCGTGATCGAGCAGCCAGCGCTTGGTCGGCAGGCCGCCGCCGAAACCGGTGAGGCCACCATTCGCGCCGATCACGCGATGGCAGGGAATAATGATGGGCACCGGATTGCGCCCGTTCGCCGCGCCGACCGCGCGCGTCGCGTTGGCGTCGCCGAGGTCGCGCGCGATCTCGCCGTAGGTCGTCGTCGCGCCATAGGGAATGCGCAGCAGCGCCAGCCACACCTGCTGCTGGAAATCGGTGCCTTGCGGCGAGAGCGGCAGGTCGAACTCGGTAAGCTTGCCGGCGAAATACGCCTTCATCTGCGCGCGCGCCTCATGCAGCGCGCCGGGACCGTGCTCCCAGTCCTCGCCGATCGTCGCCGGATATTTGCCGTTCTCGAAATCGACATGGCGCAAGCCACGTCCGTCGGCCGCGAGCATCAGGCGGCCGATCGGGGTTTGCAGATAGTCGTAATACACGGTCGACATGCCTAACAATGTAGCACTTGGGCGTTAGCGCAGCAGTTTGAAATCAAGCCCGTTCGTCCTGAGGTATCGAAGGACGAACTTCACGTCGAGATTGCCGCTCGTGGTTCGATACCTCACCACGAACGGAAAAACTAAGTTCCAAATTGAAACATCCCTTCAGGCCGCCGACTTGACCTCCGCCCGCGCGCGGCGCACGCGCACCGCGTGCGCGAGGCGGTCGAGCGTGCGCACCGTGGTTTCCCAATCGATACAGCCGTCGGTGATGCTTTGGCCGTAGCGCAGCGGCTGGCCCTCGACGAGATCCTGGCGCCCGCCATTGATGTGGCTTTCGATCATCGCGCCGAGAATGCGCGTTTCGCCCGCTTCGACCTGACCGGCGATGTCGTCGATCACCTTCGGCTGATTTTCCGGATTCTTCGACGAATTGGCGTGGCTCGCGTCGATCATCACGCGGTCGTTGAGGCCGGCCTTGGCGATCGCCGTGCACGCCGCATCCACACTCCCGGCGTCGTAGTTCGGTGTCTTGCCGCCGCGCAGAATGACGTGGCAGTCGCGATTGCCGCGCGTCGCGGCAATGGCCGTACGCCCCTCCTTGGTGACGGCCATGAAATGGTGCGGGCTCGCCGCGGACAGCACCGCGTCGACCGCGATCTTCACATTGCCGTCGGTGCCGTTCTTGAAACCGACCGGGCAGGAGAGGCCGGAGGCGAGCTCGCGATGCACCTGGCTCTCGGTCGTGCGCGCGCCGATCGCGCCCCAGGCGACGAGGTCGGCGATGTACTGCGGCGTGATCATGTCGAGAAATTCGCAGCCGGCCGGCAGGCCGAGCGCGTTGATGTCGCGCAGCAGGCCGCGCGCGAGGCGCAGGCCCTTGTCGATGTGGAAACTGCCGTCGAGGTCGGGATCGTTGATCAGGCCTTTCCAACCGACCGTGGTACGCGGTTTCTCAAAATAGACACGCATGACGATTTCGAGCTCGTCGGCGTGGCGCGCGCGTTCCTTGACCAGGCGCTCGGCGTACTCGATCGCGGCCTTCGTGTCGTGGATCGAGCAGGGCCCGACGACGACGACGAGGCGGTCGTCCGCGCCGTCGAGAATCGCGTGCACGGCCGCGCGCGATTTCGCCACGGTGTCTTCGGCCGCCTCGTCGAGCGGGAATTCGGCGATCACCTGAGCGGGGGTGGATAGTTCGCGCAGTTCGGCGATGCGCAGGTCGTCGGTGTGGTGGGTGGTCATGACACGGTTCCTGGGAGGGTCATCGGGGGTGGGCTTTTGGCCTTCCGGGGCGATAAACAAAAAAACCGCCGGAGGACCGGCGGTTTTTGAGGGTTATTTCGTTTGCGAAATCGTTAGATCGATCGCGCCCCTTCCTCCGCCAGCGGCTTGGGAATGCCGTAATACCAAAAGTAATAGCTGTGGCGGATGGAAGTCATGGCGATAC
>DAIMZS010000096.1:4307-6508 GCA_036733825.1 Rudaea sp.
GGAATGCCGTAATACCAAAAGTAATAGCTGTGGCGGATGGAAGTCATGGCGATACAGATATCACATCGATCGGCGTGCGACAAGCTTTGAAGCCTCCCCCTTCAAGGGGGAGGTTTGGAGGGGGATGGTGTTCGTACAGGGTTACGCATCAGGCAAACACCATCCCCACCCAACCCTCCCCTTGAAGGGGAGGGCTAAAGAGTCCGGCCATTGAAGGTTTCAGGTCAATTCGATACCAGCAAGCCGCTTCAATGCCTCGGCATATTTCGCCGCAGTGCCGTCGATCACGGCTTGCGGCAGCTTCGGCCCCGGCGCGGTCTTGTTCCAGTCCAGCGTCTCGAGATAATCGCGCACGAACTGCTTGTCGTAGCTCGGCGGGCTGATGCCGACGCGGTATTCGTCGGCGGGCCAAAAACGTGAGGAATCCGGCGTCAGCATCTCGTCCATGACATAGAGTTTGCCGGTATCGTCGGTGCCGAATTCGAACTTGGTGTCGGCGATGAGGATACCGCGCGCGGCGGCGTACTCGGCGGCAAAGGTATAAATTTTCAAGGTGGCGTCGCGCACCTGCTCGGCGAGATCGGCGCCGATGGTGGCGACGACCTGGTCGAAGCCGATGTTCTCGTCGTGATCGCCGATCGCGGCTTTGGTCGAGGGCGTGAAGATCGGCGCGGGAAGTTTTTCCGCCTGGCGCAGACCGGCAGGTAACTTGATCCCGCACAGCGAACCGGTGGCCTGGTAATCCTTCCAGCCCGAGCCGATCAGGTAGCCGCGCGCGATCGCCTCGACCGGCACGGGTTTCAAGCGTTTGGTGATCACGCTGCGCTTGGCGTACAGCTTCGCATCGACGCCGGCGGGCAGCACGGAGGCGACGTCCTTGCCGGTCAGGTGATTCGGCACGAGGTGCGCGGTCTTCGCGAACCAGAAGTTGGAGATCTGGCAGAGCATTTCGCCCTTGCCCGGAATCGGGTCGGGCAGAATGACGTCGAAGGCGGACAAACGGTCGCTGGCGACGATCAGCAGCTCCTGCGCGGACAGCGCGTAGACGTCGCGCACCTTGCCGCGATGAATCAGTTCGAGACCGGGCAGGTGGGATTGCAGCAACGTGGTGGGCACGGCGACCTCGAGCGGGATGGGCAGGCGCGCATTGTAACCGTCCATTCATCGTGCATCGCGGGCATCGGCTAGAATTCGCATTCCGAAAGGTTCCGCGACGATCGATGACACTCCCTTATTCCGTTTCCGAGCCGCCACGCACAGGTGACGGCGGGCGGAGGCGCGCATGAACATCTGGGGCAAGCTGATCGGCTTCGCCGTCGGTGTGGGCGTGTTCCACAACCCGATCGCGATCGTCGTCTGCGTGTTGCTCGGGCATATTTTCGACCGCAGCGTGAGCAGCTTCGGCGGCATGATCGACGCCGCGCCGATGTCCTTCGTCGCGCCGCTATTCGGCTTGGCCGGCGCAATCGCGAAGTCGGACGGGCGCGTGTCCGAAGCCGAGATCGCCGCGACCGAACATCTGATGGCGCGCCTGCAGCTCTCCTCCGATCTGCGCAACGCCGCGATCGAGCAGTTCACCGCCGGCAAGCAGCCCGGCTATTCGACGACGAACGCAGTCGTGCAACTGCGCGCGTGGACGCGCGGACATCGCGATCGCTCTTTCATCTTGATCGATCTGCTGCTCGACATCGTCTGCGCCGACGGCCCGCTCGCGCCGGCGAAGCTCACGATCGTGCGCAAGCTCTGCGCCGCGCTCGGCGTCGATGAGCGCCAATTGATCGGCATCGCGGTGATGAAGGGCTACGCCTACGTCGCGCCGGACAATTGGGAGGAATTCGTCAACGCGCATGGCAGTGATCGTGCGCGCGGGCCGGCATCGGGTGCGTCGCGCGGCAAGGATCCTTATGCCGTGCTTGGCGTCGATCGCCGCGCCAGCGACGCTGAGGTCAAGCGCGCTTATCGCAAGCTGATGAGCCAGCACCACCCGGACAAACTCGGCAACGTGCCGGACGAGTTGAAACGCCGCGCTGAGGAGCGCTCGCGCGACATCAACGCCGCGTACGAACAAATCCGCAGCGAACGCGGCATGTAGGGGCTCGATGAAACGCGCCCCTACGATACAATTCGTGTTCGGCGCCCTTCGAGTATTCCGATGAAACAGTCCCCCGTCATCGCCCCGTCGATCCTGTCCGCGAATTTCG
>DAIMZS010000096.1:6608-11050 GCA_036733825.1 Rudaea sp.
ATTCCGATGAAACAGTCCCCCGTCATCGCCCCGTCGATCCTGTCCGCGAATTTCGCCAAACTCGGCGAAGAGGTCGACAACGTCATCGCCGCCGGCGCGCAATGGGTGCATTTCGACGTGATGGACAACCACTACGTGCCGAATTTGACGATCGGCCCACTGGTCTGCGAGGCGCTGCGCAAGCACGGCGTCAGCGCACCGATCGACGTGCATCTGATGGTCAAGCCCGTCGACCGCATCGTGCCGGATTTCGCCAAGGCTGGCGCCACGAACATCAGCTTCCATCCCGAAGCGAGCGAGCACATCGATCGCACGATTCAGTTGATCCACGACAACGGCTGCACCGCCGGCCTCGTCTTCAATCCGGCGACGCCGTTGTCGTATCTGGATTACGTGATGGACGAGATCGACCTGATCCTGCTAATGAGCGTCAACCCCGGCTTCGGCGGACAGAGTTTCATTCCGTCCGCGCTCGGCAAATTACGCGAGGTGCGCGAGCGCATCGACCGCAGCGGCCGCGCCATTCGCCTGGAGATCGACGGCGGCGTCAAGATCGACAACATCGCCGAGATCGCGCAGGCCGGCGCCGATACCTTCGTCGCCGGCTCGGCAATCTTCGGCCATAAGGATTATCGCGGGATCGTTGCGAAGATGCTTGAGGCAATTGCGGATTAGTATCGACTTTGTCAGACTGAGCTTATGGAAATCGTATTTCAAGTTACGCAAGAAGCCGACGGTGGCTTCGTCGCGGAATGCCTGACTCACGATATCGTCACTCAAGCCGATACATGGGATGAGCTGCGCGAAGCGGTGAGCGAAGCCGTGGCAGCCTACTTTTTCGACCAGCCTCGGCCGACTCAGGTTCGGCTGCACCTCGTGCGTGACGAAGTGCTCGCTGTCGCATGAAGCTGCCGCGTGATCTTTCCGGCAAGGAACTGGTCACGCTGTTATGTCGGGAATTCGGTTATCGCCTGGTACATCAGGTGGGTAGCCACGTCATCCTCGAAACCGAAGAGCCCTCTCATCACCGTCTTGCCGTGCCGGACCATACGGTGCTGCGTATCGGCACGCTGAATGCGATTGTTCGGGCTGTCGGCAGCGCGAAAGGTATAGACAAGACGCGTGTCGTCGCGAAACTGCGTTGATTTGAAGAAAGCCGCGCCGAAGAGCTGCGGGGGCAAGAGGGTCAGCCCTTCGACGCGGCGCGGGAAATCAAATCTGCAGCGCGGCAATCGCGCCGAGTACGAGAGCGAACAGGGCGAAGGCGACGCGGAACGGTTCGGGCTGATGCAGTTCGAGGTTCGGTTCGGGGCGGTTCGTGTTCATGTGGATTCCTTGCTGCGTTGGCGCTGGTTAAGCATCCGTCGGCCCGATGGATCCCCGGGGCGGCGAATGGGGCGCGGCGGCGATCAAATCTGGCGCAGCGATGACAAATGCGCCGCCGCCATTGCCGCGCGCGGGGCGCACTCGTAAGCTGCGCGCATCTCATCAGCAGGATCAACCGCATGGGCCGCCATATCGCCATCGTCGAAGACGAACCCGCGATTCGCGCGAATTACGTCGAAGCGCTCAACCGTTTCGGCTACACCACGCAGGGCTTCGCCACGCGTCCGGAAGCGAGCCGCGCGTTCGCGCAGCGTTTGCCTGAACTGGTCATCATCGACGTCGGCCTCGGCGAGGAGCCCGAGGGCGGTTTCGAGCTGTGCCGCGAGCTGCGCGCGCAGTCGTCGACGCTGCCGATTTTGTTCCTGACCGCGCGCGATTCGGATTTCGACGTGATCTCCGGCCTGCGCCTCGGCGCCGACGATTACCTGACCAAGGATGTGAGCCTGCATCATCTGGCCGCACGCATCAGCGCGCTGTTTCGCCGCGTCGATTCGTTGAACAAGCCGACGTCGAAGGAAACCGTGGTTGAACACGGCCCGCTCAAGCTCGAGGCCGAGCGCATGCGCGTGACCTGGAACGGCGCCGAGGTGCCGCTGACCGTGACCGAGTTCTGGATGATCCACACCCTCGTGCGCTTCCCCGGGCACGTAAAGAACCGCGATCAGCTCATGCGCGAAGCGCAGGTCGTCGTGGACGATGCGACGATCACCTCGCACATCAAGCGCATCCGCAAAAAATTTCTCGCGCTCGACGAATCTTTCGACTCGATCGAGACCGTGCATGGCGCCGGCTATCGGTGGAGACCGTGAGACTTCTCCTCGCCGGCCTGGCGCTCGCCTGCGGCGCGGCCGGCGCCGCCGAGGCCCCCGATCCGGCGACGTCGCTGCGCGAGGGCATGCCGAAAGACGTGGCCGCGCTGATTCAAAGAATGGTCGAGTGCAATCACTGGGCCGGCGAAGAACCCTACGACGCGACCCGTCGGCACGAGATCGAGCTGGCCTTGCGTCGGCTGCAATGCGACAAGCTCGACGCGGACCAGAAGGCCATTCGTTCGAAATATCCAGACAACGAGGAAATCGGACGGCGGTTGGACGCGGCGCGCGAGCGGTACCGCTGACGCCGCCGACCACACGTTAATGTCGCTGCGCTTCAAACTTCTGCTGCTCGCCCTGTCCACGCTGGTGCTGCCGCTGGCGGGCTGGCTGATCGTGCGGCAGATGGAGGAGCTGCTGCGCCAGGGCCAGGAGCAGACGCTCACCGCCTCGGCCAAAGCGCTCGCGCGCAGCCTGGCTGCGCTCAAGACCGTGCTGCCGCCGGCGGGGCAGGCGTTCTACGTGCATCCCTGCGCGCACGGCATGCGCGTTGACGGCTACGCGGACGATTGGTCGCTGCTGCTGCCTTACGCACAGAACATCGGCCCGGCGGACGACGCGCAAAAGGCCAAGCTGCTGCTCTGCGCGGACAACGACTATCTATATCTGCTCGCCCTCGTGCGTGACACCACGCGCACGCGCGTCGATGCAAACGACGAAGGCGCGTTGCTGCGCGATCATCTCACCCTGAGCCTGGCGCGCAACGACGACTTGCGCCGCTATCTGCTCGCGAGCGCCGCGCCCGGGCACTTCGATGCGCGCGTGCTCGACGGCGAAGGCGCCGCGTTGCCGGAAGCACTCGCCGGCGTCTGGCAGGAAGACGCGGACGGCTACCGCGTCGAGTTGCGCCTGCCGCGTGCGCAGATGCCCGATTCGCTCACCCTCAACGAGTTCGACGCCGACGCGCCGAACAACGCGCACATCGAACTGCGCCCGCTGCTGCTGCGCTCGCCGGATTTGTCCTCCGACCTCGCCCAATTCGCGCCCGACGGCATGCGCGTGCGCGTGCTCAGTGCCGAAGGCTGGGTGATCGCCGAATCTGGCCAGCTCGACTCGCTTTCGTCGAAAACCGCAACGCCGGCGCTGCGGCGCTGGTTCGAGAACCTGATCTATCGCAGCCTGATCGCGCCGGACATGACCCGCGCGCAGGACTTCGCCACCAGCCTGCCGCGCCTGTCCTCGCCGGAGATCTGGCAGGCGTTGTCAGGCGTTGCCGCGACGGCCTGGCATCCGGCGCCGAACCAGGGCAGCAGCGTCGTGCTCGCCGCGGCGGTGCCGTTGAAAGAGAACAACGAGGTGCGCGGCGCACTGCTGCTCGAACAGCCGGGCGATGCATTGCCGCTCTTGACCAACCGCGCGCTGCTGATCCTGATCGGCGCCAGCCTCGGCGCGCTCGTTTTCGCCGGCGCGGTGCTGTTCGCGTTCGCCGGCGTGCTCGGCCTGCGCATCCGTCGCCTGCGCGACGCGGTCGAGCGCGCCAAGCAGACCAACGGCAAGGTAGAAAACATCACTCTGCCGCTGCTCGGCGCCAAGGACGAACTCGGCGACCTCGCGCGCAGCTTCTCGCGCCTGCTCGACGAGGTGGCGGCGTACACCGACTATCTGCGCACGCTCGCCTCCAAGCTCTCGCACGAACTGCAGACGCCGCTGGCGATCGTCAAATCCTCGCTCGACAATCTCGACCAGCAATCGGTTTCCACCGACGCGCGCACCTACCTCGTGCGCGCGCGCAGCGGCGCGGAGCGCCTCGGCGCGATCGTGCGCGCGATGAGCGAGGCCAGCCGCATGGAGCGCGCGATCCACGGCGTCGACGCGGAGGAATTCGATCTCGTCGCCGTCGTGCGCGGCTGCGTCGACGCTTACCGGCCGCTGCTTGCGCCGCGGCGGGTCGAGGCCGACCTGCCCGCGACGAAATTCCTGATGCACGGCGCGCCCGAACTGATTGCGCAGGCGCTCGACAAGCTGATCGACAACGCGCGCAGCTTCACGCCGGAGGACGGTTGGATTCGCCTTGCCCTGCGTATCCACGGCGACAATGCCGTGGTCAGCGTCGCCAATCAGGGCCCGCCGCTGCCGCCGACCATGGCCGATCGTCTGTTCGATTCGCTGGTCAGCGTGCGTCCGTCCTCGACGCAGAAGACCACGGTCGTCAACGGCGCGCCGGCCGAGCCGCCGCATCTGGGC
>DAIMZS010000097.1:0-2364 GCA_036733825.1 Rudaea sp.
CCGCGCACGCCGGTGCTGCGGCGTGTCGGCTTCGGCTTCGCGATCGCCGCCTCGCTGCTGCTTGCGGTCTCCGTCGTGCGCTGGAGAACGATTGTGCCGACGCCACCAGCGCCGCCCGCGGATGTCGCGGCCTTGCCGGTCGTGACGCTGCTCGCCGGACAGCAGCGCGGCGAGACGCTCCCGATCGCACTGCCGGCACACGCCGGCGACGTACGCTTGCAGGCCGAGATCGACGGCGCCGCGCAAGACGGAACGCCGCATTACGCGCTCAGCGTCTCCGCTGCGGGGCGCGTCGTGTTCGTCGCGCGTGATCTCGCTGCGCGCAGCGCAGGGCCCTATCGTTTCGTCGAAGCGGTCGTGCCGAGCGCGATCCTCGGGCCCGATGTGCACCGCGTCGCCGTGTTTGAAGAAAGCATGCCGGATACCCCAGCCGCCATTTGGGAGGTACAAATGCCGCGCTAGCACTGAGCGCGGAACGCGTCGGTGGATTGGTTACGCCGCGAACTGCAGCCGCGCGAGCTCGCCGTAGAGTCCACCTGCGCGCAGCAGCTCCGCATGCGTGCCTTGCGCGACGATGCGGCCGGCATCCATGACGACGATGCGGTCGGCCTTCAGCACGGTGGCGAGGCGATGCGCGATGATCAGCGTCGTGCGGCCGTGCATCAGGCGCTCGAAACCTTGCTGGATCGCCGCCTCGGATTGCGCGTCGAGATTGCTCGTCGCCTCGTCGAGCAGCAGGATCGGCGCGTCTTTCAACAACGCGCGCGCAATCGCGATGCGCTGCTGCTGGCCACCGGACAGGCGCACGCCGCGCTCGCCGAGGTAGGTGTCGTAACCCTCCGGCTGCGCGGCGATGAAGTCGTGCGCCTCGGCGGTTTTCGCCGCGGCGATCACCGCGTCTTCGTTTGCATCGACATGGCCGAAGCGGATGTTGTCGCGCGCGCTGGCGCCGAAGATGACCGTGTCCTGCGGCACGAGCGCAATCGCGCCGCGCAGCTCGGGCAGCGCCAGTTGTTTCAGATCGACGCCGTCGATGCGGATCGTGCCGCGCTGCGCATCGTAGAAACGCAGCAGCAAGTGAAACACGGTGCTCTTGCCGGCGCCCGAGGGGCCGACGAGAGCGACGGTTTCGCCGGGTTTCACGGTCAAAGTGAAATCGTGCAGCGTCGGTGCTTCGGGACGCGAGGGGTAGCGGAACTCGACACCTTCGAAACGAATTTCGCCGCGCGGCGGCTTCGCCAGCGCCACGGGCTGGTCCGGCGTGCGGATCGAAGGCGTGGCTGCGAGCAGCTCGCCGATACGCTCCATCGCGCCCGAGGCGCGCGCGATCTCGCTCCACACTTCGGTCAGGCCGCCGATCGAGCCGGCCGCGATCACCGCGTAGAACACGAACTGGCTGAGCACGCCGACGTCGAGGCGGCCGTCCATCACGCCGCGCGCGCCGCTCCAGAGCACGAGCGTGATCGCGCCGAAGATCAGCAGGATCACGAGTGCGGTGAGGAGGGCGCGCTGGCCGATGCGCTTCTTCGCCGTCGCGATCGCGCGTCCGATCGCTGCATCGTAGCGCGCGATCTCGAACGGTTCGCGCGCGTAAGCCTGCACGGCATAAGTCGCGTTGAGTGTTTCGTTGGCGATCGCGGACGCGTCGGCGATGCGGTCCTGGTTGGCGCGCGCGAGGCGCTGCTGGCGCCGCCCCATCAGCACGATCGGCGCGATCACGAGCGGGATCACGAGCGCGGCGTAGCCGGCGAGACGTGGGCTCGTTGCGACGAGCATCACCGTGCCGCCGAGCGCGGTGACCATGCTGCGCAGCGCGACCGAGACTGAGGAAGTCACCACGGTTTGCACCAGCTCGGTGTCGGCGGAGAGGCGCGAGGTCAGCTCGCCGACGCGCGTGCGTTCGAAGAACGGCTGATCGAGTTGGAGCAAATGCGAGTAGAGCCGCTTGCGCAGATCGGCGACGGTGCGCTCGCCGAGCAAAGTGATGCAGAAATAGCGCGCGGCGGTGGCCAGGGCGAGGACGATCGCGACACCGAACAGGCCGAGAAACGCCGAATCGATCACCGCCGAATTCGCGTGCGCGAAGCCGTGGTCGATCATCACCCGCACCGCCACCGGCAAGGCGAGTGTGGCGAGCGAGGAAACGGCCAAAAACGTCAGCCAGCCGAACAGCAGCCCGCGATAGCGCCGCAGATAAGGCCAGAGCAGCGGCAGCGCGGAAAAGCGGCTGCGCGGCTCGGTATGGGATTCGATGGATGCAGACACGCCGTTACGCCCGAATTTGAAGAAACATGAGGGTCATGGTGCCGCCGACCGCGAATTCAATCCACCTGCCGCAGCGTGCTGCGACCGCGTGTCGCATCG
>DAIMZS010000097.1:2464-11008 GCA_036733825.1 Rudaea sp.
CCGCCGAACCAGCGCGTGACGACGACGGCGGTGTTGTCCATCCGCTGCCCGTCGATCGCCTGCAGGATCGGCCGGCCGGCGGTGCCGCCGGGCTCGCCGTCGTCGTTGAAGCGGTACTGCTGGCCGAGGCGATAGGCCCAGCAGTTGTGCGTGGCGGAGCGGTCGGCGACGGCGGCGACGAAATCGAGCGCCTCCGTCGGCGAGGAAACATTTGCGGCATTTGCCACAAATATACTTTTCTTCACTTCCTGGCGCAGCGTCGCCGCCGCGGAGAGAACGAAACGCATGCCGCTCATTCGAGGCCGTGTAGATCGGGCGGCACGCGGAAATCCGGATGCCGCGCGCGCAGATCGGTGAGGGCCCGCTGCGCGGCGTCGCGATGCCCGTCGTGCAGCATCGCCCGAATGATCGCCACCCAAGTCTGCAGTGGCGGCGCATCGGGCGGGTAAATGCCGCTGCGCTGCTCCTCCTGCCAATGATAGCGGGTGGGATCGGAGGGGTCGGGCTGGATGGACGACTGCGACTCGTCCGCTTTCATGTTGTCTGAGAACGCCTGTTGGGCTTCGGCGCGGTTTTCGGCCGCGGCTTGACGCGCCGCCGCTGGCGCCGGGGCGTATTGCATCGTCTCCCGTTCGGCCTTCGCCGGCGCGGACGACGCGGTCGCGGAAGCGGGAGGAGGCGGTACCGCGCGGGGAGGCGCAGGCGGCGCGGACTGCACCATCGGCGCATTCGCCGCCGACGGAAACGCGGTCGATTTTGCCGCGTCCGCGGGAACGGTGGGAGTCGGCGCTGCCGCACCGGCAACGGCACCTGCAGTGCGGTCCGCCGACGTTTTCGCGCGGACCTTCGCAGTATCGGCAATCGGGGCGGAAGGGGCTTGCGGCGCCGCCTCCTGCATCGGGGGCGCGGATGCCGGCGCCGCGATCTGCGTGGTCTCGCGCGTGGATGATGTCGGCGGCACGAGACGCCAAGCCAAGCCCGCAACGAGAACGAGCGTTGCCGCCGCGCTAAATGCGGGCAGCCAGCGGCGCGCGCGCGACGGCGTTTGCGTCGCTGCGGAGTTGGTGTGTTGACGCAGCGCCTGCCGAGCCTGCGCGCGCACGCGCGCGTCGAGCGCAGCGTCCGGTTCCGCGTGCGGCAGCTTGCGGTACAGCTGGGCCAGGCGCGAGTTTTCTTCGCGCAGAAACGCGTCGAATTCGGCGTCCAAACTTTCCGGCGAGGATTTCTTGATATCGCTCATTCGGCCAACCTCTCGCGTATTTTGGCGAATGCGTAGCGCAGGCGCGATTTTACCGTTTCATGTCCCGCGCCGGTGACCTGCGCGATTTCCTCCAAGCTCAGCCCCGAGTCGACGCGCAGCAGGAAGGCGATGCGCTGCTCGTCCGGCAGCGCCTCGAGCGCGAGCTGCAGGCGCCGGCGCTGTTCGAAGTCGCTGAGGATTTCCTCCGGCCGCTCGCGGTCGGGCGCGTCGAGCCGGCCGAGCACGTGCTCGGTCTCCTCCGCATCGGCCTGCGGCCGCTGCCGGCGCACGTGGTCGACGATGAGATTGTGCGCGATCTGCAGCAGCCAGGTGCTGAACTTCGCTTCGGCGCGATAGCGCGCGCGCGCCTGGATCGCTCGGCCCCAGGTGTCCTGGAACAGTTCATCGGCGACGGCCCGGTCAGGCACGCTGCGCAGGATGAAACGATAGAGCATGCCGCGCGTATTCGCATACAAGACGTCGAACGCCGCCGCGTCGCCGCGCGCGTAGGCGAGCATCAGTTCCTCATCTGTCGGATGTTCCCCCATAGCGGCGAAGCGTATGGGAAAACGCGGCCGGTGATAAGTATCGTGTCCCGCGGCGGCCGACCTGGCGGAAAAATGCGGTTCGACCCTGGCCATCTTCATAGCCACTGAAACGCGATTCAAGCAGCATCGGGGTTAATGTGCGGCCGGAAATGGGGCGCCGTCCCTGGCACCCAATGCTGCCTCAGGAGGGATAGGGATTGAGCGTGAGGCAGTGAAACATGCAGGACGAATAATTGCGTTCGCAACTTGACGCGCCGCCGTGCGCTCGCGTGCAATCGTTTCTTTGCGTCAGGCAAAAGTTTTCGCACGAGGTGGAGGCGCGCGCCGGCAACGCCGCCCCCAAGCCGATGCCGAAGGCGGCAATCGCGCACGCCAGAAGCCATTTCGTATTCATGAAGTTCTCTTTGAGAGTGACCGAGGTGTCATAGAGGACAGGCGTGGCGGCAGGTCAGCAACGCCGGTTCACAGGCGGCCTGCCGGTGCGCCACGTCCATGCAGTCCTGATACGTCGCGGTGCATTGGGCCCGGCAAGCATCCCCGGCGGCCGAGGCGGACGCCGTTCCTGCTCCCGCGCCGAGTGCAAACAGACCCGCGAACAGCAAACCCAGATGTTTCGATTTCATGTGTCTTCTCCTGTATCGACGGCGCCGTGCCGCACGCCGCCTGCATGCACGCGAAGGGGAGCGTGCGAACCCTCGATCGACTGTCGATCTGCCCCTGTTTTTCACTGCTTCGTTTGCTGCAGCAGTGCAAGCGATTCGCGGATCGTGTCTTCGCGTAGACCCACAATGCGGCGGTCGCCGATGTAGAGTGTCGGCACGGATTCGCCCCCGAGCGCGATGAAACGCTGCTCGTCGGCGTCGGAAAGATCGATGACGAAGTCCCGGAAATCGGCGTGCGCGGCGACGAGCAACTCGCGCGCACGACGGCAATACGGGCAGGTGGAGGTCGTGAAGACGACGATCGGCTTGCCGGCGCTTCGGTACAGCGCGCTGTAGTCGCCGCGGACGAAGGCTGGTTGCGGGAAGAGGCGTTCGTAGAACCCGCGTATTCCAGGGCCGATGGCGAAGCCGGCGATCAGGCAGCCGCACAGCAGCGCGAGTGTGAGGATCGGGCGGATAAGAGTGCGCACCAAAAAGGATCTCCGCTCCCGCGACGCGGGGTGTCTGATGTGAAGAACACCGATTCGGTCGGGTTTGCGACATTTTTATGGCGCGTCTGCCCGGAGCCGGGTCCGTCGTAATGCGGAATGAACGCGGGCGCGACTAGAATCGTCGGTATTGCCCATGCACTGGGCAGATGCGCGAAGAACGATCGAGCATTCGGAGCGAAAGCATGATTCACGACATTCTCAAAATGGGCGATCCGCGCCTGCTGCGCATCGCCAAGCCCGTCGAAGCGTTCGGCACGACCGAGTTGCACGCGCTGATCGCCGACATGTTCGAAACGATGCAGGCCGCCGGCGGCGTCGGCCTTGCCGCGCCGCAGATCGGCGTCGACTTGCAGCTCGTCATCTTCGGTTTCGAACGCAGTGAGCGCTACCCGGACGCGCCGGCGGTGCCGCGCACGATCCTGATCAATCCGGAAATCACGCCGCTGTCGCAGGACAAGGAAGAGGGCTGGGAAGGCTGCCTGTCCGTGCCCGGCCTGCGCGGCGCGGTCGAGCGTTATTCGCTGATTCGCTACACCGGCTACGATCCCCAGGGCGAGAAGATCGAGCGCGAGGCCGAGGGATTCCACGCGCGCGTCGTGCAGCACGAGTGCGATCATTTGATCGGCCGGCTTTATCCGTCGCGTATCACCGACTTTTCCAAGTTCGGCTACACCGAGATCCTTTTCCCTGGGCTTGATCCTGCAGTGGACGAGTAGAAGTGACCGTTCGCCCTGAGGTATCGAAGGGCGAACGGCAATCTAGCGCAAACGCTCCGGCAATGGGTTGCGTACTCCCCACGCAAGCTGTTGGATCCGCTTCCAATCACCGCCAATCAACGCTTGCTTCTTGGCACGGCTCCAACCCTTGATTCGTCTTTCCGCACTCAATGCTTCCTCGCGCGTCTGGAAGTCTTCAGAGTAGACGAGAGCCACGGGACGACGTGTCAGCGTATAACCGCCGCACTCGCCGGCATGGTGCTGCGCAATGCGTGTCTCGAGATTGTCCGTATGGCCGACATAGAACGAATCATCGGCACAACGGAGCATATAAACCGAAAAGCTCATGCGATCCCTGCGTAGTCGTGCCGTTCATCCTTCGATACCTCAGGACGAACGGGGATAGGTTTTCATTTCACCGGATAGGCAGCGACTTCCTCGCGGCTATTCGCGCTCTCCGCCAGCAACTCGACGAGATAGCTCTTCCACAACACCGCCCAGGTATGCGAGCTGTGGCCGTGCGTGGCGTCGCTGATCGGGATGACCACCGCGCGGCCGTGCGCCACGTTCTTGATCTCGCGTTCGAGGATGCCGAGTTCGGGCGGATTGATCTGATCGTCGGCGGAATTTACCGCGAGCAGCGGCGCCTTAATCGCGCCGAGTCTCGGCTGCGGGTTGTAGTTGCGCGAGGCGTCGACCTGATAGAGGCAGTCGTTGGCGTCGTCCTCTTTCATCCACGCAGCGATGCGGTCTTCGAGATACTTGTCCGCGGCCTCGCGCGTGGGGTAGTCCTTCTGCCACTGCAGCGGCACCGAACCCATGATCAGCAGGATGTGCAGCGCGTCGGCGAGGCCGCGCGGCTGCGTCGTGTAGTCGCCGTTGTTCCATTCGGGATCATTGCGGATCGCGTCCATGAACATACGGCGGAACATGCGATTGCGCCCGCCGATTTCCACGGGCAGCGAGGCTAGCGGCATCAGCGCGTCCATGAAACCGGGATAGATTTCGCCCCAGACCCAGGTGTGCATGCCGCCCATCGAGGTGCCCATGACCAGACGCAGGTGATCGACCTTGAGTTTTTCAGTCAGCAGCCGATAGTCGGCCTTCACCATGTCGTCGTAATCGTAGTGCGGAAATTTCATGCGCAGCCCGTCACTCGGCTTGCTCGACTTGCCGTGGCCGATGCCGTCGGGCAGCACGATGAAATACCTCGCCGAATCGAGCGGCTGACCGGGGCCGAACAGTTGGCCGGCGAAGCGATCGTTGAGGAATTGCGTGCCCGCGCCGCCGGTGCCGTGCATGATCAGCACGGCGTTGTCGACGTGCCCCTTCTTGTCGCGATGGATGCTGCCGAGCGTGCGATAGTGCAGGCGCAGCTCAGGCAGCATCTCGCCGCCGGCGAAACGGAAATCCTTCATCACGAAATCGCCTTCGGACGGCGTCGGCCACGTCTCGGCCTGGGCGGCGGCGCAGGTCAGCAGTGCGGCGAAAGCGGCGGCGAGGAGCAGATATTTTCGCAACATGGATTCACCTGGCGGATTCGTGAGCCGGCGCAGTGTGCAACAAATGCGCAGCTTTGTCCCGCGGTGCCGGACGGGTTATCGTTGTGTGCATGAACACTTCTTCGAAGCAATCGCGCGCTCGTTTCTGCGCGGCGCTGGCGTGCGGTGGAGTCGCCGTTTTTGTGCTGATTTGCGGTGCCGTGCAGTTTCTGCGCGCCGACCTCGATTGGATCGCCGCGCCGTTGAGCTACTACCTGCTCGGGCCGTTCGGCGCCGCCGTGGTCGCCGCGTATCTCGCGCTGTCGGCAGGGCTGGTCGCCGTCGGATTCGGCTTTCGCCTCGCGCTTGCCGCATCTGCGCGCAGCGGCGCGCCGGCGTTGCTGTTCTCGGCGGCCGGCGCGGCGCTCGCCCTGACTGCGCTGAGCGAGCCGGCCAAATCGTACGGCCATCCCATGGAATGGGAAGCCGTTCATCGGCTCGCCGCGATGACGACGTTCCTCTGCGTCACCGTGGCGATGATGCTGCAGTCGTTCTGGCTGCGTTACGACCCGCAATGGCGCGGGCGGTTCACTTTCGCTTTCACGCTCGCGACGACGGCGTTTGTCGCATTGTGGATTTATGCACTTTTCCGCTTCTTTCCGAGCGGCATTTCGCAGAAGACCGTGATCGCGCTGATCCTCGCCTGGCTCGGCTGGGCGTCCCTGGGTTTGTGGCGCAGCGTGCGGCGATGAGCCTCGTCAAGCTGCCTATTCGTCGCCAAGTTTCGATTTGCGCGAAGAGCGCGTTGAAGTTTCCTGGCGAAGGGACACGTCGCCGTCCACGAGACGTGCAACGAGGTGGGCGGAGAGTCGGGCCTGCGCGGCCGTGCGCAGCACCTCGCCGCTGTCGTGGTCGAGCAGAATCGCGTAGCCGCGCTGCAGGGTCGCCAGCGGGCTGACCGCATTGAGCGTGCGCGCGAGTTCGGCGAGATGCTGCTTGCGTCGATCGAGACGGCGGTCGAGCGTGGCGTGCAGGCGCTGCCGCAGCGCGACGAGTTGCTCGGCTCGTTGTGCGAGCCGGATCAGAGGATGTTGTCCCCGCAGGCGGGCGCGCAGGTGGGTCAGGCGTTCGCTGCCGCGCTGCAGGCGCGCGCGTGGATGCTGCGTGCGCAGCCGCGTCCAGGCGTGATCAAGGCGCTGCGCAGCGTTTTGCAGCCGGCGCTGGATCAATGTTTGCAGACGAGCTTCTTCGCGTTGCAGCGTGCGCCGAATCGCCGTGCCGTCGGGCACGAGGATTTCCGCCGCGGCCGATGGCGTCGGTGCGCGCACGTCGGCGGCGAAATCGGCGATCGTGAAATCGACTTCGTGGCCGACGGCGCTGACGATCGGAATGGCGCTCGCGCGGATCGCACGGGCGACGCCCTCGTCGTTGAACGCCCACAAGTCTTCGAGCGAGCCGCCGCCGCGCGTCAGCAGCAGGACATCGTGCCTGCGCGCTTTCGATGCGGCGTTGAGTGCAGCGACGATGGCCGGCGGCGCTTCCTTGCCCTGCACGGGCACCGGGATCACCTCGACGTCGACGAGCGGGAAACGCCGCGAGAGGACACTGAGGACATCGCGGACGGCCGCGCCGGTGGCCGAGGTGACGACGCCGATGCGCCGCGGCAGCGCCGGCAACGCGCGTTTTTTCGCCGCATCGAACAGGCCTTCTGCGGCGAGTTTGGTTTTGAGCTGCTCGAACGCACGCAGCAGCGCGCCTTCGCCGGCTTCTTCGAGGTGTTCGACGATGAGCTGGAACTCGCCGCGCGCTTCGTACAGGCTCACACGCGCGCGGGCGAGCACGCGCGTGCCGTCCGCCGGCCTGAAACGCAGCAGCATCGCGCGATTGCGGAACATCGCGCAGCGGATCTGCGCTTGCGCATCTTTCAGGCTGAAGTACAGATGTCCCGAGACGGGGCGCGAAAAGTTCGAGATTTCGCCTTCGACCCAGATGAGCGGAAACGAATCCTCGAGCACGTCGCGCGCGAGGCGCACGAGCTGGCTCGGCGAGAAGATTTCGCGTTCGGGGAGGGATGTGTCGTCGGCGTTGAACATGCGAATAGAGAGATAAAAACCGCCGGAATGACGAGCGAGTGAGGTTACTCTTTGGGACTATCCGCGCCAACCTTGCCGCGCTTGCGCCGCAGCTCGCGCCAGCGCAGCAGCAGGCTGACGGCCGTCCACAACGCGATGAGCGCGAGCGGCCAGGCGATGACGCGCGGCCAGATCGCCGCGAGCACGGCGAGCACGATCAGCAGCAGCGCCGCCGGCGGCAAGAGGCCCGCGTCGGCGCTGCCGAGCAGACGCCGGCCGCCGATCGCCGCGCCGACGGTGTTGACCAGACGCAGCGTGCCGGCTGCGGCGCGGCTCGAACTGCCGCTGCCGCCGCGCGTGCGTTTCGCCGACGGCTGCGTGCGTGCCGGGCGCGCGCGCTTGTCGAGCACGACTTCGGTCGCGTTGCACAAATCCGTTTCGTACTGCACGGCCATCGATTGCGCGAACGCCTCGTCTTCGACGGCCACGTCGATTTCGCAGTTGGTCAGCCAGCTGGCGATGTTGAGATTGCTCGAACCCACGCGCGCCCAGCGGCCGTCGGCGACGGCGGTTTTGGCGTGGATCATCGAGCCGTTCCATTCGTACACGCGCACGCCGGCTTCGAGCAGCGGGCGATAGCCGGCATGCGACAGGCGCGCGACGAGGCGCAGATCGCTCGCGCCCGGCACGAGCAGGCGCACGTCCACGCCGTCGCGCGCGGCGGCGCATAGCGCCTGCACGTACGGGGCGAAGGCGACGAAGTAGGCATCGGTCAGCCACAGCGTCTTGCGCGCCATGGCGGCGATGTACAAATCGGTGCGGTAGACGCTGGCGCGGCTCGGCGTGGTCGCGATGACGCGCAGGCTCGTGTCGCCCGCGCGCGGCGGCGCGGCGACGTCGAGCGCCAGCGGCGCGCCGATCTGCGCCCAGTTGTCGGCGAAAGCGGCGACGATTTCCGCGCAGGCGGGGCCGCGCAGCGCTATGCCGGTGTCGCGCCACGGCGGAATGCCGCGCGCAGGATCGCCGAGCCATTTCGCCGAGAGGCAGACGCCGGAGACGAAGGCGATATTTCCATCGACGACGAGCAGTTTGCGGTGATCGCGGCCGAGCCAGCCGAACGGGCTGTCGAGGCGCGGCGGGTTGAAAGCACGCACTTCGCCGCCGGCGTCGGTGAGCGGCCGCCAGAACGAGGTTTTGGAACTGCCCAGGCAGCCGAGCCAGTCGCGGATGACCGCGACGCGCACGCCGGCCGCGGCGCGCTCGCGCAGCGCGTCGAGGAATTCGCGGCCGACGGCGTCGTCGACGATGATGTAGTTTTCCAGCAGGATGCTGCT
>DAIMZS010000098.1:0-8667 GCA_036733825.1 Rudaea sp.
GAGCCGTTGAGCGCCGCGCAGCTGCGCGAACGCGTCGACATCCCCGCGCTGCTCGCCGGCGAATCGCGACCGCTGTCCGAGGGCGCGCGGCGCGAGCTGATGCAGCGCAGTTATTCCTACTACGCGGACGACCTCGTCGTGCTCGCCTGGGATCGCGCGTTCGTCTACGAGCCGCGCGGAGATTCCGACGTCGCCGACATCATCGAGATGGCGAACGCGCAGTTGGTCGAGTTCCGCTACTACGACGAACTGCTCGACGCCGAACTGCCGCGCATGTACGACCGCGTCGAAGTCGCGCGGCGGACGACCTCGCTGTTCGCTTCGCGCCGCGTCGCCCAGCTCGCGCACAAGCTGTACACGCTGGTGGCCGAAGTCACCGAGCTCACCGAGAAGATCGACAACGCACTGCAAGTCACCGAGGACGTCTATCTCGCCCGCATCTACAGCGGCGCGCTGGAACTGTTCCGCGTGCCCAACGTCAGCGCCGCGGTCGACCGCAAGCTGGCGATCATCCGCGACACCTATGCCGCGCTCTACGACGAAGCCTCGAGCCGGCGCGCGGAGATTCTCGAGATTGCGATCGTGCTGCTGATCGTGATCGAAATCGTCCTGGCCGCACTGCGTCACTGAGCAACGAAAAAGGCCGATGCGCGTGCATCGGCCTTTTCGATTCGCATATGGCGCGCCCGGAGAGATTCGAACTCCCGACCACCAAGTTCGTAGCCTGGTACTCTATCCAACTGAGCTACGGGCGCGTAGTGAGCCGCGTATTATCCCGACGAGGGTACCCGCCGTCAACTGGGCAGTGGTCTTGTTTAAAATCAGAGCCCGTTCGCCCTGAGGTATCGAAGGGCGAACGTCACGCCGGATTGCCGCTCGTGGTTCGATACCTCACCACGAAAGGAAAGCTGCGGTCAACTGCGCCGCGTCGACTTTTTCCTACGAATCCCGTCGACGGCGCCCGTAGGCGGCCGCGAGGCGATCCGCTACCCTGCCGCGCATGAGCCAAGCAAGCTTTTTCTGGCACGACTACGAAACCTCGGGCACCGACCCGCGCCGCGACCGCGCCGTGCAGTTCGCCGGCCAGCGTACCACGCTCGAACTGGAGCCGGTCGGCGATCCGCTGTCGATCTATTGCCAGCCGGCCGTCGACGTTCTGCCGCAGCCAGCGGCGTGCCTGGTCACCGGTATTTCACCGCAGCGGGCGCAGCGCGAGGGCCTGATCGAGGCCGAGTTCGTCGCGCGCATCCAGGACGAGCTCGCCCAGCCCGGCACCTGCGGCGTCGGCTACAACTCGCTGCGTTTCGACGACGAGTTCACGCGCAATCTGCTGTACCGCAATTTCCACGACCCCTACGAACGCGAATGGCGCGACGGCAATTCGCGCTGGGACCTGATCGACCTCGCGCGCATGTGCTACGCCCTGCGTCCGCAGGGAATCCAATGGCCGCAACGCGACAACGGCATGCCGAGCTTCAAGCTGGAAGATCTCGCCGCCGTCAACAGCTTAGGTCACGAGCAGGCGCACGACGCGCTGTCCGACGTGCAGGCGACGATCGCCTTCGCCCGCCTGCTGCGCGTGCGCCAGCCGCGCCTGTGGGAGTTCTACTTCGCCCTGCGCCGCAAGCAGCGTGCGTTCGAACTGCTCGATTACGCGCACCGCACGCCTGTGCTGCATGTCTCATCGCGCTATCCGGCCGAACGCGGCTGTCTGGCCATGGTCGTGCCGCTGGCGATGCATCCGACCCAGAACAACGGCGTCATCGTCTACGATCTCGATGTCGATCCGACGCCGCTGCTCGAGCTCGACGCGGACGACATCGCCGACCGCGTGTTCACCCCGCGCGGCGATCTGCCGGACGACATCGAGCGTATTCCGCTCAAGACCGTGCATGCGAACAAATCGCCCGCGCTGGCGCCGCTGTCGGCGCTGAACGGCGTCGACACGGCGCGCCTTTGCCTGGATGTCGAACGCTGCAAATCGCACCTGGCGCAGCTGCAGCAGGCGGGCGACCTCGCGGAAAAGCTGCGCCAGGTTTTCTCGATTGCGCGCGAAGAACGCGGCGTTGTCGACGCGGACTTGGCGATCTATTCGGGTTTCCCGTCCGATGCCGACAAGCGCCTGTTCCGCGAGGTGCGGCGCACGCCGCCCGAACAGCTCAGCGAACGCACGTTCGCGTTCGTCGATCCGCGCTACGCGGAGATGCTGTTCCGCTATCGCGCGCGCAATTGGCCGCAGACCTTGCGCGCCGACGAAGCGCAGCGCTGGCAGGAATTCTGCCGCGCGCGGCTGACCACCCAAACCGAAGCCACCGCGCTGACCTTCGCCGATTACTTCGCACAGATCGCGCAGTGGCGCGCGTCGCCGGCGCTGCGGGCGGAGCAACTCGCGCTGCTCGATCAGCTCGATGCGTGGGGACGCGAGTCGGAGGCGCGCTGACACGCTAAACTTGCCTCCTCGCCAAGGAGCAACCGACGATGGCCGCGACGACCTATTTCACGCCCGCCAGCTTCAAACTGATGCGCGAGTTCGCGCGCAACAACAATCGCGAATGGTTCAGCGCGAACAAGGCGCGCTGGGAAGCGGTGGTGCGCGACCCGTTCCTGCACCTGATCGGCGACCTCGCCGCGCCGCTCGCCAAGATCAGCAAGCACTACCGCGCCGATCCGCGGCCGCACGGCGGCTCGATGTTCCGCATCTACCGCGACACGCGTTTTTCCGGCGACAAGACGCCGTACAAAACCTGGCTCGGCGCGCGCCTGTCTCACGAGCGTTCCAGACAGGTGCCGGCGCCGTCGTTCTATCTGCACGTGCAGCCCGGCGACAGCTTCGTCGGCGGCGGCTTGTGGCATCCGGAAGCGCCGACGCTCAACCGCGTGCGCGAATTCCTCGTCGACAACCCGGCGGCGTGGAAGAAAGCCACCCATGCGCGTTTCCGCGCGAACTACACGATCGGCGGCGACGCGCTCTCGCGGCCGCCGCGCGGCTACGATCCGCAGCACGAGCTCATCGAGGACATCAAGCGCAAGGACTTCGCCGCCTGGCGCGGTTTCGACGACAAGACCGCCTGCTCAGCGGAACTGCGCGACGTCGTCGTCGACGGTTTCAAAGGCGTCGCTCCGATGATCGATTATCTCTGCGCCGCTCTCGACCTGGAGTTTTGAATGGCCGCGCACACCGAAGCCGCGCTGCGCGCGATCGCCGTCTACAAATTCGTCAAAGCCGTCGCCCTGCTGCTCGTCGCCGCGGTCGCGTTCCGTCTGGTCAGCACGCCTGCGCTCGATTATTGGGCGAACAGGATCGCGCAGCTGCCGATCCGCAGCGGCCACGGCACCATTCTGCGCTGGGTCGACGAGCTGCTCGGCCTGACGCCGCGCAAGTTCGAGCTGATCGGCATCGGCGCGGCCATCTACGCCGCGCTGTTCTTCGTCGAAGGCTGGGGCCTGTGGCGGCGCAAGCGCTGGGCCGAATACCTCACCGTGTTCGCGACCGCATCGCTGATTCCGTTCGAGGTCTGGGAAATCTTCCACCGCTTCACCTGGCTCAAGGTGGCGGCGCTCGCGCTCAACGTCGTGATCGTGATCTACCTCTGGCGTATCGTGCGACGCGGCGGTTAGGCTTCGGCAAACGGAAACGCCAACACCTCGCGGATATCGTCGGTGTCGAGCATCGCTATGAGCAGACGTTCGATGCCGAGCGCGACGCCCGCGCAATCGGGCATGCCCTGAGCCAGGGCCGCGAGCAGGTTTTCGTCGATCGGCACTTCGGCCAGACCGCGCTCGCGCCGCCGCGCGTTGTCGCGTTCGAAACGCGCGCGCTGCTCGGCTGCGTCGGTCAGTTCGTGATAACCGTTGGCGAGTTCCTGTGCGCCGACGTACAGCTCGAAGCGCTCGGCCACCGGCGGGTCGTCCGCACGAATCTTCGCGAGCGCGCATTGCGTGGCGGGATAGTCGCAAATCACGGTGATGCGGCCGGCCGGGAATTCCGGCTGGATGCGATGCGTGAGCAGCAAATCGAGCCAGTCGTCGCGGCTCAGGCCTTGTCCGTCGATCCGCACTTCGCCCAACGCGTTGCGCAGTTCGGCGTCGGCCGCGGTGAACGGATCGATGCCGAGCGTCGACGAAAACAACTCGCGATAAGAATACTTCTTCACCTCGACCAGCTTGCCGGTCAGCGCCAACGCGGCGGTCACCAGATCGGCCGTTTCGTCGATCAATCGCCGATGATCCCAGCCGACGCGGTACCACTCGAGCATCGTGAACTCGGGATTGTGCCGCCGCCCGGCTTCGCCGTTGCGGAACACCCGGCCGAGCTCGTAGTTGTCGCCGACGCCGGCGGCGAGCAGACGCTTCTGCGCAAACTCCGACGAAGTGCGCAGCCAGCGCTGCGCCGTACCGGCGGCAACGTGGCCACTGAAATGCGTGTGGAAACTCTCGATGTTCGGATCCGTATTCCCCGCTGCCGACAGCACCGGCGTCGACACTTCGAGCACGTTGCGTTCGGCGAAGAATTGGCGGATCAGCGCGTACAGCGCTGCGCGCATGCGAAGGGCCGGGAACTCGCTTGTTGACGTCCGGCTCCCTCTCCCCCGACGCAGTCGGGGGAGAGGGCTGGGGTGAGGGGGCGCTCTCCCTTCCAGCACGCGCACAACTTCCTCCAGTACGTCTTCGGTGCGGAGCAATACGTCGTTGTTCCAAAAACGCAGAACGCGAAAACCGAGCGCTTCCAGTGCACGCGTGCGCATAACGTCATACTGGGCCTGCTCGAAATGCTGGCTGCCGTCCAACTCGATCACCAGGTGCTGCTCGACGCAGGCGAAATCGACGATATAGCCGGCGATGCGATGCTGCCGGCGGAATTTGACGCCCAGTTGATGATTGCGTAAGTGCATCCAGATGCGCTGTTTCGCATCTGTCTGATTGTTGCGTAGCTGTTTTACGTGATCCAAGAGGCCCCCTCACCCAACCCTCTCCCCCAAGCGTCGCTTGGGGGAGAGGGCTCAGGCGTGCGTGCTCAGGAATTCGAGGAGTTTCGCCTCGTCCCAGATATCGACGCCGAGTTCGGTGGCCTTGTCGAGCTTGGATCCCGCCTCGCTGCCGGCAACGACGAAGCTGGTTTTCTTCGACACGCTGCCCGCCACTTTGGCGCCGAGCGCTTCGAGTTTCTCCTTGGCCTCGTCGCGGGTCAGCGCGTTGAGGCTGCCGGTCAGCACGGCCGTTTTGCCCTCGAGCGGTCCCGCGGCGTCCGCGGCGGCGCTGCCGGCTTTTTTCAGCAGCGCGGCGAGAGAACGTTGGCAGCGCGCAACGAGTTCCTGCCCGTGCTGCGACGCCAGGAATGTCAGCAGACTCTGCGCGGTATCCGCCGGCAGGCCCGCCGCGGCCAGGTCGTCGTTGTCCGCGGAATGCAATGCGGCGAGCGAATCGAATTTCTCCGCGAGTTGCGCGGCGCGCTTCTCGGTCAACTTCGGAATGTCGAACTCGGCCAGCAGGCTGCCAAGTTCGAGCTTCGCGCGCAGCTTGGCCGACGGCGCGTGCACATCGGTGATGACGACGCCGCGCGCAAGCAGATCGTCGATGACGCGCTGATTGCCTTCCTGCGCGAAGAACGAATCGATCGCGTGGGCGACTTCGCCGCCGATGTCCGGCACGAGCTTCAGCAGCGGCCACGGCAGATGGCGGATCAGCTCCAGATCGCCGAACCAGGTCGCGAGCGCCTTCGCCGTGCTTTCGCCGACGTGGGTGATGCCGAGCGAGTAGAGGAATCGCGTCAGTGTCGTCCGCCGGCTGCGGTCGACCGCTTCGATGAGATTTTCGGCCCACTTTGTCGCGACTTTGCCGGCTTTCACGGTTTCCGGCGTCGTGCCGTCGCGCTCGTCGGCGCGGCGCTTCATATCCAGCAGATCGTCGAGCGAGAGTTTGTACAGGTCGGCCACCGACTTCACGTAGCCCAGTTCGGTCAAGTCTTCGATATAGCGCTCGCCAAGGCCGTCGATGTCCATCGCGCGGCGCGAGGCGAAATGGAAGATCGCCTGCTGCACCTGCGCGGCGCAGCTCAAACCGCCGGTGCAGCGCGCGACCGCTTCGCCCTCCTCGCGCACGATTTCCGATCCGCACACCGGGCACGTCGCCGGCATCGTCCAGCGTGGCCGCGAGGCGTGATGCTTGTCGTCGACGACGCTGACCACTTCGGGAATGACATCGCCCGCGCGGCGCACGATCACCGTGTCGCCGACGCGCACGTCCAGGCGCGCCACCTGATCGGCGTTGTGCAGCGTCGCGTTGGTCACCGTCACGCCGCCGACGAACACGGGCTTGAGCCGCACCGCCGGCGTGGCCGCGCCGGTGCGGCCGATGTTGATGCCGATCGCCTCGACGAGCGTGGTCTGCTCCTGCGCCGGGAATTTGTGCGCGATCGCCCAACGCGGCGTGCGCCCGACGAAACCGAGCTCGCGCTGCGTGGCGAGATCGTCGATCTTGTAGACGACGCCGTCGATATCGAACGGCAGCGAATCGCGCTTTTCGCCGATGCGCTGGTAGTAGTCCAGACATCCGCGCTCGCCCTGTGCGGTACCGACCAGTGCGCTGACCGGGAAACCCCAGTCGCGCAGTTGGTGCAAGGTCTGCGAATGCGTGGACGGCAGCCTGCCGCCCTCGACCACGCCGACCGCGTAGGCGTAGAACGCCAGCGGCCGTTTCGCCGTGATGCGCGGATCGAGCTGGCGCAGCGAGCCGGCCGCGGCGTTGCGCGGATTGATCAAGAGCTTGATCTTGCCGTCGGAGGCACGCGCCTTCTCGTTGTATTTTTCGAAGCCCGCGCGCGGCATATAGACCTCGCCGCGCACTTCGAGCACCGCCGGCCAGTCCTTGCCGAGCAGGCGCAGCGGAATCTGTTTGATCGTGCGCAGGTTGGCGGTCACGTCCTCGCCGGTTTCGCCGTCGCCACGCGTGGCGCCGCGCACGAACAGGCCTTGTTCGTAACGCAGGCTGATCGCGAGGCCGTCGAACTTCGGCTCGACCGAGAATTTGAGCGGCTCGCCGTCGTCGTCGCCGAGGCGGCTGCGAATGCGGCGCACGAATTCGTCGATCTCTTCCTCGTTGAACGCGTTCGCGAGCGACAGCATCGGAATCGCGTGGCGCACCTCGGCGAACTCGCTCGACGGCGCCGCACCGATGCGCTGCGTCGGCGAATCGGCCGTGATCAGCTGCGGATGCGCGGCTTCGAGCGCCTCGAGTTCGCGCATCAGCTTGTCGTACTCGGCATCGGTGATCGTCGGCTCGTCGAGCACGTAGTAGCGATGATTGGCCTCGTCCAGGCGCTCGCGCAGGGCCGTGAGTTGACGGGAGATATCGTTTGAAACGGTGGGCTTCATGGGAGAAGTTTACCAATACCTTGCATGTTGCACCGCGCTTACCGGATGCTTTCCGCATTCAACGGGGAGACCACGATGGCGAAATCCAATTGGAAGGCATTTCCGCATCCCGACAAAGCCTACGACTATGCAGGCGACAAGCTCGCCAAGGCTTGGCCCAAGCTGCACGCGGGCGATCAGGAGCCGTTCCCCGACGAGAAGCACATCGCCAAGCTGATCAAAGCCAACCCGAAACTCGGCAAGGACGCGGGCAAAATCGCCGATGCCTTGCAGGACGCGTGGCGCGCCTTTCATCGCGGCGATTTTCACGACGCCTACGAATCCGGCATCGCGCTGAAGGCGCTCGGCGCGTCGGTGGCGGTCAAGGCCGGCGGCATCCACGCGACCTACCTCGTCGACAGCGAAAAGGAAAAGACCACGCGTTTCGAGGCCCTCGCCGCTCTGGCCGAGGAGGCGATCGCCGCGTTGCCCGGGGAAGCGAATTCGCACTACCGCCGCGCATTCGCGCTCGGCCGCTACAGTCAGACGATTTCGATCACCCAGGCGCTGGCGCAGGGCATCGGCGGCAAGGTCAAGGAATCGCTCGACAAGGCGCTCAAGCTCGCGCCGAAACATGCCGAGGCACATACGGCGTTCGGCCTTTATCACGCCGAGATCGTCGGCAAGGTCGGCGGCATGCTCGCCAAGCTCACCTACGGCGCCAGCGCAGCCGAGGCGGAAAAGCAGCTCAACGAAGCGCTCAAGCTGACGCCCGATTCGCCGATCGCTTGGATCGAATACGGCAACGCGTTGCTGCTATTGCACGGCGACAAGCGCGAGGACGACGTGGCCGAGGCCTACGCCAAAGCAGCGAAATTGAAGCCGAAGGACGCGATGGAAGCGCTCGACGCGGCGTGGGCGAAAGAGCAGTTGGAATAGGCGGGCAAGCCGGCGCGACTCACTTCAACCAAGGCGGATCCGGCTGGCCGAGCTGCGCGGCCAGTTCCGCTCTGACCTTGCGCGGTATCGGCATGCCGCCTGCTATCGGCCCGCGTTTGAGGAAGTCGTCCACGGATTGGTCTTCGCTGCGTTCGCGGAACTCGCCCTGGCGCTCGTCGTAGGCCATCGCACTCCAGCGAATCTCCTCACCCTGCTGGACGACAGTGTATTGATCGTCGCCGACGAGCCAGTTCCATGTCCGCTTTGTCACCTCGCCTTCCTGTAAAACTGTCGAGCGGACGCTCTGCTCGATTGTGCGCTGCCGCGCGTCGATCACCCGCCGGTCCTGATAGCGCTTCAGTTCGGCGACACGCGCGGG
>DAIMZS010000098.1:8767-11001 GCA_036733825.1 Rudaea sp.
GCGAACTCCAGCTCGACATCGGCCCGGCGCAGCAGGAGCCGGCCGGACAGATACTGCCGACTGTAGCGCGAATCGGCCAGGACGAATCCCGCTTCTCCCTCGAGGAATCCGAAATGCGCCTGGACGATGGCACGTAGGCGATCGGGATGGTCGTAGGGAATAGAGACAGTCATTGTCGGTTCCGGGTGGATAAGCGGCAGTCCATTGCCGCGTGCGCGCAACTACCAATGCACCCCGCGCATGATCGCCGCGAAGGCGACCTGTTCGCTGGTCGGCTGCTGCTGCTCGATCGCCGCCCTGCCCTTCATTCCCTGCGCCGCGGCCGAGTCGGGGAACATGCGGAACGCGGTGTTCATGATGACTTCGTATAGACGCGGGGCGACCGCATACAGCAGTTGGGCGAAGATGCCGGTGCGCGTGGCGATGCGCACGGGGCGTTCGATGATCGCCTCGGCGATGAGATCGGCCGCTTCGTCGGGCGCCAGCGTCGGCACCGATTCGTACATCTTGGTCGGCGCGATCATCGGCGTCTTCACCAGTGGCATATTGATCGTGGTGAAGTTGATGCCGTTGTCCGAATACTCGGCCTGCGCGCAGCGCGAGAACGCGTCGAGCGCGGCCTTCGAGGCGACGTAAGCGGAAAAGCGCGGCGCATTGGTCAGCACGCCGATCGAGGAGATGTTGATGACGTGGCCGCGATGGCGCTCGGCCATGCCCGGCAGGAAGCCCATGATCAGGCGCAGCGAGCCGAAATAGTTGAGCTGCATCGTGCGTTCGAAATCGTGGAAGCGATCGTAGCTCGATGCGATCGCGCGGCGGATCGAGCGGCCGGCGTTGTTGACGAGGATGTCGACGCCGCCGTGTTCCTGGATGACCGTCGCGACGAGATCGTCGGCGGATTTCAGATCGGAAAGATCAGCGATGTAGGTGTGGCACACGCCGCCCGCTTCTTCGATTTCCTTCTTTGCCTGCGTCAATTCTTCCTCGCCGCGCGCGCAGATCAGCACCTTCGCGCCGGCGCCGGCAATCTTCAGCGCCGCCGCCTTGCCGATGCCGGACGAGCCGCCGGTGATCAGCACCGTGCGTCCTTTGACCTTGCCGCTCAGCGAGTGATCGACGAACAGGTCCGGGTCGAGATGGCGTTCCCAGTAGTCCCACAGCCGCCACGCGTAGTTTTCGAGCTTGGGCAGCTTGATCTTCGAGCCGCGCAGCGCGCGCTCGGTCTCGCGCGAATCGAAGCGCGTCGGATAGTTGATCAATTTCAGCGCCTCGGCCGGAATGCCGAGATCGCGCAGCACGACGTTGGTGAAACGCTTCACCGGCGGCAGGCTCGCCAGTCCCTGCTTCACCGCCGCCGGCAGGAACGCGAACATGCGCGCGTCGAGCCGCATCGACATCTGCGGCGCGTGGCCCGCGTGGGCGAAGAGATTGAGCACCTGGCCGATGCGCTGCGGCGCCGGGTCGGTCAGATGGAACACGCCGCCGTCGAGCCCGGGCTTGTGCGCGATGTGATCCATCGCGTCGACCACGTAGTCGACCGGCACCATATTGACGCGCCCGCCTTCGATGCCGAGCACGGGCATCCACGCCGGCAGCGCCTGGCGCAGTTTTTTCAGCGTGCGGAAGAAATAGTACGGCCCGTCGATCTTGTCGATTTCGCCGGTCTGCGAGTGACCGAGCACGACGGCGGGGCGATAGATGCGATACGGGCGTTTGCATTCCTTGCGCACGATCGCTTCGGACTCGTGCTTGGTCTTGAAGTACGGGTTATCGTTGATGTCTTCGGCCTCGTCGAACATGTCCTCGCGGAACACGCCCGGATACAGCCCGGCGACGGCGATGGAACTCGCGTGGTGGAAACAGCCGGCTTTGATTTCCTCGGCGAGCTGCACCGCGTGACGTGTGCCTTCGACATTGGCCTTGTACTGACTCTCGGCATCGGCGGCGAGATCGTAGATCGCGGCGAGATGAAAGAAGTGCTTGACCTTGCCCGCCAGTGTTTTGCGCTGCGCCGGAGCGATGCCGAGCATCGGTTTGGCGATGTCGCCCGGCACGGCGATCAGGCGCTTGCCGTCGTCGCCGAGATGCTCGCGCAGTGCGTCGAACTTGTCCATCGAACCGCGGCGCACGAGGCAATAGATCGCGCCCTTGCGCGCGTACAGTTTTTCCACGAGATGGCGGCCGATGAATCCTGTCGCGCCGGTCACGAAATACGTCATGGTCTACCCCGTTGT
>DAIMZS010000099.1:0-10898 GCA_036733825.1 Rudaea sp.
GCGCCGAGGCCGAGCATCTTGAGCACCGTGCGCCGGTTGCGATAGATCGACTCCGGGGTGATTTCGCTGCCGCGGATGTCGGGATGATGGCCAATTCGCATGAGAGTTCCTTTGTGCCGACGGTGCTTGGGACCGTATTCGCCCATTCCGGGCTTCAAGGAATTCGACCGTTTCGCAGGGAATTCCTTACACCCGTGGTCGGCGCGGGTTCACGTTCGCGCAGGCTCGGATAAAATGCCGCGTCCTCGCTCCCGCCGAATCCATGTCCTCAGCGCACTCCGAACGGCCCATTCCCGTGCTCACGATCGACGGCCCGTCGGGCTCGGGCAAGGGCACGATCAGCGCGCGCGTGGCCGATGCCTTGGGCTGGCACCTGCTCGATTCGGGCGCGCTCTACCGCGCGGTGGGCTTTGCCGCGAGCCTGGCCGGGCTGGATCTTTCGGACGCGGATGCCGTTACCCGCTGCGCCGAGACGACGAAGATCTCGTTCCGCGATCCCAAGGACGGCGGCGAGACGCGCGTCATCGTCAACGGCCTCGACGCGACGGCCGATATCCGCACGGAAACCTGCGGCGCGGCGGCCTCGGCGATCGCCGCGATCCCCTCGGTGCGCGCGGCCCTGTTCGAGAAACAGCGTCATTTCCGCAAGTCCCCGGGGCTGGTGGCCGACGGGCGCGACATGGGCACGGTGATCTTCCCCGACGCCGGGCACAAGGTCTTCCTCACCGCGAGCGCCGAGGAACGCGCGAAAAGGCGCTATAAACAGTTGAAGGAAAAGGGTTTGAGCGTTACACTAGCAACCCTTTTGCGCGAAATCGAGGCTCGCGACGTGCGCGATGCCGAGCGCGCGGTGGCGCCGCTGAAGCCGGCAACGGATGCGGTCCTGATCGATTCGACCGGTATGTCGATCGATGCGGTCGTCGCCAAGGTGCTGGAACTGGTCCGTTCCTGAGGAAGTAAAAAAGCAAAGCGTTTTGGACACGGATCAACACGGATAGACACGGATAGGAAGCTTCGGCTCTGTCCGTGTGCATCCGTGTTGATCCGTGTCTAAAAAGCTTTTCATGGCCCCCATTGTCGATGGGGAAATGCAACGGTACCGAGGCCTCGTGCCGACGTACTACAACCGGTGGATCGCGCCGACTAGCCAACCCCGGGCGATCTGTACATCAACTAGAGAATCAACATGACTGAAAGTTTTGCCGAACTGTTTGAACAGAGCCAGCAATCGCTGGCCAAATTGAAGCCCGGTGTCATCGTCTCGGGCATCGTCGTCGAAATTCGCAACGACGTCGTCGTCGTCAACGCGGGATTGAAGTCCGAAGGCATCGTGCCGATCGAACAATTCCGCAATGAAGCGGGCGAGTTGGAAGTGCAGGTCGGCGACGAAGTGAAGGTCGCGCTCGACGCGATCGAAGACGGTTTCGGCGAAACTCGCCTGTCGCGCGAAAAGGCCAAGCGTTCCATGGTATGGGACGAGTTGGAAGAAGCGCAGAAGGCCAACGCCACCGTGACCGGCCGCGTGTCGGGCAAGGTCAAGGGCGGCTTCACCGTGGACATCAAGGACGTGCGCGCGTTCCTGCCGGGGTCGCTCGTCGACGTGCGTCCGGTGCGCGATCCGGTGTTCATCGAAGGCAAGGATCTGGAATTCAAGATCATCAAGCTCGACCGCAAGCGCAACAACGTGGTCGTGTCGCGTCGCGCGGTCGTCGAGAGCGAGCATTCCGAGGAGCGCGAGCAGATGCTCGAGCGCCTGCAGGAAGGCGCGGTCGTCAAGGGCGTCGTCAAGAACCTCACCGACTACGGTGCGTTCGTCGACCTGGGCGGCATCGACGGCCTGCTGCACATCACCGACATGGCGTGGAAGCGCGTGCGTCATCCGAGCGAAGTCGTCAACGTCGGCGACGAGCTCGAAGTGCGCGTGCTGCGCTTCGACCGCGAGCGCAACCGCGTTTCACTCGGCCTCAAGCAGCTCGGCGAAGATCCGTGGGTCGCGATCAGCCGCCGTTATCCGACCGGCACGCGCCTGTTCGGCAAGGTCTCGAACGTCACCGATTACGGTTGCTTCGTCGAGCTCGAGCCGGGCGTCGAAGGCCTCGTGCACGTTTCGGAAATGGACTGGACCAACAAGAACGTCAACCCGGCCAAGCTGGTCCAGGTCGGCGACGAAGTCGAAGTCATGGTCCTCGACGTGGACGAAGAGCGCCGCCGCATCTCGCTCGGCATGAAGCAGACCCAGTCGAACCCGTGGGAAGCGTTCGCCGCGATCCACAAGAAGGGCGACAAGGTCTCCGGTCAGATCAAGTCGATCACCGACTTCGGCATCTTCATCGGTCTCGACGGCGGTATTGACGGTCTCGTGCACCTGTCCGACATCTCCTGGCAGGCCACGGGCGAAGACCTCGTGCGCCAGTTCAAGAAGGGCGACACGGTCGAAGCCGTGGTGCTCGCGGTCGATCCGGAGCGTGAGCGCATCTCGCTCGGCATCAAGCAGCTCGAGCAGGATCCGTTCGGCCAGTTCATGGCGGCGCATCCGCGCGGCAGCATCGTTACCGGCACGGTGAAGGAAGTCGACGCCAAGGGCGCCACGATCGAACTCGCCGAAGGCGTCGAAGGCTACCTGCGCGCGAACGACATCGCCAAGGAGCGCATCGAAGACGCGACGCAGCATCTGAAGGTCGGCGACAAGGTCGAAGCCAAGTACATCGGCATGGACCGCAAGGGCCGTCTGCTGCAGCTGTCGATCCGCGCGAAGGACGACGAGGAACTGCAGTCGGCGCTGGAGGAATACCAGTCCGCCGCCGGCGGCACGACCAAGCTCGGCGCGCTGCTCAAGGAGCAGCTCGGCCAGAAGGGCTGATCGATCGGCCTGTCCGGCGCGTCACGCGTGCCGGACAGGCCTCGTTCGGGGTATAAAGAGGTTTCCGCGGCAACGCGGACAGGGGGCGATAGGCGCGGAAAACAGGATGTTGTTTCTTCCGTGCCCATCCGAGTTCAATCCGCGCACTGCGCGGGAAAAATTTGGGATTCACATCCAATGACCAAGTCGGAGCTGATCGAAGCTTTGGCCTCGCGGCAAAGTCATCTTGCATTCAACGATGTCGAACTGGCGGTGAAGAACGTGCTCGAACAGGCAAGCCAGGCGCTTGCGCACGGCGAGCGCATCGAGATCCGCGGTTTCGGCAGTTTCTCTCTGCATTTCCGCCCGCCGCGCATGGGCCGCAATCCGAAGACGGGCGCGCCGGTGGCGCTGCCGGGAAAGCACGTGCCGCACTTCAAGCCGGGCAAGGAACTTCGTGAACGCGTGAACGCGATAGCGGGCGACGGCGCGCGCTAAGCGTTGCCGATCTGCGATAATCGCAGACGTCGCGGTTCTTCGACTTCTGCATGCGTCTGCTATCGATTCTGCTCGTCCTCGTTTTTGCCGCCGCCGGCGCGATTTTCGGCGCGCTCAACAGCGAAAACGTCGTCTACGATTTCTATTTCGTCGCGTTCGCCGTGCCGAAAGGCGCGATGCTGATCGCCGCCGCGCTGCTCGGCTGGCTGTTGGGCGGCGCTCTCGTCTACTTCGGTCTCGTGCTGCGCCTGCGCCGCCGTTTGCGCGCGCACGCACGCGAGGCCGGCCGCGTCGACGCCGCCGCGAACTTGCCGGCAGTCCAGCCGCCTCTCGACGCCGAACGCTGATGCAAACCGCTCATTTTCTCGCTCTGATCTGCGCCGCGCTGCTGCCGGTGGCCGCTGCCTCGGGTTGGTACCTCAGCAAGCGCAGCAGCGAACGCCGCCGCCATGCACGCGTGTCCGAACTGTCGTCGAGCTATTTCCGCGGCCTCAACTACCTGCTCAACGAGCAGCCCGACAAGGCGATCGAGGTGTTCCTCCAGCTCGCCGAATTCAACCGCGACACGGTCGAAACGCACCTCGCCCTCGGCAATCTGTTCCGTCGCCGCGGCGAGGTCGACCGCGCGATCCGCGTGCACCAGCATCTGATCGCACGGCCGAATCTGTCGGAAGAGGAAAAGACCATCGCCTTGCTCGAACTCGGCGAGGACTACATGCGCGCCGGCCTGCTCGACCGCGCCGAAACGCTGTTCACCGACCTCGTCGCGATGGACGCGCAGGCGCCGTCCGCACTGCGCCATCTGATCGGCATCTACCAGCACGAGAAGGACTGGGAGAAGGCGATCGAACACGCGCGCCGCATGGAAAAGATCACCGGCGAATCGCAGGGCGCGACGATCGCGCAGTTCTATTGCGAACTCGCCGAACAATCGCGCGCCGCCAAGCAGTTCGACGACGCGCGCAAATGGCTCGATCAGGCGCTGCATAGCCAGCCGGAAAGCGTGCGCGCGCAGATCGTGCTCGGCCATCTCGAACTGCAGGTGGGCAACCTCGTGCCGGCCGTGGCCGCGTTCGAGCGGGTCGCCACGCTCGACGTCGATTTCGTGCCCGAAATACTTCCGCAGCTGCTCGACTGCTACGCGCGTCTCGGCCAGATGCAGCGCGCGGAGAAATTCCTGCTCGACAACATCGATCGTTCGCACGGCGTCGCGCCGGTCATCGCCCTGGCGAAATTGTTCGCCTCCACGCGCGGCGAGGCGATCGCGATCGAATTTCTCACGCGCCAGCTGCGTCAGCGCCCCTCGGTCCGCGGCCTGATGACCTTGATCGTCACCGACCTGCATCGCTCCGAAGGCCCGGCGCGCGACAGTTTGCTCGTGCTGCAGGATCTCACCCGCCGTCTGCTCGAAGGCCAGGCCGCGTATCGCTGCACGCGCTGCGGTTTCGGCGCCAAGTCGCATCACTGGCAGTGCCCGAGCTGCAAGACCTGGGGCTCGGTGCGTCCGCTGCACGGCGTGGCGGGCGAATAAACGCATGACGACGGCGCTGGACCTGTTCTGGGTCGTCTGCGCGCCGCTGTCTGCGTTGGTCACCTGGCTTTCGATTCGCTACGCGCAACGCAACGCGCTGCTCGACCAGCCCGGCCAGCGGCGCTCGCATTCGGTGCCCACCCCGCGCGGCGGCGGCATCGGCATCGTCGCGGCGGTGCTCGCCGGATTGGCCGTCACCGCGCTCAGCGGTCATCTGCGCGCGCTCTGCGAATCGGCGGCCGTGGCCGTGGTCCTCGTCGCCGCGATCGGCTGGATCGACGACCACCGCGGACTCAGCGCGCGCCTGCGTTTGCTCGTGCATTTGGCCGCCGTCATCGCGCTCTATTTTCCGTTGTTCGGATTCGTGTGGTTTCTCGCGCAGTTCCACGGCGCAAACGCGGAGGCCGCGCCGCCGCTGCATTACGCCGTTCTGCTGCTCGCGGTGATCGCCTTCGTGCTGGCGAACCTCTGGTTCGTCAACCTGCACAACTTCATGGACGGGATCAACGGCTTGCTCGCCTGCCAGGCCATTTTCGTCTTTCTCGCCATGGCCGCGCTCGTTTCCGGCGACAGCCGCAACGTTCTGCTGCTGTGCGCCGCCGCGGTGGCGGGTTTCCTGCCGTTCAATTTTCCGCGTGCGCGCGTGTTCATGGGCGACGTCGGCAGCGGCACGCTTGGACTGCTGATCGCAGGCGCGGTCGCGCTGCAGGCTTTGTCTTTCCGCGGTTCGGTGTTCAGCGGCCTGATCGCTTGTTCGGTTTTCGTTACGGACGCGACCTGCACCTTGCTCTCGCGCATGCTGCGCGGCCGGCGCTGGTATAGTGCGCATCGCGAGCATTTGTATCAGTGGCTCGTGCGCTGCGGTTTCTCCCATGCGCGCGTGGTCGCGCTGTACATGGGTTGGAACTTGTGCGTGGTCGTTCCGGTCTTGTACCTGGTCAATCGCGGCGAGGCGTCCGCGTCGCCGACGGCCGGACTCGCCGGCCTGCTCACGGTCTATGCGCTGGCGCTGCTGCTGTGGATCGTCGGCAAGCGCGCGTGCCTCGCGCTGACGAAAGGCGCGAAAAAGCAAAAAGTACAGAAATAGGATTTCTCATTGATGCGTCCGCGCAATCTGATCGCTGCGATCCATCCCCGCCTCGCCGTCGTCCTGCACGATCTGGCGATGGTCTGGCTCGCCTGGATCGCGACCAACTGGCTGCGCTACAGCTTCGAGCCGGCGGCGGTGCCGACGTTGTGGTTCTCGATCGAAGCTGCGATCGTCGTATTCGTGCAGGGCCTGGTGATGTGGTGGACCGGCCTGTACAAAGGGTTGTGGCGCTTCGCCAGCCTGCCGGATCTGTGGAACATCCTGCGCGCCGGCATTCTCGGCGCGCTCGGCATCGCGGTCGCGCTGTTCCTCTACAACCGCCTCACCACCGTGCCGCGCGCGGTGCTCGTCGTCTATCCCGCCGTGCTCGTGCTGTTCCTCGGCCTGCCGCGGCTGGCGTATCGCTATTGGAAGGACAGCCGGCTGGATTTCGCGCGCGGCATTCCGGCCAAGCGCGTGCTCGTGCTCGGCGCCGGGCGCGCGGGCGAGACGCTGATCCGCGAACTCACCCAGGAGCGCCGCTACCGCCCGGTCGGTATTCTCGACGACAACCCGCAGCTGCGCGGGGCGAAGGTGCACGGCGTGCCCGTGCTCGGCACGATCGAGCAACTGCCCGATCTCGCCGGCGAAGTCGCCGCGGAAATGCTGCTGATCGCGATGCCGTCGGCGACCAACGCGCAGATGCGCCGCATCGTCGAGTTGTGCGAGGCGACCGGCGTCGCATTCCGCACCGTGCCGCGGCTGCAGGACGTCGTCGCCGGGCGCATGGCGTTCAACGAATTGAAAGAGGTCGCGATCGAAGACCTGCTCGGCCGCGATCCGGTGCAGCTCGACTGGACCGCGATCCGCACCGGCCTCTCCGGCGCGCGCGTGCTCGTTACCGGCGGCGGCGGTTCGATCGGTTCGGAATTGTGCCGCCAGGTCGCGCGCCTCGGCGTCGAATCGCTGACCGTGCTCGAACTGTCCGAGTACAACCTGTACCGCATCGAACAGGAACTCAAGCAGGAATTTCCCGACCTCATCTTCAACGCCGTGCTCGGCGACTGCGGCGATGCGGTCGTCTGCGACCGCGTGTTTGCGCAGGTGCGCCCGCAGATCGTCTTTCACGCCGCCGCGTTCAAGCACGTGCCGCTGCTGCAGATGCAGGTACGCGAGGCGTTCCGCAACAACGTGCTCGGCACGCAGACCGTGGCGCAGGCGGCGGATCGCTACGGCGTCGGCGGCTTCGTCCTGATCTCTACCGACAAGGCGGTCAACCCGACCAGCGTGATGGGCGCGTGCAAGCGCGCCGCGGAAATCTTCTGTCAGAACCTCGCCGCGCGCTCGAGCACGCGCTTCATCACCGTGCGGTTCGGCAACGTGCTCGATTCCGCCGGCAGCGTTGTGCCGCTGTTCCGCGAGCAGATTCGCGGCGGCGGCCCGGTGACCGTGACCCATCCGGAAATCACGCGCTACTTCATGACGATTCCGGAGGCGTGCCAGCTCATCCTGCAGGCCTCGGTGCTCGGACAGGGCGGCGAGATCTTCGCGCTCGACATGGGCGAGCCGGTGAAGATCAGCTATCTCGCCGAACAGATGATCCGCCTCGCGAACAAGGTACCGGGCCGCGACATCCATATCGTCTACACCGGACTGCGCCCCGGCGAGAAGCTGTTCGAGGAATTGTTCCATTCGCAGGAAAACTACGTCGATACCAGCCATGCGAAAATTTTTCTCGCCCAGCCGCGCAGCATGTCGTGGGATCTGCTCAACGCCCAGCTGGCGCGCGCCGCCCAGGCCGTGCGCGACTACGACGAGGACACGCTGCGCCGCTGCCTGACGAATCTGCTGCCCGAATTCGCCTTCCGCCCCGAAGGTGAAGCCGATGTCGTGCCGATCGCGCGCGGGCAGGCTTAAAAGCTTATCCGCGGATAAACGCGGATGAACGCAGATAAAAGCAATGCGCTTGTGAAATGGCATTGCTCTTGCTCTCATCCGCGTTCATCTGCGTTAATCTGCGGACGATGTGAAATTTCCGATCCTTGGAGTTGCAATGGCGAAACCAGTGCGCAAAGTGGTGTTCCCCGTGGCCGGTCTCGGCACGCGTTTTCTTCCGGCGACGAAAACGGTCGCGAAGGAAATGCTGCCCGTGCTCGATCGGCCGCTGATTCAATACGCGGTCGACGAAGCCGTCGACGCGGGCGCGGACACATTGATCTTCGTGACCAACCGCTACAAGCACGCGATCGCGGACTACTTCGACAAAGCCTACGAGCTCGAATCCAAGCTCAGCCAGTCGGGCAAGAATGAATTGCTCGCGCTCGTGCAGGGCACCTTGCCGCGCAACGTACGCTGCATTTTCGTCACCCAGCCCGAGGCGCTGGGCCTGGGCCACGCCGTGCTTTGCGCGAAGCAGGTCGTCGGCGACGAGCCGTTCGGCGTCGTTCTCGCCGATGACTTGATCTGGAGCGTCGGCAAGGGTTGCCTGCGCCAGATGTCCGAATTGTCGATGCGCGAAAACGGCGCCGGCGTGATCGCGGTCGAGGAAGTGCCGCGCGACCGGACCGACCGATACGGCATCGTCGACGCCACCCCGCTCGGCGACGGACGCTCGGCCAAGATCAACCTCGTCGTCGAGAAGCCCAAGCCCGAGGTCGCGCCGTCGAACCTCGCCGTCGTCGGCCGCTACGTGCTGCCGGCGCGCATCTTCGAGCTGCTCGAAAATACCGAGCCCGGCGCCGGCGGCGAAATCCAGCTGACCGATGCGATCGAAGCGCTGCTCAAGGAGCGCTCGGTGCTGGCGTACCGCTTCGAAGGCACGCGTTTCGACTGCGGCCACAAGCTCGGCCTCGTCCAGGCGACGCTGCACATGGCGATGCAGGATCCCAAGCTTGCCGCGGCGACCAAGGACTTCATCCGCGCGTCGGGTTTGGCCGGCTGAGCGGAGCGGCGGAGAGCAGCTCGCCGCGAAACGCCGAGTCGCTCGGAAACGCGGCCTCGAAGATCGGCTGCGATTGCTTCTCGAGCGCCGCGGCCTCGTCGCCGCGGCCGACCGCGCGCAGGCCGCGCGCATACAACAGCCCGTAGCGCGCGGTTTGCGGATTGTCCGCGCCGAGCTTGTCGCGCACGAGCTGGAAGGCGCGTTCGTAATCGCCCACGGCGGCATCGGCATTGCCTTGTTTCGCCGCGATCTGCGCGCGCAGCTCCGCGGCGTGCGCGCGCACCGAGTAGTTGCTCTTGGCGCTGGGCGCTTCGACGCGGTCGAGCAAGGCGGACGCGGCGCCGGCGTCGCCGCGCAGAAAATGCCAATGCGCCAGCGCCAGCTGCGGATAGGGCAGGTCGATGCTGTCAGGGCTGGATTTCGTATACGTGGCGATCGCCGCGTCGAGCAGGGAGCGCGCTTCCTCGCTCGCGTTTCCGCTCTCGACGATCAGCGAACCGAGCGTATCGCCGGCGCGCGTCGTGCGCAGATCGTCCGCGCCCATCCGCTCGCGGCGCAGCTCATAGACCGTGCGCATCGCGTCGATCGCGGCCGGATAGCGCCCGATGCTGCTGTTGAGATTGCTCACCTGGAACAAAATGCTGGCGTATTCGGTGCTCTTGACCCCGTGCACTTTGGCGTTCGTCGCCAATGAGGCGTCGAGCGGGGCCATCGCCTCGGTGTAGCGGCCCAGGCCGATCAGCATGCGCGCCAGTTCGCGCTGGTCGTTGGCGACGGCGCTGCTCTCGACCGAATAGATTTCGGTGTCCACCGCGATGGCTTCCTGGATGACTTCGATCGCCCGATCCGGCTTGCCGCCGCGGTCGAGAGCCTGCGCGTAGTTGTTGAGCAAGTTGGCATGGCTTGCGGTGTGCGTGCGGCCCTGGGCGCGGTCGATGTCGAGCCCGCGCTCGAAGTACTGCCACGCTTGCGCGTAGTCGCCGCGGCTTTTCGCGAACAGGCCGAGATTGAAGATCGCCTGGCTCACCCGCGCGGTCGGCGTGCCGAGTTTTTCGTTGATCGCCAGCGTCGCCTTGCCGACCTGCATCGCCTCGTCGAAGCGGCCGGCTTTGTCGAGCGCGAGCGACAGCACCATCATCGAATTGGCGACTTCCTCCGATTCCGGCGCGAACATTTTCTGGCGCAGCTGCAGCGATTCCTGCGCCGAGCGCAGCGCGTCCTCGGCCGGAAAATTGCCGTTGGTCAGAGTATTGGTGAGCTCTTCGAGGTCACGCGCGGCTTCCGCGGGTTGCCATACGGCGGGGCTGAGATTGATGTCGGCGGCTTCGCGCAGAAGCGGCGCGGCCTTGTCGAAGAGGTCCATGTGCCGATAGGCGTTGCCGATCGCCTCGAGCAGGCGCGCGCGCGTGGCCGGATCGTCCGCCAGCTCCTTGCGGATGCGCTCGGCGCCGGCGTCGAGCACTTCGCGCGCGGTCAGGTCGTGGCGCGCCGAGTCGCTGCGGCCCGTGTCCGAGGCGGCAAATACGGAGACGAGGAAATCGGCTGTGCGCTGCGCGATCGCCTCCTGCTGGCGCGCCTTTTTCTCGGCGATCACGGTGCGCCAGGTGAAACCCGTTGCGAGCGCGAGCACGAGCGCGCCGACCGCGAACGCCGGCCATCGCCGCCGCACCAGGCGCGAGCCGATGTAAGCGAACGTGGGTTTGCGCGCGAGCACCGGACGATGCGCCGCGATGCGCTCGACGTCTTCGGCGAGCGCGAGCGCCGAGGCGTAGCGCCGCGCCGGGTCGAGTGCGCAGGCGCGCGCGACGATCGCGTCGATGTCGCCGTTGAGGCGCCGGCGCCACGGCAGATCCTGCGCTGCCGTCGTGCTCGGCGCAGGCAGCGTGGTCGTCGAGGCGTTTGTGCCGTCTTCACGGCGCGGCGGCGCTTGTCCGCTGGCCAATTCGTACAACAGCGCGCCGAGCGCGTACACGTCGGATTGGATCGTCGGCGCTTCGCCGCGCGCCTGCTCCGGGCTCGC
>DAIMZS010000100.1:0-4582 GCA_036733825.1 Rudaea sp.
AAAAACTGGATTCCAGCTTGCGCTGGAATGACGAGCGAGGAGCAAAGACACTGGATTCCGGCTTGACCAGCCATCCGGCTGTTGAAAGCCGCCGGAATGACGAGCATTCCCGCCTTCGTGGGAATGACGAAGCCCGAAACTACGTGCGCAAAGTAAACGGCGTGAACTGCGTATCCCGATCGTAGTAATCCTCGTGCTCCGCGCGCTTCAGCGCGGCCACCACGCGATATGTCAACGGCGTCGCCAGAATCTCCCACACCACCTTCAGCACGTAGTTCGAGATCATCACGGTGAAGACCAGCTTCGTCTCCCACACGCCGAGGAACGCGGTCGGATAGAACACGAGGCAGTCGACCCCCTCGCCCGCGATCGTCGAGCCGATGATGCGCGACCACAACGCATTGCCGTTCGTCCACAGCTTCATTTTCGCCAATGTGTACGAATTGACGAATTCGCCGAGGAAGAACGCGGTGATCGAGGCGAAGACGATGCGCGGCGTCTGGCCGAAGATCGATTCGTACGCCTCCTGTCCGTGCCAGCCCGCCGCGGGCGGCAGCTTGACGACGACGGTGGCCATAATCGAGGCGAAGACGAGCGCGGCGAGACCGGACCAGATCACGCGGCGCGCGCGCGCGTAGCCGTAGACTTCGGTGAGGATGTCGCCGAACACGTAAGAGATCGGGAAGAACAGCACGCCGGCGCCGAAGGTGAAATCGCCGACCAACGGCAGGCTGACGGTCGCGACCTTGGCCGGCCCGATCAGGTTCGAGCAGAGCAGGCAGCAGACGAAGGCGCCGAGGATGAAATCGTAATAGCGGTACGTGCGTGGCGCGGCGGCGGGCGTGGGCATGCGGCGTAAGCCTTGAGAAAAATTCCGCCTAGCATGCCGTGTACGCCCGCCCGACGCCAGCGCCCGCCGGCACCGCTTCTTAAGAACGCCTGGCGGACACCCTTGCTCAGTGCGCCACGAACAGCGGCACGTCGCTGTGCTGGAACAAATGCCGCGTTGCGCCGCCGAGGACGAGTTCGGCGATGCGCGAATGGCCCCAGGCACCCATCACGATCAGATCGGAATTGGCCGCATGCGCCGCGTCGAGAATGCCGGCGCCGTAGTTGTTCGTCGCGTCGAACTTGCGGAACTCGGCCTGGACTCCGTGCCGCGCGAAATGTGCCGGGAGATCGAGCGCGGGCAGATGACGCGCGCCGACGAGGGTCATCTGTTCGGCGCCGTCGAGGACGAGAATCTCCTTCGCCTGACGCAGCAGCGGCAACGCGCCGTGGATCGCGCGCGCCGCCTCGCGGCCGTGGTTCCAGGCGACGAGGACACGGTCGCCGACGCTCGCCGGTTTCGCCGTTTCAGGAACGACGACGACAGGCACACCCGCGCCGAACACGGTGCGCGACACGATGCCCCAGCCGATCGGCGCGTCGGCATTGAGCTGCGGACGCTCGGCGACGACCAGATCGCACCAACGCGCGGCATGGCAGATCGCTTCGACCGGCTCGCCCTGCGCGACGAGCCATTCGCCGGCGACGCCGGCGGCGGCGAGGCGCTGCGTCCAGCTCTCGCCTTGCGCCAGGGCGGCGTCGTACAGCTCGTCGGCCTCCTGCACCTGAAACACGACGGTTTCGAGCGTCGAATAGGCCACGGTGCCGAGCGAAGCGACATACAGGCCGGCGACATGGGCATCGAGCTTGGGCGCCAGCGCCAGCGCGACATTGGCGGCGAGCGAATCCCCCTCGTAATGGCGTACATGAACGAGAATATCGAAGCGAGCCATGACGCACCCTCCGTTTTCTGTCCGATGAGCGTAGCTTAACGCCTATTGAATTGGAGGGCGCCACGATGGCGCGAGTTCCTGTCCCGCCTTGTCTTTCGGGTCAGGCGAGATACAGCGATTTTTATCTTTTTATTTACCTTCGCTGGGTAAGATGCCGGCTTTCCACCCAGAAAGGAGTCGACCATGCGTATACGTCATTTCGTTGCACTCGCCCTTGTCGCCGCGGCGTCGACCGGCTTGTATGCCTCCCGCGCGGAAGCGGCCGGCAGGATCGACTGTGAAATGCGCTTCAATCTGTCCGGATGGTCGGCGATCTACAAGCATGCCGAGGGCAACGGCACGATCACCTGCAACAACGGCAGGTCGTTCAACGTGCACATCGTCGCCGTCGGCGGCGGCCTCACTCTCGGCAAATACCGCGTCGAAAACGGCCGCGGCAAGTTCGCGGAAGTCACCTCGACCGACCAGCTGTTCGGCAGCTACGCCCAGGCCGAAGCCCAGGCCGGCGTGGTCAAGTCGGGCACGGCGCAGGTGCTGACCAAAGGCACTTCGACGCTGGCCCTGTCCGGGGCCGGCGAGGGAGTCGATCTCGGCATTTCGGTGGGCAAATTCACGATCACACGCGCCAAGTGATCCCGGTTCGGGCGGAGACGCGGGGTTCTTTCCCTCGCAAGGCTATGCTGTCCCGCGTCTCCGCGCGAAGTATTCCTCCCGCTTAGGTAGCCGAGCGGAGATTGCACTACTATCTGCGCCTGTATGGCGAAGATACTGACGATCGAAGACGATCCGCTGACCGCGCGCGAAATCGCCGCCGAGCTCAGCAACAACGGCAACGAAGTCGAGAGCGTCGCCAGCGGCCGCGAGGGCCTGGAGCGAGCGCTGACCGGCATTTACGACGCCATCACGCTCGACCGCATGCTGCCGGAAGTCGACGGGCTCACTCTCGTCACCGAACTGCGCCGCGCCGGAGTCGATACGCCGGTGCTGATGATCAGCGCCCTGTCTGACGTCGATGCGCGCGTGCGCGGCCTGCGCGCCGGCGGCGACGATTATCTGACCAAACCGTTCGCTCCGGACGAAATGGCCGCGCGCGTCGAAGTTCTCCTGCGCCGGCGGCGAGCCGCCGCGCCGGACACTCACCTCACCGTCGGCGATCTCGATCTCGACCTGATGGCGCGCACCGCGACGCGCGGCAAATCCACGCTCGAACTGCTGCCGATCGAATTCCGCCTGCTCGAATTCCTCATGCGCAATTCGGGCCAGGTGTTGACCCGATCAATGATCTTCGAAGCGGTGTGGGGCTACCACTTCGATCCGGGCACCAACGTCATCGACGTGCACATCGCGCGGCTGCGGCGCAAAGTGGACACCGACGACCTGCCATCGCTGATCCACACCGTGCGCGGCATCGGCTATCGCATCGGCGAACCCCGCTGACACCGGATACTTGGCATGGCCCAATCCGACAACGCTTCAGCCGCGCCCGCGCTCAGCGAACGCTGGCGCTCGAGCACCTCGCGCCTGATCCTGATCTACGGCGCATTCTTCCTCGCCTGGACCGTGCTGCTGATCGTGATGATCAACTGGCAGACTTATCGGTATCTCGAACGCGTGGTCGATGAGATCCTCGAGCAACGCGTGGCTTACCTGAGCACGCTCGAACGCGACAAGCTGCCGGGCGCGATGGCGATGACCGCCGCAATCGATCTGCGCGGCGTGATGAGCTTCGGCATGTTCGACGCGAACGGCGCTTATGTCGCCGGCAACATGGACAAGGAGCCGCCGGAGCTGCCGGCCGACGGCAACGTCCACGCGCTCGCCGACGGCATCGTGCGCATCGACGGCGAACACACCGGGCCGAGCCGCGGCGTCGCGGTGCGCCTCGCCGACGGTTCGCGCATCGTGCTGACGCGGACGACGAAAGTCATCGACCGGGTCGGCACCATCATTCGCAACGGTTTCGTCTGGGCGCTATCGCTGACCGTGATCCCGGGCCTGCTCGGCGGCTTCCTCTTGACGCGCGGACCGCTGCGCCGCGTGCGCCGCATCGAAACCGCGGTCGCGCCGATCATGCGCGGCGATCTCGGCGTGCGCCTGCCGATCTCCGACCGGCGCGACGAGGTCGACATGCTCGCGAGCATCGCCAACCGCATGCTCGATCGCCTCGAAAACCTGCTCAACGAGGTCAAGGGCGTTTCCGACAACATCGCCCACGACCTGCGCACGCCGTTGACGCGCCTGCGCGCCCAGCTTTACCGGCTGCAACGCGAGACGCCGGCCGACGACGCGCGCGCGGCGACGATCGAACGCTGCATCACCGACACGGACAATCTGCTCAACCGCTTCCGCGCGCTGCTGCGCATTTCCGAACTCGAAGATATCAGCCGCCGCGCCGGCTTCGGCGACATCGATCTGCGCGAGAAATTGCGGCGCGTACACGAACTGTATGCGCCGCTCGCCGAAGACAAGCACATTGCCTTCGCGCTCGAACTTCCGGCTGCGCTCGCGCCGCTGCGCGCCGACGGCGATCTGCTGTTCGAGGCAATTTCCAATCTCGTCGACAACGCGATCAAGTTCACTCCGGCCGGCGGCCGCGTCGTGCTGAGAGCGAGCGAAAGCAAATCCGGACCGCGCATCGACGTGGTCGACAGCGGCCCCGGCATTCCCGCCGCCGAACGCGAAGCGGTGCTGCACCGCTTCTACCGCACGAAGGTCTGCCGCAACGAGCGCGAATGCGAAGCGCCCGGCTTCGGCCTCGGCCTTTCCATCGTCTCGGCGATCGTCAAGCTGCACGAGTACCG
>DAIMZS010000100.1:4682-10752 GCA_036733825.1 Rudaea sp.
ACGTGCGAATCGCATCGCTTGCTGCACACGCATGAAGAAAATTTCACGCATTCAAACGCGTGCGCAAAATCGTCGCGACCCTAGGTTTTTAGCGCTCCGGCCACTGTCACGGCCGATTCTTAAATAAAACTTCATGCTCCCTTCATCGCGCGAGCGATGAAAAGTTGTCGCACGGCAGCATAATTGCTTAGGCAAGTTTCTATCGGTACCCCCATGCAAGCTTTGGTTCGCATTGCGCTGTCGCGTCCGTACACGTTCGTCGTGCTGGCCCTGTTGATTCTCATCATCGGCCCGCTCGCCGCGCTGCGCACGCCGACGGATATTTTTCCGAACATCAATATTCCGATCATCGCGGTCGCCTGGCAGTACGCGGGCCTGCCGCCCGATCAGATGTCCGGGCGCATCACCACGCCGTTCGAGCGTGCGCTGACGACGACGGTCAACGACATTGAGCACATCGAGGCGAACTCGTACACCGGTTTCGGCATCGTCAAGATATTTTTCCACCCCTCGGTGAACGTCAATCAGGCGAACGCGCAGGTCACCGCGATCTCACAGACGCTGATCAAGCAGATGCCGCCGGGCGCGACGCCGCCGCTCATCCTCAACTACAGCGCATCGACCGTGCCGATCCTGCAGCTGGCGCTGTCCGGCAAGGGCCTGTCCGAGGCGGCGCTCGCCGACCTCGGCATGAACCAACTGCGCACGCGTCTGGTCACCGTGCCCGGCGCGGCGATCCCGTGGCCGTTCGGCGGCAAGCAGCGCCAGGTGCAGATCGATCTCGATACGGCCGCGCTGCAATCGCGCGGCCTCACTGGCCAGGATGTCGCCAACGCGCTCGCCGCGCAGAACCTGCTCACGCCCGCGGGCACGCAGAAGATCGGCAGCCTCGAATACGCGGTCAACCTCAACAACGCGCCGTCAGACATCGCCGATCTCGCCAACCTGCCGATCAAGGCGGTCAACGGCGCGATGGTCTACGTGCGCGACGTCGCCAACGTCCGCGACGGCAACGCGGTGCAGACCAACATCGTCCACGTCGACGGCGGCCGCTCGGTGCTGATGAGCGTGTTCAAGAACGGCGCGACCTCGACGCTCGACATTATCGACGGCGTCAAGGCGATGCTCAAGGAAGTCGCGCCGAGCCTGCCCGATACGCTCGAAGTCAAACCGGTCGGCGACCAGTCGATGTTCGTGCGCAACGCGATCAGCGGCGTGATCAAAGAAGGCGTGATCGCCGCGGCGCTGACCAGCCTGATGATCCTGCTGTTCCTCGGCAGCTGGCGCTCGACGCTGATCGTGGCGACGTCGATTCCGCTGTCGATTCTCGGCGCGATCGCCGCGCTCGCGGCGTTCGGCGAAACGCTCAACATCATGACGCTCGGCGGCCTCGCGCTCGCCGTCGGCATTCTCGTCGACGAGGCGACGGTGACGATCGAGAGCATCAACTATCATCTCGAACACGGTAAGGAAGTCGAAACCGCGATTCTCGACGGCGCCTCGCAGATCGTCGTGCCGGCGTTCGTTTCGCTGCTCTGCATCTGCATCGTGTTCGTGCCGATGTTCTTCCTCGAAGGCGTGGCGCGCTATCTGTTCGTGCCGATGGCCGAAGCCGTCATCTTCGCGATGATCTGCTCGTTCATCCTCTCGCGCACGCTGGTGCCGACGATGGCGAAGTACCTGCTGCACAAGCACGCGCCGCACGTCGACGCGCACGACAACGTGATCGAACAACCGCCGCGCTCGCGCAATCCGCTGGTGAATTTCCAGCGCGCGTTCGAAGCGCGCTTTCTCGAGCTTCGCCGCAGCTATCACGACCTGCTCGCGTTCGCGATCGAGCATCGGCGGATCTTCGTCAGCGGCTTTCTCGTCTTCATCGCGGCGTCGTTCCTCCTGCTGCCGTTCGTCGGCCGTAATTTCTTCCCCGCCGTCGACGGTGGCCAGATTCTCATGCACGCGCGCGCGCCGGTCGGCACACGTGTCGAGGAGACCGCAGCTAAATTTGCCGACGTGCAGAAGGCGATCCGCGAGATCATTCCGGCGGGCGAGATCGGCGTGATGGTCGACAACGTCGGCAGCTACATCTCGAGCATCAACACGATCTACAACAACACCGGCACGATCGGCGTACAGGACGGCGACATCTCGATCGGACTCAATGAAGGCCACGCGCCGACCCAGGATTACGTCAAGCGCCTGCGTGAAGAACTGCCGCGCCGCTTCCCCGGCATGACGTTCTCGTTCCTGCCCGCCGACATCGTCAGCCAGATCCTCAACTTCGGCTCGCCCGCGCCGATCGACCTGCAGATCCGCGGCAACAATCTCGGCGCGAACTTCGCCTACGCCAACAAGCTGCTCGACCAGATCCGCCGCGTGCCCGGCGTGGCCGACGCGCGCATCCAGCAGACGCTCGCCGCGCCGACGCTCAACGTCGACGTCGACCGTTCGCGCGCGCAATACGCAGGCGTGACCGAGCGCGACGTGACCAACAGCCTGGTCGTTAACCTCGCCGGCTCCTCGCAGGTCGCGCCGACGTTCTGGCTCAATCCGCAGAACGGCGTGTCGTATCCGATCGTGATGCAGACGCCGCAGTATCGCGTCGACACGCTCGAGGAACTGCAGAATCTGCCGATCAACGCGCCCGGCGCGACCACCTCGCAGGTGCTCGGCGGCATCGCCAGGATCAGCCGCGGCGCGGCGAGCGGCGTCGTCTCGCAATACGACATCCAGCCGCTCGTGGAAATCTACGCGACGACCCAGGGCCGCGACCTCGGCGCGATCTCCGGCGAGATCCAGAACATCATCGCCGCGAACGCCAAGGACAAGCCCAAGGGCACCACCGTCGCCCTGCTCGGCCAGGTCAAAACGATGAACAGCGCGTTCTCGGGCCTGCTGTTCGGCCTGCTCGGCGCGATCGTGCTGATCTATCTGCTGATCGTGGTCAATTTCCAGTCGTGGGGCGACCCGTTCGTCATCATCACCGCGCTGCCTGCTGCGCTCGCCGGCATCGTCTGGATGCTGTTCGCCACGCACACCACACTGAGCGTGCCGGCGCTGACCGGCGCGATCATGTGCATGGGCGTGGCGACCGCGAACAGCGTGCTCGTCATCAGCTTCGCGCGCGAAAAATTGGACGAACTCGGCGACGCGACCGCGGCCGCGCTCGAAGCGGGTTTCGTGCGTCTGCGTCCGGTGTTGATGACCGCGCTGGCGATGATCATCGGCATGCTGCCGATGTCGCTCGGCCTCGGCGAGGGCGGCGAACAGAACGCGCCGCTCGGCCGCGCCGTGATCGGCGGCCTCGTCTTCGCCACCATCGCCACGCTGTTCTTCGTTCCCGTCGTCTTCAGCATCATCCATCGGCGCCACGGCGAGAAGCCGGCGCCGCACGTTTCGTTCGGAGAATCCCATGTCGCAGCCTGACCCCACCTCCCACCGTCCCGCCTCGCGCCGCCGCCTGCGCCTGACCGGCATCGCCGCGGCCGTGATCGCCGCGGTGATCGTCGCCCACGGCCTGATCGTGCGCGCCTCAGAATCCTCGCGCCTGCACGACTGGACCCAAGCTCAGGCGCTGCCGACCGTCGCGGTCAATCCGCCATCGGCTGCGGCGAACGTCTCCGGCCTGGAACTGCCCGGTCGCATCGAAGCCTGGCAGCGTGCGCCGATCTACGCGCGCGTGTCGGGCTATCTCAAGGATTGGAAGCACGACATCGGCACACAAGTGAAGGCCGGCGAAGTGCTCGCCAACATCGAGACGCCCGATCTCGATCAGCAGCTCGCGCAGGCGCGTGCTGACCTCGCCACGGCGCAAGCCAACGCCGCGCTGTCGGCAACGACGGCGAAGCGCTGGCAGGCGATGCTTGGCTCCGATGCGGTGTCGAAGCAGGAAGTCGACGAGAAGACCGGCGACCTCGCCGCGAAGAATGCGCTCGTCGCCGCGCAGCGCGCGAACGTCGACCGCCTGCTTGCGCTGAAGAACTTCACCCGCATCGTCGCGCCGTTCGACGGCACGGTGACCGCGCGCAACACCGACGTCGGCGCGCTGATCAACGTCGGCGGCGGCGCAGGCCAGGAACTGTTCGTCGTTTCCGACACCTCGAAGCTGCGCGTCTACGTCAGCGTGCCGCAGAATTACGTGCCGAGCGTGCCGCCCGGCACCAAGGCGACGCTCAGCGTGCCCGAACATCCGGACAGAACCTACGCGGCTACGGTGGACTCGTCTTCGCAGGCGGTGAATGCCGCGAGCGGCACGACATTGATGCAGCTCAGCGTCGACAACGCCGCCGGCGAACTCCTGCCGGGCGGCTACGCAAGCGTGCGCCTGGACGTCAAAGGCAAGGCCAACGTGCTCAGCGTGCCCGGCAGCGCGCTGATCTTCGACGCGAAAGGCGTCAGCGTCGCGGTGGTCGACGCGAACAACAAGGTCATGGTGAAGCCGGTGACGATCGCGCGCGATCTCGGCAAAGTCGTCGAGATCGGCGCGGGCCTCGATGCCGGCGACCGCGTCATCGAAAATCCGCCCGACGGCGTCGCCAGCGGCACCGAAGTGCGCATCGCGGGTGCGGCGCCGAAGACGCAGGTCGCCTCGACCGGGAAGGCGAAAAATGAAAAAGGCTAAACCTATACTAAAGAAAAGCCCCTCTCCCACCGGGAGAGGGGTTGGGGTGAGGGTCCGAGATCGGATCGCCATTCCGAATTCGGACCCTCATCCGGCGCTTCGCGCCACCTTCTCCCGATGGGAGAAGGGAAAGATGTTGGCGGCCGCATTTGCGGTCTGCATTCTAGCCGGCTGCTCGCTCGCCCCAACGATGAAGACGCCCGAAGTGCCCACCGCGGCCGCGTACAAGGAAATCGGCACGCCCTGGACCGACGCCAGGCCCGCCGACCGCCTGCCGCGCGACGCATGGTGGACGCTGTACGGCGATGCGCAGCTCGACGATCTGCAAAAGCGTCTCGTCGCGGCGAATCCCGATCTGGCCGTGGCGCTGGCGAATTACGACCAAGCGCAAGCCTATTATCAATACACGCGCGGCGATCTGTTTCCGCAGATCGAGGGCAATGCGAGCGCACAGCGCTCGCAGCTGTCGGCGAACGCGGCCAATCCTGCGCCAAAACAGTTGTACGACACGCGCACAGTGGGTTTCAGCGCGAGCTATGAAATCGATCTGTGGGGCCGCGTGCGCAACGAAGTCGCCGCCGGCAAGGCGCAGGCCGAGGCCGCGGCGGACGATCTGGAAAACGTGCGTCTGTCGCTGATCGCGCAGCTCGTCGACACCTACATCGTGCTGCGCGGCCTCGATCGCGACAGCGCGATCCTCACCGACACGGTGAAGGCATACCAGCGCGCGCTCGACCTCACCGAAGAGCGCCACCGCGGCGGCATCGCGCCCGGCGTCGACGTCGCGCGTGCGCAGACGCAGCTGGAAATGGCGCGCTCGCAAGCCGAGCAGACGCTCGCGCAGCGCGCGCTGGTCGAGCATTCGATCGCCGCGCTGGTCGGCGAATCGCCGTCGCAATTTTCGATCGCGCCGAAGATCGTGGACATCGCGCTGCCGGCAGTGCCGGTCGATCTGCCTTCGACGCTGCTGCAGCGGCGCCCCGACATCGCGTCGGCGCAGCGGCGCATGGAGGCGGCGAACGCGAACATCGGCGTCGCACGCGCCGCGTTCTTTCCTTCGATCGGGCTCAGCGCCAGCGGCGGTTATTTGAGCTCGCAGGCCGGCAACTGGCTGACGCAACCCAGTGGATTCTGGGCGATCGGGCCGGCGGCGCTGCTGACGATTTTCGACGGCGGCAAGCGCAGCGCGAGCGTGAAGCAAGCACGCGCGGCTTTCGACGAAGCGAGCGCGAAATATCGCAGCACGGTGCTCTCCGCATTCACCCAGGTCGAGGACAATCTTGCGCTGCTCAATCATTATCGCGATGCGTCCACGGCCGAGAAATCCGCGGTCGCCGCCGCGCAGCGCTCGCTCAACTTCTCGCTCGACCGTTACCGCGAAGGCGCGGTGAACTATCTCGACGTCGTCACCTCGCAGACCGCGGCGCTGCAGACGCAGCGCGACGCGCTCAG
>DAIMZS010000101.1:0-3654 GCA_036733825.1 Rudaea sp.
CGCAAAAACGTTTCGTGCTGATAGCGGCTCATGCGCAGTTGCTGCCCGGTGCTCAGCACGAGTACGTGATGGCCGTTGAACCAGGGATGGATCGCCTTGATGCGGCTGACGTTGACGATCGCCGAGCGATGCACGCGCGCAAAGTGCTTGGGATTCAGGCGCGACTCCAGCACCGTCATCGTCTCGCGCAGTTCGTGCACTTGCTTGCCTACGTGCAGGCGCGCGACGTTGCGGTTCGCCTCGATCCAATCGATGTCGCGCACGTCGACGAAGACCAGATGTTCGTCCACCGGCACGGGAATGCGTTCGAGATAATCTTGTTCGCGGCGCAGCTCGTTGAGCGCGCGCAGCACCTGCGCCGACGCCGCCTGCTCCAGCGCGCCGTCGCTCGAGGCCAGGCGCCGCTTCGCCCGCGCGAGCGTGACGAGAAAGCGTTCGCGGCTGAACGGCTTGACCAGATAATCGACCGCGTTCGCCTCGAACGCACGCACCGCGTAGCGCTCGTACGCGGTGACGAACACGGTCGCCGGCAGGCGCTCCGGGCCGATCTGCGCGGCGACGTCGATACCGGTCATCGCCGGCATCTGAATGTCGAGAAAGACCAGGTCGGGCGCCGACTGGCGTATCGCCTTCAGCGCGCTTGCGCCGTCGCCGCACTCGTCGACGCGATCGACGTCGTCATCCTCTTTGAGCAAACGCACGATCGCCAGGCGCGCGATCGGTTCGTCATCGACGACCAGCGCCCGGATGCGGCCCATGCTAGGCCGCTCTCGCCACGCGCGGCGCGGCGGCGGCAAGAGGTTTCAGCGGCAGAGCGATGCGGCAGATCACGCCGCGCGGCACCAGATCGCTGAGGCTGATCACGCCCGCGCCGCCGTACAGTTCGTTCAAGCGCAGCCGCGCATTGGACAGGCCGATGCCGCGCTGAAACAGATTTTCCGGAAATGCGCCCAGCACGCTGTTGCGGTTGCGCACGTCGATGCAGAGTTTGTCCGCCATGCGGTAGCAATCGATCTCGACGCAGTCCGACCCGACCCGCTTGCCGATGCCGTGGCCGATCGCGTTCTCGACGATCGGCTGCAGGAGCAGGCTCGGCACGGCGCAGTCCTGCAGCTCCGGATCGACGTCGACGCGCGTGGTCAGCCGATCCTTGAAACGCACGCGCTGGATGCCGAGATAGAGATCAACCAGATCGAGTTCCTCGCGCAGCGAGATTTCCTGGCGCTCGTCGTCGAGATAGGTGCGCAGCAGTTCGGCCAGACGCAGCAGCATGTCTTCGGCGGCGGCGGCGTCCTCGCGCGTCAGGGTCGCGGCGGCATGCAGGGTGTTGAACAGGAAATGCGGATGCAGCTGCATCTTGAGCAGTTGCAGCCGCGACTGAGCCAGCTGCGCGGCGAGCCGGCTGGCCTGCAGCTCGCGGCGGGTGCGCTCGCGATGGAAATGCATGGCCTGGCGCACGCCGACGAGCAGCCAATACGCGAGGAAATCCGCCGCGGCATGCTTGCTCAAAAACTGGATGAACTGCTCGCGGATGTTCACGTTCGGCAACATGATGTCGGTGAACATCACCCCGAGCGTGACCGCGGCCAGCGAGAAAGCCAGGCTATGGCCGAAATTCGCCCAGAGCAGGCGCCAGCGGTGCGGGGCTTCGATGGGCTCGTGCGGCGCCAGCCACAACGCCACCGGCAGCAGCATCGCGAGCGAGGTCCACTGAATGAATGACCAGGTCAAGTACGTGTCGAACTGCCAGGTGTGGCCCTGCAGCCAATCGGTGGCGTAGCCGATCATCGCGAACAGGCCGACCAAAGCGAACCATGCGCAGGCATAACCGGCGCAGCGCAGCGCGATGTCGCGAAAACCGAGGCGGTCTTCCACGTCGGGCGAATCCCATGGCAAGGTATCGGCGCTCATCGTACGCGTGAGATGAGATCTCGGGAAGAATGGTTGCATCGGGCTGCGATTCGTCCGCCGGCCGCGACGATTCGTCCCGTTTCGATGGCGCGGCCCGGCGCCACGCACGAGGATTTCGCGCAACCGGGGCGCGGTCGGCGGTCTCGATTCCTCCCAAAGGTTCGGCGACGGCCGTGCTCCGGTTCCCTTGCGAAACGACGGAGACCCTCCATGCGCACCCTTTCCCTTTTTGCGCTGCTGCTCGCCGCCGCCAGCGCCGGCGCGGCGGAAAAGACGCACTACCTTGATCTGATCAACACGGCGAAAAACAGCATCGTCGCGTTTTCGGTCGCGCCGGCCGGCAGCAATCGATTCCATCCGCTGCCCTTCGGCGATCAGCCGCTGCACGGCGGCGGCGAGTCGACGACGCTCGCGATCCGCGACGACAACGGCTGCCTGCGCGACCTGCGCACGGAGTTCAGCAACGGCCGCGTGCTGATCCAGCAGAATTTCAACATCTGCAAATACCGCAGCTATCACACCGGGCAGTATCTGCGCGGGCAGGCACAGACGACGATTGCCGCGACGCCGTAATCGGCGCAAAGCGGAAAATCGGACGCCGTCAGGCGAAGACGGCGTCGACGAGGTACACGAGCACGTAGGCGATCGCGCCGGCAATCGGAATGGTCAGCAGCCACGCCCAGACCATGCGTTCGACGACCGTCCACTTGATCGCGTTCGCGCGCTTGGCCACGCCCACGCCCATGATCGCGGCGGAGATGTTGTGCGTGGTCGACACGGGGATGCCGACCGTGGACGCGGCGATGATCACCGCGGCCGAGCTGGTTTCGGCGGCGAAGCCGTTGATCGGATGCAGCTTGACCATCTTGTGGCCCAGGGTCTTGATGATGCGCCAGCCGCCCGCGGCGGTGCCCGCGGCCATGGTCAGCGCGCAGACGACCTTGATCCACAGCGCGATCTCGAACGATTTCGAAGCGTCCTGCTCGATGCGCAGGAAGTGCAGAAACGAAGGCAGCTGATCGAGCGATCCCGCGCTCGTCGCCCCGGCGAGCGCCAGGGCGATGATGCCCATCGTCTTCTGCGCATCGTTCATGCCGTGCGAAAGACCCATCGCGCTGGCCGACAGGATCTGCGCCTTGCCGAAGAACGCGTTGACGAAACGCGGCCTGCCGAACTGGTTGATCGCGGAACTCTTGCGCGATCCGAGCCAGGAAATCAGCGCGAACAGCAGGCCCATGACGACGACGCCGAGGACGAAACCGCCGAGCGGCGAGGTGAGCATCGGCAGGATGACCTTCGGCCAGAGGCCTTTGCCGTCCCACCAGTGCGCGCCGGGCTGATTCCAGATCAAGGCACTCCAATTGTTGTGCGCGCCGGCCAGCGCCGCGCCGCAGAGACCGCCGACGAGCGCATGCGAGGAACTCGACGGCAGACCCCACCACCAAGTGATCAAGTCCCAGATCGTCGCGCCGAGCAGCGCGCAGATCAGGAGCTCAGGCGTGACGTTGACGACGTGGGAATCGATCAGTCCCGACGAAATCGTCTTCGCCACGGCCGTGCCCCAGAGCGCGCCAATCAGGTTGGTCGCCGCCGCGAGCAGCACCGCCTGGCCGGGGCTCAGGACCTTCGTCGCGACCACGGTCGCGATCGAGTTCGCCGTATCGTGGAAACCGTTGATGTACTCGAAAACGAGGGCGACGAGGACGACGGCGAAAACGAGCGTCAGAGTCACGCGAGGGCTCC
>DAIMZS010000101.1:3754-10612 GCA_036733825.1 Rudaea sp.
ACGAGGGCGACGAGGACGACGGCGAAAACGAGCGTCAGAGTCACGCGAGGGCTCCTGCTTTACTCGTCATTCCGGCGAAAGCCGGAATCCAGCGCCTTTGGCTTTTGCTGTGTGCCCTTCGAAAAGAAAAGACACTGGATTCCGGCTTTCGCCGGAATGACGGCCTTGGGCGCGTGCTCCGCATGATTTCTTCCCGAATCCCCAATCTCGAATCCCCGGCTCTTACGAGTTCTTCAGCGCGATCGCATAAATGACATTGCCCGCGTCACGGCAGCGGTCGATCGCCTTTTCGAGCATCTCGAACAGGTCCTTGCGCAGCAGCAGGCGCACCGGATCGTTTTCCTTGCTGAACAGGTCGCGGTAGAGGTCGAGGATGAGCCGGTCCGCTTCGCCTTCGATCGCCTGCATGCGGTCATTGAGTTCCTTCATCTTGTCGAGCGGCATGCCCTTGCGCAGTAGGCCGACCATTTCGGCGACGACTTCGCAGCCCTTCTCCAGCATGACCGCGCGCGAGGTGAAGTCGACGTCCATCAGCTGACCGGCGAACAGCGCGTAGCGTTCGGCGAACTTCTCGACGTTTTTCGGAATTTTGTACAGCGCCGCGGAGAGCGCCTCGATGTCCTCGCGCTCGAGCGCGGTGACGAAGGTGTTGACCAGTTCGGCGCTGATGTCGTTGAAGACCTGCTTCTCGCGCCGGCGCGCGAGGCGGAATTCGTCGAGCGACGGGTTCGGCGTCTTCTGCTTCGACAGCGCGATCAGCGCGCGCGCACTCTGGCGGGCGGCATCGGCGCTCGCTTCGAGCAGGCCGTAGAACTTGTCGCCCTTGCCGAAGATGGTCTGCAATGAAAACATGTGATCGAGTCCCCGCTTGGTAGGCGGCAAGTTTACCGTTTTGTTACAAAAAGCGAAGCAAGGCCGCACCGGCTGTCATAAAACTTTCAAATTCCCCGCGTAGCCTGCACCGGCGGTTACGGAGCGGCGCGGGGTACGTCGTCCGCGCCTCCGCCAGCTTTCCACCTACGGAGGTATCCATGTTTCATCGTATTCGTCATTCGCTGACGGCGTTCGCCGTCGCCGCCACGCTGTTCGCGGGCTCGGCTCAGGCCGTCGATGTCACCGGCGCCGGTTCGACCTTCGTGCAGCCGATCATCACGAAGTGGTCGGCGACCTACGCCGAGAAGACCGGCAACCATATCAACTACGGCGGCGGCGGTTCGGGCGCGGGCATCGCGCAGATCAAAGCCGCGACGATCGACTTCGGCGCCTCGGACAAGCCGCTGTCGCCCGACGAACTCTCGGCCGCGGGCCTGGGCCAGTTCCCGATCGTGATCGGCGGCGTCGTGCCGGTGGTCAACATCGAAGGCGTGAAGGCCGGCGAAATCAAGCTGACCGGCGCCCAGCTCGGCGACATCTATCTCGGCAAGATCAAGAAGTGGAACGATCCGGCGCTGGCCGCGAACAACGCCGGCGTGAAGCTGCCGGACGTGGCGATCCAGGCCGTCTACCGTTCGGACGGTTCGGGCACGACGTTCAACTACACCAACTATCTGTCCAAAGTCAGCGGCGAGTGGAAGGAAAAGATCGGCGAAGGCACCACGGTGCAGTGGCCGGTCGGCGTCGGCGGCAAGGGCAATGCGGGCGTCGCCGCCTACGTGCAGCAGATTAACGGCTCGATCGGCTACGTCGAACTCGCCTACGCGCTGCAGAACAAGATGGCCTACACGCAGGTGCAGAACTCGGCCGGCAAGTTCATCACGCCGAACCTCGCCAGCTTCGCCGCGGCCGCTTCGCATGCGGACTGGAAGAGCGCGAAGGACTTCCAGCTCGTGATCACGAACGCTCCGGGTGACGACTCCTGGCCGATCACCGCGACCGCGTTCGCGCTGGTCTACAAGACGCCGAAGGACGCCGCGCATTCCAAGGCCGTCGTCGACTTCTTCAAGTACGCCTACACCGAAGGCGGCAAGGCTGCCGAAGCGCTCGATTACGTGCCGCTGCCGGCCGCGCTCGTGCAGCAGATCGAGGCGTACTGGAAGGCGGAAGTCAAACTGTAATCTCCCTCCCCGCCCCTCTCGCGCTGTGTTCGAGAGGGGCGTTTTTCTTTTGCGATAGCGGCGGAAAAGTTTTACGGAATCGACCATGGCCGCGAGTGCCGAATCCCTGACCGTTCCGAAGACCGACGAACAACGCGCGCGGCGCGACGGTCTCGCGGACAGCCTGTTCCGGCGCATCGTCGCCGGCTGCGGCATCTTCGTCCTGATCACCCTGGCCGGCATCGCGCTGACCACGCTGTGGGGCGGCCGCGAGGCGTTCGCGACGTTCGGCTTCAAGTTTCTCGTTTCCTCCGACTGGGATACGGTCGGCAAACAGTTCGGCGCGCTCGCGCCGGTCTACGGCACGCTGGTGACGGCGGCCATCGCTTTGCTCATCGCGGTGCCGGTCAGCTTCGGCATCGCGCTCTACCTGACCGAAGTCGCGCCGACTTGGCTGCGCTCGCCGGTCAGCGCCGCGATCGAATTGCTCGCGGGCATTCCTTCGATCATCTACGGCATGTGGGGCTTGTTCGTCTTCGTGCCGATCATGGCGAAATACGTCATTCCCTGGCTCAACGACCATCTCGGCGAATGGCCGATCCTCGGCCCGCTGTTCCACGGTCCGCCGATGGGCCTGGGCATGCTCACCGCGGGCATCGTGCTCGCGATCATGGTGATCCCGTTCATTTCCTCGGTGATGCGCGAAGTGTTCCTGACCGTGCCCACAAGGCTCAAGGAATCGGCCTACGCGCTTGGCTCGACGACCTGGGAAGTGGCCTGGGACATCGTTCTGCCGTACACGCGCACCGCGGTGATCGGCGGCATCTTTCTCGGCCTCGGCCGCGCGCTCGGCGAAACGATGGCGGTGACCTTCGTGCTCGGCAACGTGCATCGCCTGTCGCTGTCGCTGCTCGAACCCGGCAACTCGATCGCGGCGACGATCGCGAACGAATTCGCCGAAGCCGATTCGGAGATCTTCCGCTCCTCGCTGATCGCCCTCGCCTTCCTGCTGTTCGTCGTCACCTTCATCGTGCTGATGATTGCGAAGCTGATGCTGCGCAAGATGGAGAAACGCGAGGGCAAGGCATGAGCACGCAACCCGACCGCGACCAAGCCCATCGCATCGAGGCGGAGAAGCGCGCCGCCGTCGCCGACCGTCTCTATTTCCGACGCCGCATCGTCAACGGCGTCGGCCTCACCTTCGCCCTGCTGTCCACCGGCTTCGGCCTGTTCTGGCTCGCCTGGATCCTTTGGACGACGTTCTTCAACGGCATTTCCGCGCTGAACGGAAAGCTGTTCACGATGATGACGCCGCCGCCAGGCGACGAGGGCGGTCTGCTCAATGCTTTCGCCGGCAGCGCGATCATCTGCCTGCTCGCCATCTTGATCGGCGCGCCGATCGGCATCGCCGCGGGCACGTATCTCGCCGAGTACGCGAAGAAATCGCGGCTCGGCGAAGCGATCCGTTTTTTCAACGACATTCTTCTCTCCGCGCCGTCGATCGTGCTCGGCATGTTCGTCTACACGGTCGTGGTGAAGCAGGTCGGCCACTACTCCGCGCTTTCCGGCTCGATCGCGCTCGCGCTGATCGTGCTGCCGGTCGTCGTGCGCACGACCGACGAGATGCTCAAGCTCGTGCCGAGCGCGATGCGCGAAGCCGGCCTTTCGCTCGGCGTGCCGCAATGGAAGGTGACGATGCAGGTGCTCTACCGCGCCGCGCTGCCCGGCATCGTCACCGGCGTGCTGCTCGCGCTGGCGCGCATCTCGGGCGAGACGGCGCCGCTGCTGTTCACCGCGTTCGACAATCAGTTCTGGAGCACGAACATCGCCCAGCCGATGGCCTCGGCGCCCGTGGTGATCTACAAATTCGCGATGAGCGCGGATGCGGGCTGGAAATCGCTGGCCTGGGCCGGCGCGCTGATCGTCACGCTGTTCGTGCTCGCTCTTAGCCTCATCTCGCGCGCGATACTTCTGCGCAACAAGGTGTCCAATGACTAATCCGAATCTTCCCTTGGCCACGACAGGCAGCGTTTCGCTGATCACGCCGCCGCCCGGCACGGACGCGAATACGGCCGTCGCGGCGGCGCCGAAGATGTCCGCGCGCGGCCTGGATTTCTACTACGACAAATTCCACGCGCTGAAGAACGTCAATCTCGACATCGCGGAAAAGAAAGTCACCGCGCTGATCGGCCCGTCGGGCTGCGGCAAGTCGACGCTGCTGCGCATCTTCAACCGCATCTACTCGATTTATCCCAAGCTCGAAGCCAAGGGCCAGGTGCTGCTCGACGGCGACAACATTCTCGATCCGAAATACCCGCTCAACCGCCTGCGCAGCAAGGTCGGCATGGTGTTCCAGAAGCCGGTGCCGTTTCCGATGTCGATCTACGACAACGTCGCTTACGCCATTCGCCACTACGAAAAGCTGTCGAAGGCGGACATGGACGCGCGCGTCGAAGAAGCGCTGCGCCAGGGCGCATTGTGGGACGAGGTGAAGTCCAAGCTCAACGGCAGCGCGCTCGGCCTCTCCGGCGGCCAGCAGCAGCGCCTGTGCATCGCGCGCGCGGTCGCGCTGAAACCGGAAGTGATCCTGCTCGACGAACCGACCTCGGCGCTCGATCCGATCGCCACCGGCAAGATCGAGCAGCTCGTCGAAGAACTGAAAGAGCGCTACACGATCGCGATCGTCACCCACAATATGCAGCAGGCCTCGCGCGTCTCCGACTACACTGCGTTCATGTATCTGGGCGAGCTGATCGAATTCGGCGACACGACCACGATCTTCGAGAATCCGACGAAGAAGATGACCGAAGACTACATCACGGGACGCTACGGCTAACTCTATGTCCGAACACATCGTAAAAAGTTTCGACGACGAACTTTCCCAGCTCAACGCCGCGATCGCGCGCATGGGCGAATCGGCGCAGAGCCAATTCGCCGCGACGATGAAGGCGCTGCGCACGCACGACATGGAAGCCGCCGCGCGCGTGATCCGCGACGACATCGACGTCGACGCGCTCGAGCGCGACATCGAAGCACGCGCGATCCGCGTGCTCGCGCTGCGCCAGCCGATCGCGCGCGATTTCCGCGAAGTGATCTCGACGCTGCGCATCGTCGTCGAGCTCGAACGCATCTGCGACTTCTCGGCCAACATCTGCAAGCGCGTGATCGCGCTCGGTTCGCATTCGCCCGAGTCGTGGCTGGTCGAGATCGGCGAACTCGGCGAGCTGGCGAAGAAGCAGCTTGCCGACGTCGTCACCGCGTTCACCGAACGCAATCAGGAAAAAGCGATCACCGTCTGGGCCTGCGACGAGCAGATCGACGACACCTACACCGGCATCTCGCGCCGTCTGATCGACTACATGAAGGCGGACCCGCAGCACGTCGCGATCGGCGCGCACCTGATGTTCATCGCGAAGAACGTCGAACGCATCGGCGATCACGTCACCAACATCGCCGAGTCGATTTATTACCTCGTCACCGGCAACGTACTCGATGCGCCGCGGCCGAAGGGCGACAAGACCAGCCTCGATCAGGTCGAAGCGAGCGCCTGAGCCGGTTCATTCGCGCCTCACGTTCCGGAAAAGGCCGCCGCAGGGCGGCCTTTTCCGTTTCGGCTGCCTTCCCTCTTGTCAGTCGCGGATTCGTTTTCGCGTAACTTCCAACGCACCGGCGCAATGCACCGGCGCGCATTCCATTCGAGGAGACCAATCATGAAATTCCCGTTCTATATCGTCGTGGGCCCCGGTCGAATCTTCGGCGGCGCCGAAGCCGACGGCCCGGGCTGGTACATCGGACCGGACGGCAAGATCCATAAGATTCCGCCGCGCGGGCCCGAATCCGAGGGATTGGCCACGCTGGTCGGACTCGCCGCGTTGGCCTCCGAAGTCAAGGACGCGCAGCTTCGCGGCGTTCTCGAGCAAGGCATGTCCGTCGCCGCCGGAAAGCTGCAATCGGCGCAGGCCGCTGCTGCTTGAGCGCGGCCGGTTCGAGCGCGCGTCGTTACGCCTCGGCGCGCGCTCCATCGACAATGCTGGATAATTGGGAAAGCAAGCTGGCACACTAGAAACACGCGCCAGTGGAAGTTTGGTTTGTATGTTGAAGAAGATTATTCGGCCGGACCTCGTTCAGGACGCGTCCGCTCTGAACGAACGGTTCGCACGGAATCAACCGTTCCGCCATATCGTCATCGACGACTTCTTCCTCCCCGGCTTCGCACAGCGCCTGCTCGACGAATTCCCGGCATTCGAACAAGGCAATAACGTCGGCGACGACGGCTTGCCCGGCGGCAAGTCGACTATCGAACGCATGAGCAAGCTCGGATCGAGCTTCCAGGAGCTCGACGACGCCGTTCAGAGCGCCGAATTCCTCGGCCTCATCGGCGCGATCACCGGCATCGACGATCTTCTCTACGATCCGTTTTACCTCGGCGGCGGCACGCACGAGAACCGCGACGGCCAGCTCCTGCAGGCGCATATCGATTTCAACTATCACCCCAGCGAACGCTGGCATCGGCGGCTCAATCTCATCGTGTATCTGAATCACGACTGGAACGAAGCCTGGGGCGGCAATCTGGAACTCTGGCGCGATCCGTACCAGGACCCCGCGCCCACGATCCGCGTCTCGCCGCTGTTCAATCGCTGCGTCATCTTCGAAACGACCGAGCACAGCTGGCACGGTTTCGATCCGATCAGGTTGCCGGCCGACGCGGGACCACGCTCGCGCAAGTCGGTCGCGCTGTATTTCTACACGAAGAATCGGCCCGCGCAGGAGACGGCGGCGAAGCATTCCACGCACTACGTCAATCGTCAGTTGCCGGAACGCTATG
>DAIMZS010000102.1:0-2191 GCA_036733825.1 Rudaea sp.
CCGGCGCCGAGCGCGCGGTCGGCGTCGCCGAGCATTTCCTCGATGCGTGCGCGGTCGGCCAGGCTCGGTTCGCGTATCTGCTCTTGTTCGGGCTCCGCAGTGGCGGTCGATGCCACCGCGTTGCGCTTGGGTGCGGGCGCGGGTGCCGGCGTATCCGCGGCGCGGCGCTTCGCCAGTTCGGCGCGCAGCGCGGGAATCGCGGCGTAGTTCGGTGCGGCCTCGGCGAGCTGGGCAATGCGCTGATTGGCGAGATCGATATTGCCTTGTCCCAGCGCGTCGCGGACCAGCTGCGCCTGCGCCGCGGCGACCTTGTCGAGGCCATGCTTGGCGACCGCGTTGCCGGCGTCGACGTCGAGAATCTGCCGATAAAGCGCCGCCGCGCCGTCGGCGCCGAGCAGGCGGTTTGCCGCGAGCGCGGCGTCGGCGCTCGCCAGCAGGTTTTCCAGCTTCGTGCCGCGCGCCTGCGCCGCGTCGAGGGCGGCCTTCACTTCTTCGACCTGCGTCCCGCCGCCGAGAATCTCGTTCGCGGCGTCGAGATCGCTGCGCGCGGCGGCGAGGTCGTTCTTCTGCAGCGTCGTGCGCGCGTCGGCGAGCAGACGCGCACCGACCTGGTTAAGGCCTTCGCGTGCCAGGTCGTTGTCGGGATCTTGCGCGCGCACGCTCTGAAACAAGTCGCGCGCGCCGCCGTCGCCGAGCAGCTTGCCGTCGGCGAGCGCTTTTTGCGCGCGCGCGAGCGTGTCGTTCAACTGCGTGTTCGGCAGCAGCGCGCTGCGCAGGCGATCTTGCCAATGCCAGGCCGACGCGCCGAGCACGATGAACGCCGCGGCGATCGCGGCGGGCGCAATCCATCCGCGCCAATCCGCAGCGCGCTGCGCCGGGCGACGCGCGGAATGGCGCCCGACCGCACGGTAGCTGCCGGTCTCGCCGAGATCGTCGAGTTGGCCGAGCGAGGGATCGCTGCGATGATGAAATGCCGCGGACGGCGTGGTCGTGCGCAGGGACGCGGAGATCCGCGCGCTGTGATCGAACTCGGGAAAATCGATGTCGCCGATGCGAAATTCGCCCGAGTCGGAATTCGCACTCAGCAGCTCAGGATATTCGCCCGCGGCCAAGGCGCGCTCGAGGCGTTCGATCGCCTCGGCCAGCTGCTGGCCGCTCTGAAAACGCGCGTCGGGCTGCTTGGCCAGCATGCGGCCGAGCAGCGGCTGCAGCGCGGCGAACCGCTCCGGCAGCACCGGCACCGGCTCGTTCACGTGCATGATGCCGACGGCGAGCGAATCTTCCGCCGTGTACGGCACGCGGCCGAGCAGCATTTCGTGCAGGACGATGCCGAGGCTGTACAAGTCGGCGCGGCCGTCGACCGTGCGCCCGCGCGCCTGCTCCGGACTCATGTAGTGCGGCGTGCCGACCACCGCGCCCGTGCGCGTCATGCGCGCAGCCGGATCCGCTGCGCGCGCGATGCCGAAATCGGTCAGCGCGGAGGAGCCGTCCTCGCGCAGCAGGATGTTGTCCGGCTTCACGTCGCGATGGACGAAGCCCTTCGCGTGCGCATAGTTCAGCGCGAGCGCGATTTCGCGCGTGACGCGCAGAGCAAACAGCACCGGCCGCGTCGAGCCGTCGCGCGGCAGCACCGGGCCGCCGCCGAGGTATTCCATCGCGATGGTGTTGTAGTCGCCGTGGCGCGCGACATCGTGGATGCCGACGACGTGACGATGATGCAGCTTCGCCGCGATCCGCGCCTCGCGCAGGAACCGCTCGGCGAAGTCCGGATCGACGAGCAGCGCGGGCGACATCACCTTGAGTGCGATCTCGCGCTGCACCGATTCCTGCGTGGCCAGGTACACCGTGGCCATGCCGCCGCGGCCGAGCTGGCGCAAGATGTGATAACCGGGTATTTCGATCAAGGGCGTATCCTGCTGCCGCCCGCCTTGGTTCAGGTCGGCGGCGTCAGTGGCTGACGGCGAGAAAGCATAGCATGCGCGCCTTTGTACCTCGCGCGGCTGACGCGTTCGCGGCCTTCGAGATCGTGCGCCGTCGCCGCGTCCGCGTAGCCGTTCGCGACGAAAATTTCACGCACGGCCGCGCCCTGGTCATAGCCGTGTTCGAGGATGAGCCAGCCGCCCGGCGCGAGATGGCGCCGCGCGTCGCGTGCGATCGTGCGGATCGCATCGAGGCCGTCTACGCCCGAGGA
>DAIMZS010000102.1:2291-7051 GCA_036733825.1 Rudaea sp.
TCCAGCGCCAGCTCGACGAGCAGTTCCGTCTCGGCACGCGGTATCAGCACGTCGGGAGTGACGAGCAGATCCAGCGAAAAGAACTCGCGGCGCCCGGTGATATAGGCCACGGGCTCGCCGGCCGCGCGACGCGACACGTAGCAGCGGAACTGCCCGGCCAGCACCTCGTCGACCTCGTCGCCGGCGTGCGCGAACAGCCAGGCGCGATCGACGCGAAGCGCGTGCTGCAACAGCAGCTCCGCTTCGCGCCGCGCTTCATTTGACTCCCTCTCCCCCAACGGCCGCATCGTTGGGGGAGAGGGTCGGGGTGAGGGGGCGCTTTGCTGAGGCGACGACGTAGAGCGCCCCCTCACCCCACCCTCTCCCCCGATGTCCCATCGGGGGAGAGGGCTAGAAGCCGTTGCGCGCGCTCGTAGTGCCTGCACCGCGCGCGCAAGCAGGTCGCGTACTTTCGATTCGCTCACGCCTTCTCCCGTGTCGTAGCCGGCCGCGGCTGCCAATAGCCGTCCTGCGTCCACGCCGCCCACGCGCCGCGCAGCCAACCGATCAGCGCGTTCGCCAGCCACAGCGCCCAGGCCAGCATCAGCACTTTGTAGACCCACATCGGCAACGAGAACGCGCTTGCCTGCGGCAGTGCGTCGGCGGTGCGATCGGCGAACCAGTGCAGCGTCTGCGCGTAGGAACCGTTGCCGGCGATGTGCATGTCCGGCGCACCGAGCAAGCCTTGCGGAATCGCAGAGACGAGCGCAACCAGCGCCACGATAGTCAACACCGCCAGTCCGATCTGCACGAGATCGAAGCGCCACCACGGCTCGTTCGTCTCGCAGCGCGCGCGCCAGTCGAAGGCGAACAGCCAGGCGACGACGACGATCAGCGCGAGCCATGAGAACGTCGAGAAGCCGAGGCCGAGCAGCAGCCAATCGCGGAATTTGAGCTGCGTGCGCCGCGTGCGCGTGAGCGCCCAGGCGACGGCGATCATCACCGCGAGCTCGCCCCAATACAACACGGCCGGCCCGACCGCGGGACCGAAGCTCGCGAGCAGCCAGCGATCCGCCGGCAGATGCGCCACGAGGTCGACGTTCGCCGCGGGCAAGCCCAGCGCGACGGCCGGCGTGCGCACGACGAAGCCGAGCGCGGAGCTGTCGCGGAAATTCACCTGGAAACGCTGCACGCCCGGCTTGACCGGCAACGTGAGCTTGCCGTCGCGCGCGCGCAGACCGAGCGTTTCGCCGTCGCGCTGCACGGTCGTCACCTCGGCATCCGCCGGCAGCGTGATCGTCTGCTCGCCGCCCTGGCTCGCGCGCACGGTGAAGGCGAGCGTATGCGTCGAGCTGCGTTGGCCGGCTGCGCTGGTCAAACTCACGGCGTCGATCGCGCGCGTCGCGCCGGCGACCGGCGCGGGGCGCGTGATCTTCATGGTCAACGTTTCGCCGGGCAGCGGATGGAATTCGAAGTTGCGATAGTCGTTCGCATCCTCGCCCGCGCCGAGGCCGACGCCGGGCACGCCGGAGAATTCGACATGCCAGGTCGGGCTGACCAGCACGCGCCAGGTTTCGGCGTGGTCGGTCAGCGCGGGTGCGGTCAGCGTGAGCGTTTCCGTCTTGTCGAGCGTGCTGGTCCAAGCCGTGGCCGGAGCGCCGTCGGCGATCGCCACGGTCGCCGCGGAATTCTGCACCTTCACTCCCGATGTCGCTATGTGCTCACCGGGGAGAACGGGCACGGTCACTGTCATGCCGCCGGTCGCCGGCGACAAACGATTGATCTGGGTGTTGGCGCTCCAGTCGAGACCGAGCGAAAGCGAACGCACGACGCTCACATAAGGCGGAAATTGCTGCGCGCCGAGCTCGGGCTTTGTGCCCGTGCCCGCATCGTCGCGCGTACGCGCCAGGTTCACGCTGCCGCTGAGCAAACGCTCGTCCTCGATGCCGCTCGCCGTCCAACCTTTGCCGTCGAACAGCGCGCGCGCGGGCACGAGGACGAAGTTCAGTGCGAGCCGATCTGCATAAGCGGCATAGGTCAGCTCGATGCGATGCACGCCGCGATCGAGTGCGATCCACTCGGTGCCGTCGGCGCGGCGCGCCACGGGGGCGTCGGCCGCGGCGTCGACTTTCACGCCTTTCAACATCGCGCCCGCGTCGACGCGCGGCAGCGGCACGGCCAGCCGCTCGCCCGCATGCACTTCGAGCACGACGATGACGGCATCGCCGTTCGCGCTGACCTGCGCCTGCGCAACCCCGGCGCAGGCCGGCGCGCATTTCGGCGCTTCGGTCAACCTTTCGCGCAGCTGATTGAGCAAGGCGTCAGACGGAATCCCCTGCGCGTGCGCGGAAGGCGCCGTCGTCAGGCTCGCCGCAAACAACAGGCCGGCGATGCCCGCGGCCGCACCGCGCGGCAGGCTCGGCGCGACGGGACGCCCGCGCCAGCTGCTCCACACCAGCCAGGCAAGCAGCACCGCCAGCACGATGCGCAACGGCCGCACCAGCCACGGCGGCGCGATGACAAGGCGCACATTCTGCGCCGGCGTGACCGGACCGCTCCAGCCCAGTTGCGCGGTGCTGCCGATCCGCCAACCCGGCTCGCCCGCGCCGGTCTGCATCACGGTGGACTGGCTATAGTGATCGATCATTTGCGACTTCTGAACGACGCTGCCGGTGACGATGATCGTTTCGAGATTAGGTTTTTCTTTCGCGGCCCTGCGCACCGGCTTGGCGGCGTCGAGGGAGTCCGAGGTCGGTTCGGCCATGGTCTCCTCCGCCACAGCAGGCGGGGGCGGCGGCGCCGGCGAGGCCATCGCAGAAGGCGCCTCCTGCGGCTCCATCGGGGCCATTTTCTGCTGTGCGCCCCCCACCGCGCCGTCATTGAGGTACGTATCGCCCATGCGCGCGTAGTACGTCCACGAGCCCTGCCCCTCCTCCAATTGCGGATAGAGTGCATAGCGCACCTGGTCGGCGAGGAACGGCAACGCCGCCATCGCCAGCACGAGCATCGCCGCACGCTGCAACCAGTGCGCGGCGACCTGCAGCTTGCCCGCGGGCAGCGCGCGCACGATCAATGCCAACGCGAGCAACGCGACGAGTGTCCACAGCGGCGCGCCCGCTTCCTGATAACCGAGCGCGAGATAGACGACCGCCGCCACAGCGCCGTACACGCCGAGCAGCCGCCAGGCGAGCAGCGCGACAATCGCCGCGATGAATACGTCGAGCAGCGACCAGCGCGACATCCAGCTGCCGTAGACGCGGTCGGCGCCGGGCGCGCCGAGCAGCCGGTAGCCGTACGGCAGATGCAGCGTCGTGTCGATGCTGTCGAAACTCTGCTGCCAGCCGCTGGCCGGCAAATCCGACACCGCATCGATGCGCACGGAACCGCCGAGATTGACATTCGGCGTGCGCCATTCGACGCCGGACCAGCCCGCGTTGGCGCCGCGCGTGACGAGCAGCGCCTCGTCCCCCGCGCCCGGCCGCGCGTTCGCCTGCGCGCGTTCGAGCGAGAGCGGCGCGGCGACGTCGAGGCGCCAGCCCTGCACCATCGATCCGGTGACGGCATCGCGCGCGTACCAACCGCCGCCGTCGAAATCCAGCCACGCCTCGCGGCGCAGCGCAAGCCGGTTCGCCTCGTTCGGCGCCAGCCCGCGCGAGCGCTCCTCGATCGTGAGCTTTTCGCCGTCGCCGAGGGCGAAGGCCGACAGGCTTTTCCATTCTTCCGGCACCTGCGCCTGCTGCGGATCGACGGAAACCGCGCCGACCGCGTTGGTGACGCGCAGACGCGGGGCGGGTTCGTAGCTCCAGATTTCCTGCTTCGGCCACGGCGCCGCGGGCAGACGCGCCGCGACCGCGGCCAGCGGGGCGAGCGCGCGTGCATTCACCGTCAGCGTCGCCGAGCCGGGCTGCACCTGCACGTGCAGGCGGCCGTCGTTGTCGAGCCGCGCGGGCCAGTCGCCGTTCAACGCGGTCGCGACGAATCCGTCGGGCAGCACGGGGCCGAGCGTTTCTTCGCGCGCCTGGCCGGCGACGGCGAAACGGATCTGGGTGGTCAGCGTCGCCGGCACGCCGTCGGCGAGTTCGCGGAACACGCGCAGATCGATGCTGTCCGCCTCGGGCGCCGCCGCGGCGCTGCGGCCGAGCGTGACGTCGTCGCCGTCGCGCTGTACCGACGCGACCGCCCTGCCGTCGACATTGAGCGCGACCAGGCCGATGCCGCTCGGCACATGCAGCGCTTGCGGGCGTTCGCGCCAGGGAATCGTGCCGGCGATGTCGTAGCCGCCCGGCGTCAGCCACAGCGCCGGCGCGCCCTCTCGGTTGAGCACGGGCTGCGCCTGCCCGTTCACCTTGACCTGCTGCGGCCAGTATTGCGCATCGCCCGGAAGCGCGACCCACGACGGCGCATCAACGCGCCAGTGCAGCGAAAACGTGGCGCCACTCGCGTCGGCGTTGAGGCTCAACCGCCCCGGCCAGGCGCAGATGTGTCCGTTCGCATCGTTCTGCATCGGCGTGGAAAGGAACGGACAAGCGCGGAAGTCGAAATCCTTGAGCACCCAGCCGCGCCAGTCGCGCAGAATCGGCGGAATGGCCGAATCGTCGGAGGGCGCCGGTGCGGCGAGGGCGGAGTTGCCGAAGATCAACAACACGAGGCAGAGCAGCGGCGATCGAAGCATGAGACTCTCCTTGGACAGCGGTCGATGCAGCATGCAACGTACGAGAGCCGTACGCGGGGTTAGTTCCTGTGCGCCGATGATATTGTTCCCGCCGGCCGGCGGATAGCGC
>DAIMZS010000102.1:7151-10596 GCA_036733825.1 Rudaea sp.
TCGAAGGCGCCTTCGCCGGTGACGACGAGATCGTGTTCGCGCAGCAATGCATCCAGATGTATTTCGCGGCGCAGGATATCGAAGCCCGATTCGAGCCGCGCGCCGAAAAAGGCCAGCAAACTGAAACCGCAGCCGCCGGCAGCGCCGGCACCGGGAATCGTCGCGCAGTCGCGGCCGAGATCGCGCTCGACAATGCGTGCGAGGCGGCGCAAGCCGCGATCCAATTCGCGCACGGTCTGCGCGTCGGCACCTTTCTGCGGTGCAAACTGGAAAGCCGCGCCGCGGCGTCCGTACAAAGGATTGTCGACGTCACTCGCGGCGACGATGCGAACGCGCAGTTTTGTCTTCGGTGCGAGGATGCGGTCGAGCTGCAGCAACCCGGCGCCGGTCGCCGCGATCTCGTCGCCGCGGCGGTCGAGAAATGTCCAGCCCAGCGCCGATGCCAAGCCGACGCCGCCGTCGTTGGTCGCGCTGCCGCCGAGGCCGACGATCACCTTCTTCGCGCCGGCCGCGATCGCGCGGCGCAGCTGGATGCCGCTGCCGAACGTCGACGTGCGCCGCGGATCGCGCAGCGTCGGCGGCAACGGCGCCAGCCCGCTGGCGGCGGCGAGATCGAACAGCGCCGTGTGGCCGTCGCCGAGCCATCCCCACTCGGCTCGGCACGGACGCCCCGCGGCGTCGACACTCGCGCCGCGCCGCATCGTGCCGCCGGTCGCGCGGATCAGCGCGGAGGCAAAGCCTTCGCCGCCGTCCGCCAAGGTCTGCGCGGTGAATTGCGCATTCGGCCACGCACGCCGCAACCCGCGCACAATCGCACGCGCGGCTTGATCGGAGGTCAGTGTGCCCTTGAACTTGTCGGGCATCACCAGCACGCGCGTGGGCGGCGGCTTATTGCGCAAGATCGAAGTCGCGTGCGAGTTCGAGCGCGCCGACGACCCCTGCGCGGCCGCCAAGCTGCGCAGGCACGACGAGATCGTCGAGGCCGATGCCGTACGCGGCAAAGTCGAAATAGCCGTTGAGCAATTCGCTCAGCGCCTCGCGCACGCGCGGAAACAGATGCGCCTGGCCCATCACGCCGCCGCCGAGAATGATCCGGCGCGGCGCCGAGACGACGAGCAGGTTCACGCAAAGCGCGGCGAGATAGCGCGCCTGCAGCGCCCAGGCCGGGTGCTCGGGCGGCAGGCTCTCCGCGCCGACGCCCCAGCGCTCGCGCAATGCCGGGCCCGAGGCGAGGCCTTCGACGCAGCGGTCGGCATGAAACGCGCAAACGCCGGCAAACCCCGCATCCTCGGCCAACTTCGGCACATGAACATGACCGACTTCGGGATGCGCGAAACCGTAGACGACGCGGCCGTTCGCCATCAGGCTCGCGCCGATGCCGGTGCCGACGGTGACGTAGACGAGATCGTCATAGCCCACCCCTGCGCCGTGGCGCGCCTCGCCGAGCAGGGCAATATTCACATCGGTGTCGATCGCCCCCGGCGCGCCGGCGCCGCGCGTGATCTCGCCGAGGATGTCGACGCCTTCCCAGCGCAACTTCGGTGTGCGCGCGATGCGGCCGTATTGGGCGGCGCCGGGCCGCACATGCACGGGCCCGAACGAGCCGACGCCGACCGCGGCGACGGCGCCGTGCTGCGCTCTCGCCTGCGCGAAGAATTCGGCGACGTGCGCGAGCGTTTCGTCCGGCGTCGTCGTCGGAAATGAAGCCTGTGCAAGCAAATGGCCACCAGGTTCACCGACGGCACAGACAAACTTGGTGCCTCCAGCTTCGACGGCACCGTACAGCGAAGAGGTGGATTTCGACACGAGAAGAACCTGGCAAGATTCAATGCACGAACAGCAATCGCCACACCTGCACCAGCAACGCGAGCACGAAGCCGGCGAGGAAGCTCAGATAGGCCAGACGCAGATAACGATATTTGTGCTGCGAAAGATACGTGCCGAGGCTGTAAATGTCGTTCGCCATTGTCGCGTAGACCGATCCGTCGGCCTTCAGCGAGCGCGCGATTTCGGCGAGGAAACGCTCGCGCGACAGTTCCGAGAAATGTCCCATGAACAACAGATTGAACCCGGCCGGCAACTCGGTCGTCGTGAGCTTGAACGGCCGATACTTCGGCAGCACGGCGAGAACAGCGAGCAGCAGCGCGAGCAGGGTAAATGCATCGAGCGTCAGCACGGAATAGCGCAGGTCGGGATCGTTCAGCTTGCCCAGGCTCAACGTCAGCACGATCGAGGAGACGGTGATGACGATGCTCGCTTTCGTGTCCGCCATCATGCTCAAGGAAACATGGTGCTGCTGCGTCGTGCGCAGCAACGCATCGCCGGTATTGCGCTCGGGAATGTCGGCGAACAGCTCCCTGCCGCGTTGCGTAGACGAATCAGCCATTTGGTTCCCGCCACCCCGGATACCTGCAACAATCATCCGATGATAGAAACGAAGCCACGCCTTGGCAATTTCCGTCGACGCTGGCGCGTGGCGCGCGCGATGGCCGCGGCGGTCGCCTCATTGCTCGTCGCGTCCTGCGCGCAGATCTGGTACGCGACGGTGGGCAGCGCCGACAGCGCACACAATCTTTCCGTCCAGCGCAGCATCGTCTTCGACGCCGCGCACGGGCTGAAGCTCGACGTCTACGCGCCCCACGACGCGAACAACGCCCCGGTGGTCGTATTTTTCTACGGCGGCAGTTGGGAGGAAGGCCGCCGCCGCTGGTACCGCTACATCGGCGAGGCGCTGGCGAGCCAGGGCGTCGTCGCGGTCATCCCCGACTACCGCAAATTTCCCGACGTGCGCTTTCCGGCCTTCATGGCCGACGCGGCGACGGCGACGAAGTGGACTTTTACCCACGCCGCGGACATCGGCGGCGATCCGCGGCGCATCTTCGTGATGGGCCACTCCGCCGGCGGCCATATCGCCGCGCTGCTCGCCTGCGACAAGCGCTATCTCAATGCCGTCGATCTCACCCCGCGCAACCTCGCCGGCATGATCGGTCTGGCCGGCGCCTATGCCTTTCTGCCCTACGTCGACGATGAAGCAGACATTTTCGGCAACGACGCGAAGGGACGCTACGACTCGCAACCGATCAACTTCGTCGACGGCGACGAACCGCCGCTGCTGCTCCTGCAAGGCCTCGACGACGACGAGGTGACGCCGAACAACGCCGAAGTCATGGCCGAACGCGCGCAGGCGATGAACGGCACCGCCACGCTCAAGCTCTATCCCGACATCGATCATGGCGATCTGTTGGTCGCCCTGGCGCACGGACGCAAGGCGCGGCCGCCGGTGATGAACGACATCCTGACGTTTGTCGCGCAGCGCTCGGCGGGGTCTGCGCCTGTTTGGGCACGCTGACCGTTCTCGTCATTCCGGCGGAAGCCGGAATCCAGCTTTTTTAGCTCGTCATTCCCGCGTGCTCTTGGCGGGAATCCAGTGTCTTTGACTTTCTTG
>DAIMZS010000103.1:0-3106 GCA_036733825.1 Rudaea sp.
ATGTCGCCGGCAAGATCGACCCGATCTCCGACATCGAGACGATCGACACCGAACTTGCGCTCGCCGATCTCGATTCGGTCGACAAGGCGCTGAACCGCGTCGAGCGCGCGGCCAAGGCGAACGACAAGGAGGCGCTAGCCAAACGTCCCGTGCTGCAGAAACTCGCCGCCGTGCTCAACGAAGGCAAGCCCGCGCGCGCCGCCGGCCTCGACGATGACGAGAAGGCGCTCGTACGCGACCTGTTCCTGCTGACGCTCAAGCCGCTGATGTACATCGCCAACGTCAAGGAAGACGGCTTTCACGACAATCCGTTCCTCGACAAAGTCGTCGAGCGCGCGAAAGGCGAGGGCGCCGAAGTCGTGCCGGTGTGCGCGGCGATCGAAGAGGAACTCTCGCAACTGGACGACGCCGACAAGCTCGCCTTCCTGCAGGACATGGGCCTCGACGAGCCCGGCCTGAACCGCGTGATCCGCGCCGGCTACAAACTGCTCGGTCTGCAGACGTATTTCACCGCCGGCGAGAAAGAAGTGCGCGCGTGGCAGGTGAAGAAGGGCGCGACCGCGCCGCAGGCCGCGGGCGTGATCCACACCGATTTCGAGCGCGGCTTCATCCGCGCAGAAACGATCGCCTACGACGACTACATCAAGTACAAGGGCGAATCCGGCGCGCGCGACGCGGGCCGCCTGCGGCTGGAAGGCAAGGACTACATCGTCAAGGAAGGCGATGTGCTGCACTTCCGCTTCAACGTTTGACGTCCAACGTAGTCATCGGTGGCTGCCTGCGGGCGGCCTACGACAAGCAAGATCGCCTTTCGGCGATGGACACATCAGTCGAGGATCATCAGCGATCCGACATCCGGTAAAGCCGTTGCGCGCGCGAAGAGCTCGGTTGTCCATCGGACAATCCAACGTGATGCAAGTTATGTAAGTCTTGGTGAGTGTTTTTGCCAACTTGATCACATAGCATTTCGCGCCAGGATAGGGGCTGCCCTGAAGGATCGCCTTGGCTGCCATGAATTCATGGCAGGCGGTTCGCTTGCGCGTCCGTACCCAGTCCCCCCAAACCGAATGGAAACCGACAGGAAGCCTCGCGGCTGCCTTGGGGAGGTTTTGCACGGAGATTGGAAGCAATGCCGACGCATGTCCAGAGCGAAATCGGGACAAAGAATTTAATCGGAGAAAAGCATGTTTACGAAAAGCACGCGCGTTTCGCACGTGATGAAAGTGGGGTCAGCCAAGGAAGGTAAGTCGGAGAGACATGCCGCTCGGAGCAGCGCCCGCACAATCGCTTCACTGGGTCTCATTGCGGCGCTCCTTGCGTCGCCTGTTGCCATGGCCAATGTCGCTTATCGCGCCAATCCCTCGACCGGCACCTATGCAGGTGCGATCTATTGGATGGATTGGACCGGCTACGCTATTCCCACTGCAGGTGGCAACCAGAATTTCAACTTTACGCTCGCCGACGGCTCGACGTTGAGTCTGACCCTGACCCGCGGAGGCACCAGCACGGCGACGATCGCGGCGGTGCCGTCGCCGACCTATAGCGGCTCGGCGATCGGCAACAGCGGGTATTGTTTTCCGACGTGCGGCAGCACGAGCGGTTCGCCCAACCTCGTGCTGTATGCGACGACGAATATCACCACCGATTATTCCTTCACGCTCAGCAACATCGTGTTGAAAGATCCGGCCGGCGTCCAGGTCCAGAACTACCAAGTGGTCATGGCGGACGGCGAAAGTACCGATCAAGGCGACGGTACGGGAGCCAGCTGGACCTACACCACGACCGGCGGCAACTGGACCCTGCTGGAAAAAGTGCAGCCGACCGGCTCGGGCGGCGCGAACATCACGCTGAGCGGACTCGGCACACAAACGGTGACGCAGCCGGGCGGTGCGGCTCCGGTTCCGTCGTGGATTTTGGCAACCGCCAATTCGCCCGGAGGCAGCTTCAACATTACCGCCCAGACCGTTTCGAAGCAGAAGCAGGGCATCATGCTGGGCATTCGCCTGCCGTCGGTGACGCTGACCAAGAACATCGCTTCGCGCAGCGATTCCTCCGATCAATTCGTCTACGGCATTCTCAATGCTTTGGGCACCTCGGTCGGTTCCGGCTCCGGCGCTTGCGTCAGCATCGGCGATTGCACGACCAGCGGGGCTGGTACGGGCAACCAGATTCCGATCAGCGTCGCGCTGGTCCAGGGCAGCACCGTTACGCTGCAGGAGGCAATGGCGGCGGGCAGCGCAACGACGCTCGATGCCTATACCAAGACCATCGCCTGCTCCAACAGCAATTCGGGCTCGGCCACGGTCCTGCCGGCAAACGGCCCTTATGATCCGAACAATCCTTCGAAGGTCACCGTGACCGACGCCGCGGACGTCATTACCTGCACGATCACCAACGCTGCTTCGGCCGACATGCAGGCCGATGGAGCCAGCACGCAGACCGTGATGATCGGCACCCCGGTCAGCATCTCCACCAGTTGCGTCAATAACGGCCCGAACACCGCGACTGCGGCGACGTGCGCGGTCAGCGGCGCTCCGAGTGGCGCAACGACGAGCTGTACGCCGGCGACGCCCGTCACCAGCCTCGATGTGGGCGCGGCGATCACTTGCACCACGACATTCACTCCGACAAGCACCGGAGTGGTGACGCTGACAACAACGGCGGGAAGCAATACGCCTGATCCCACTCCGGGGAACAATACGGCAACGACCACGGTGAATGTGACGACGAGTATCCAGCCCACGCCCGACAGCGGAACGGGTGTCTTCGGCACGCCTTCAACCCCGATTACGAATGTCGCGGCGAACGACACCGTGAACGGCCAGCCGGCAACGCTGGGGCCCAGTGGCAACGCGACGGTGGCGCCATCGGGCACGTGGCCGAGCGGCCTCACGCTCGATCCGACGACAGGCAAGGTGAATTACGACGGCACGACCGCGCCGGGTACGTATTCGCTGGTCTACCAGCTCTGCGACAAGAACACGCCGCCGAACTGCGCGACGACGACCGATACGGTGACGATCAGCGGCAACATTCAGCCGTCGCCCGACAACGGCACCGGAGTCGCCGGAACGTCTTCGACGCCGATCACGAATATCGCAGCGAA
>DAIMZS010000103.1:3206-10578 GCA_036733825.1 Rudaea sp.
CGACACGGTGAACGGCCAGCCGGCGACACTGGGTCCGAGCGGCAATGCGACGGTGGCGCAGTCGGGTACGTGGCCGAGCGGCCTCACGCTCGATCCGACGACGGGCAAGGTGAACTACGACGGCACGACCGCGCCGGGCACGTATTCGCTGGTGTATCAGCTGTGCGACAAGAACACGCCGCCGACCTGTGCCACCACGACCGACACGGTGACGATCAGCGCGAATATTCAGCCGTCGCCTGACAGTGGAACGGGAGTTGCCGGTACGCCGTCGACGCCGATTACCAACGTTGTTTCGAACGACAAGGTCAACGGCCAGCCGGCGACACTGGGTCCGAGCGGCAATGCGACGGTGACTCAATCAGGCACGTGGCCGAGCGGTCTCACGCTCGATCCGACGACGGGCAAAGTGAACTACGACGGCACGACCGCGCCGGGCACGTATTCGCTGGTCTACCAGCTGTGCGACAAGAACACCCCGCCGAACTGTGCGACCACGACGGACACAGTGACGATCAGCGGCAATGTCCAGCCGTCGCCCGACAACGGCACCGGGGTCGCCGGAACGTCTTCGACGCCGATCACGAATATCGCAGCGAACGACACGGTGAACGGCCAGCCGGCGACACTGGGTCCGAGCGGCAATGCGACGGTGACGCAATCAGGCACGTGGCCGAGCGGCCTCACGCTCGATCCGACGACAGGCAAGGTGAACTACGACGGCACGACCGCGCCGGGCACGTATTCGCTGGTCTATCAGTTGTGCGACAAGAACACCCCGCCGATCTGCGCGACGAGCACCGCGGTCGTCGTGGTGGGGGCGAAAGTCACGCCGCCGAGCCCCGCAGTGCCAGCACCGCTCAATTCGCGTTGGATGCTTATCCTGCTTGGCGCGATGTTGGTAACCGTGGCTGTCGGCTTTTCGCGCAAGACCCGCAATTCGTAACAGAGACAACCGCTCCGCCGAGAGCGGATGAGAGCGACGGGTCCAGCACGTGCTGGACCCGTTCGCATGGGGAGCCGCAACATTGCAGTCCAGAGGTCCTCATCTGCGCGAGTCCCGTCCCGGAGCGGAGCTGGACGATGCCATCATGATGTAGCCCTTGCCGCGCGCCGCATGCAGCGGCAGCGGCAGGCCGACCGTATCGAGTACCTTGCGGCGTAGGCGGTGAATCAAGACGTCTATACTTGGAGCGTCCATGTCACAGCCATATTCGTTCAGCGCCGCCAAGAGTTCGTCGCGCGGAACCGCTTTGCCCGAGGCTGCGAGCAGATGTTCCACGATGACCCGCTCGCGTAGATTGAGAGTGAGACCTTTGTCTTCAGGGCTATATAACTTCCAATCGGTCACATCGAAATGCCATTTCGCAGACGTCGTGTCGGCGGAATCGCTCGCCTGCTTTCGCCTGCTCAAATCGGACAATACGACCGCGAGCAGTTCGATATCGACGGGTTTGGTGAACCAGGCGTCCACCAGCGATTTCGTACTGTGCGCATGGGGCAGACGCAATCCTGTCAGTGCGATGATGGCGATGCGGGAGTGATGGGTGCGCAGATAGCGAGCGATCTGGCGGCCGTCTTCGTCCGGAAGGTTGATGTCGAGCACGACGGCGTCGAAAGGCCGGATGAGCATTCGCCGATAGAACTCTCGGGCGGCGAGAAAACCCTCGACGTCGAATCCGAGCGACGTCAGCCCGGGGATGAGCACGTCGCCGAGTAACGCAGAATCGTCTTCAAGAACGGCGATCTTCAATGCCATGGCGTTGTTGGACAAAACAGAAGTCATTTCGATGAGAAGTCCGGCTCGGCGCAGTGGACAGCCGAAGCGGATTGTGGGGCAGCTTGCTTTGTGAGCGCCGTATGCGCGAGCCGAAGATGCGCTGGCGCAGCCCGCAACTACGTCGGCTAAGGTCTGGACTGATCTGCCACGGGTCAAATTATACCCGTGAATATTTGTAAGCGTCGGCAATTTTGGTGAATGACTGCGCACCGGCGCCGGCATAGGTTGTGCTCCCGTAGCCGCGTGCCCGCACGCGCGGTCGAATCCGGCGAAGCCGCTGATGGTTGCATGGCGCTGAAAGTAGCTATATTGGAGGACGATTCCACCCTGTTGAACGGCGTGCTCGTTCCTGGGCTGGTCTCGCTGGGATTCGACGTCGAGAGCTTTCTCCTCGCTCGAGAGTTCTACCGAGGAATGCTCACCCAGGCCTTCGATGCGCTCGTGCTCGACGTCGACCTTCCGGACGAAGACGGCCGCCAGATTGCGCGTTATCTGCGCGAGCATCATCCGCATATCGTCATCATTGCTTTGACTGGACTGCGTTCCTCTCATGCGCACAGCGCAAGGCCGCTGGTGGACGCCTGGTTGACCAAACCCGTCGATATCGAACTGCTTGCGGTCGTGCTTGCCGATTTGGACAGACGAAAACTGGCTGCGGCCGCCGGCGAAATGCCTTCGAATACATGGCACCTGAGTCGGCAGGACTGGAAGCTGCACGCCCCCGACGGGCGCGTCGCGGCGCTTACCCTGCGGGAGCGGCTGATCGTCGAAAGATTGCTCGCGGCGCGCAGCAAAATGGTCTCTCGCGAAAATCTTCTCGCGCTGCTTGGCGACAACGGCTATGTCGTCGATTCAAGAGGCTTGGACATTCTCATTCACCGCCTGCGCCGCAAGGTGAATCGGACGCTCGGCGTTCCCTTGCCGCTGCATGCGGCTCGCGGCAAGGGCTTCACCTTGTTGGCTTCGCCGCGCGTTCCGTCAACCGATCCGAAATGAGCCGGCGCACGAAGCCGGCCCGTTCTTCGCGCACCTCGAGGACACGGCGCCGGCGGACGCAGACGAACATTCAAGGCGGCGGTGCGCCGGGCGTCGCGCGCGGCAGGCGGATCCGGAAAGTTGCTCCGGCGTACGGCGCGCTGTCGACGCAAAGGGTTCCGCCGTTGCTCTTCACCATGTCCAGCGCCGTGGACAGCCCAAGGCCGGTGCCTTGCCCGGCCGGCTTGGTGGTGAAGAAGGGTTCGAAGATGCGTTGTTTCACTTCCTCGCTCATGCCGTGGCCGTTGTCCGCCAATTCGATCTCCACTTGCTCCGACTCGGGCAGCGCACGCGCGGTGACGCGGAAGCGGCCGTCCTCCGGCATGGCCTGATGGGCGTTTGCGGCGATGTTGAGCAGCATCAATTCAAATTGCGCGCGGTCGAACGAGATGGCCAGTTCCTCGTGGGTCAATTCGTAGGCGATTCTCGAACTGGAACCGAACAACTGCGCGAACACGGGACGCATGTCGTCGATGGCCTCGACCGCGTCGAATACTTCGACGCGGGAAAGGTCTTCGCGCGCGAAGCTGAGCAGCTTGTACACCGTTGCGTTGGCGCGTTTCGCGGCGCTTTCGATGCCGCTCATCGCCTGCCGGAGTTGATCGACGTCTTTGCTGTCCCGGTTGACTTGGGCATATCCGAGGATCAGGGCGAGAAGATGGTTGAAATCGTGCGCGATGCCGCTCGCGAGCCGTCCAACGGCCTGCATCTTCTGTGCGTGCAGCATTTGCTCGCGGGAGCGCTCTTTCTCCTCGATTTCCAGCTGCATGCGATCGCGGATGCGAGCGAGTTCGCTGCCGCGTTTTACGGCAATGGCCAGGCTGTCGCGCAGCGTGGTGACGGCGCGATCGAGAATCAGCGCGATGACGAACAATGCAACTGCGGCGTGCAGGAGATCGCTTGCGCCGCGGTCGAAAGCGACGGCTTCGTAGTACATGTTGGCGAAATCGTGCCACGCCCCGGCGAAGAAGACGAGCAAGAAGGCGGCGGTACATAGCCACAGTGCGCGTCGGCTCAGCAGCAGCCCGCCGACCAGCACGGGATACACCTGTCCGAGCTGAAAACGCATCTGGCTGGCAAATCCCCAATGCCAATAGCCGTAGGCGAGAAGAATCAGGCTCGTGGCGACGAACATGCGCGTCGCCACGCGAAAATGGCCGAGCTGCAGGATGACAAAGCATGCCCAAACGATGGCCGTACTCGTGGCGGCCAGAGCCATCGCCGTGGGGTCCGTCACCGAAACGCTCAATCCGCCCAGGAACGCCAGTGCCGACAACGGCTGCGTAACGCCGACGAATACCAGCACGACACGCAGCAGCGTCGCGTTGCGCCGGTCGATCGGGTCCACGATGGGAATCGATTGAAACCGCTTCCGCAGACGGGAGAGGAATCCTCCGGAATGCTTCCTGATCGAGGGAGCGGTATTTACCATATGCTAAGCCCCGTCTCGTACTCAGGTCCGTCGACCCAGCGGCATGCCGACCCTACGCCTTCCATTGCTCATACCCGCGCTCGGCGTGTTCCTGTTGTGCATCGTGGCTACAGAGGCGTTTGCGCAAATTGTACCTGTGCTCGACCGCGAGGCGGGCGCCATCGGCAGATGCATGGACTATCTCAATGCGACTCCCGGCAAAGCCGTCGAAATGGCTGAAAAGCGACTTGCCGAAGGAGGGCTGGCGCCGTTTCACGAGATACGCTGGCTGACCTGTTTGGGAGTGGCCAAAGGATACATGGGGCATCCTGAGGACATTGTTGCTCTGGAGCAGCGGGCGCAGAAGATCGTCGATGTGCACTGGTCCGAATTCAACGAGCTGCAGCAAGTGTTCGTACTGAATGATCTGGCCGACCTGTTCCGCTCCGAAGGCGATCTGCCGAGGGCCATGGCGGCGTACAGCCGGATCGAGGCGATCGACGACTCGGCGGCGTCGACCGAAAACAAGGTCCGCATAGCGAAGATCAAAGGCTACATTTATAGCGAAACGCTCCATTCGTACGACGCAGCCGATCTGTACTATCGCCGCGAGTTCGAACTGAGCCAGGGCAAGTCGACCTTTCAGCCGATGGTGGACTTCAACTACGCCAACAATCTCGTCATGGCAGAACGCTACGACGAAGCGGGGCCTCTGTTCGACAAGCTCGTGGAACAGCTGAAAGACTCGCCGACGTACACGCTGCTGCGCTACCGGGCGGACGTCATGCGGGCGGCGGTGCTCGGTGCGAAGGGGCAGCACGACCAGGCTCTCGTTCTTCTCGAAACGGCGCGGGCGAAACTGCACGAGAACAAAGATCTGATCGGCGAAGCTTGCGCGGTACTGCAGGTTGCCCAGGAACAATGGGGGGCCGGACGGCACGATGCGGCGCTCGCCGCGGCGCAGCAGGCGCTCGCCATGCTGCAGCAAAGTCAGCTGACGCAAGAAGAGGAAGAAGCGCAGCGGTTGCTGGCCAAGATCTACGAAAGCGATGGCAATTTTCCGCGAGCGTTCGAGGCGATCAAACGTGCGGATGAGCTTACCCTGGCGACGCTCAAGGTACAGAACCTGCACAACCGCGTCGTCGTCGAAAACGCGCTCAAGCCGCCCAGGAAGAGCGGCGGCGACGCCGGCGCTCGTAGCGAAGCCATCCTGCCGCTGGTGGGCAGCCTCGTCGCGGCGATGTTGCTCGCGTTCGTCATGGCGTGGCTTTGGCTGGGAAATCGGAAGCGATTTTTCCTCCCGCGCGGGACGGACGAGCTGACCGGCCTGCCCAATCGCCACAAAGCGACCGCGCGCCTGGCGGCGAGGCCGGTTTCCCGCCAGGCGCTTCTGCTGATCGGCATCGACCGACTGCAGGCCATCAACGATTTGTATGGCTATGAGGTCGGCGACAGCGTAATACGCCAGCTCGCAAGCCGGTTGCGCGAAATTTGCGGCAAAAACGATTTCGCCGCGCGCTGGACCGAAGACGAGTTCCTCATCATCGTTGCCGACGCCATCCCCGAAGCGGCGGCCGCACGAGCGAAGGAAGTGTGCCGAATGGTGGAGGAAAGTCAGACCGATCTGTCCGACGGCGACGCGCTGAAGATCAGCATTTCCGTGGGCGTCGCGTCGTTTCCTTTCTTCGCGCAAGGCGCAGGAGAGGATTGGCACGACTCGCTGCGCCTCGCCGGCCGGGCGCTGCAGTCCGCGCGGCGGGTAGGCACGAATGCGTGGGCGAGTATTTGGGGCTTGGCGGCGAAGGACAGCCGTTCCACTGCCACGATCGCGCAGGCGCCGCTGCAGGCCGCGCAATCGGGTGTAATCCAGCTTGAGGCGAGTTCGCCGTTGGCGTGGCAGGTCTGAAGAATTTCCGACAAGAGATTCAGCCCTGCCGGGCGGGGAGACTGGCTGGCGCCTGCGGAGAGGTTCGCATGCGCCCACAGCAAAAATGCCCATCGAATGCGATTCCGCAGATTTTGAAACCTGTCTGAAAAATGACGGGTATCACGGTTATAAATCGCGTTTTCCGCACGGGCCGTTCGAATAATGGCTCGATGTGATCTCTTTTTGCGGGCGTGTGTTGTTTGAGCGGCAATCGATTTTTGTGAATATTTGAAAGTTATGCAAGTTTCGTGGGTGATTTTGCCTCGGTGGTTATATAGGTTTAGCAACAGCACGTAAGTTCGCGAAACACCTAGGGAAGGTGTTCTATTGCGACGAGTTCGGCGGCACGATGCAGGGGAGGTGCGCATGTACGGACATGCAGGTGTGAATTTCGTCACACTTAAGCGCGAACGATTGTCCATGCTGACATCAATCTGTGCATTCAATCACGGATTTTTATCCAGATTATCGCTAACCGTTCTCACATTCAGACCCACCTCCGCCGTGGGTATTTACTGTGAGTTCCTGTTTATTTTTGTTGCACGAAGGATTTCGGCTCGCCATCCGGCTGGGCTCTTTTTAAGCAGCTATTTTCTGCGCGGATATTAATGCGTTCCGCGTCGGCAAGCGTTCGGGGCCGCAGGTGGGCAGCGGATTCGCCTTGGCGCTCGGAAGGAAGGCTTTTTAGAAGCAAAGACCTCCTTGGGCAGGAGGGTAGGGCGGGATGGGGAAACAGCAAATTCGACGAGGAGCCGATCATGCTTTTGCAAGAGAGCTTTGTTGAATCGCGTTGCCGCGAGACAAGCCGTGCGGGCGTTGCGCTTCAGCTCTTCAAATGGGGCTTGGCCGTTGGCCTGTCGCTCGCCGCCGCGGCGGCCGATGCGGCGATTACCGTCAACAAAACCTTCTCTCCGGCGACCGTCACTGTGGGCGATGTTTCGACGGCGACGGTCACGCTCGGCAATACGGGGGCAGTCGCGGCAACGAACGCCGCATTCACCGACAACCTGCCGAGCGGCCTCGTCGTCGCATCACCAAGCAACGCCGCGACGACCTGCGGCGGCACGGTGACCGCCACCGCAGGCGCGGGGTCGTTTTCGCTGTCCGGCGGTTCGGTTGCTGCGAGCGGCGGATCGTGCACGGTGACGGTGTCGGTGACGAGTACGACGACGAACAACTACACGAACACGATTCCGGTGGGTGCCGTCACGACCTCGCA
>DAIMZS010000104.1:0-3364 GCA_036733825.1 Rudaea sp.
GCTCGACCGCTCGCCGCTGTACACCGGCAAGATCGAAGGCGTCGGCCCGCGCTACTGCCCGTCGATCGAGGACAAGGTCGTGCGCTTCGCCGAGAAAGGCTCGCACCAGATTTTCCTCGAGCCCGAGGGCCTCGGCACGACCGAGATCTATCCGAACGGCATCTCGACCTCGCTGCCGTTCGATGTGCAGCTCGACCTCGTGCGCTCGATCAAAGGTCTCGAGAAGGCGCACATCACCCGGCCCGGCTATGCGATCGAGTACGACTACTTCGATCCGCGCGGCCTCAAGGCCTCGCTCGAAACCAAGGCGATCGAGGGCCTGTACTTCGCCGGCCAGATCAACGGCACCACCGGCTACGAAGAGGCGGCGGCACAGGGCCTGATCGCCGGCCTCAACGCCGCGCGCGCGGCGCAGGGCAGCGTGGCGTGGACACCGCGCCGCGACGAAGCCTACATCGGCGTGCTCATCGACGACCTGATCACCAACGGCACGCGCGAGCCCTACCGCATGTTCACCTCGCGCGCCGAATACCGCCTCAACTTGCGCGAGGACAACGCCGATCTGCGCCTGTGCGACAAAGCTTTTGCGCTCGGCAGCCTCGATGCGGCGCGCTACGACAGGTTCCGGCGCAAGCGCGATGCGATCGAGGCGGAAACCGCGCGCCTCAAGTCGATCTGGGCCGCGCCGAACAACGCTCTCGGGCGCGAAATCCACGCGTCGATCGGCGTCGAGCTGTCGCGCGAAACACATGCGCTAGACCTGCTGCGCCGTCCCGAACTCGATTACGTGCAGCTGATGCGCGTGCCGGCGCTCGGCCCGGGCGTGGCCGACGCGCGCGTCGCCGAGCAAGTGCAGATTTCGGCGAAATATTCCGGCTACCTCGAACGCCAGAACGAGGAAATCGAGCGCCAGCGCCGGCATGAGGACACCGCGATCCCCGCGGCGTTCGACTACGCGCTGGTGCACGGCCTCTCCGCCGAAGTCACGCAGAAGCTCAAGACCGCGCAGCCGCAGACCGTCGGCCAGGCCATGCGCATTTCCGGCGTCACCCCGGCGGCAATCTCGCTGCTGCTCGTGCACTTGAAACGCGGCCAGCGCCGCGTGGCCTGAGCGCGGCCTTGCGTGCCGGCCGTGCCGGCACGATTTCTCCCAATCGCAAAAAGGATATTTTCGTCAGGCTGCTGACAGCTTGATTCGGTATCGTGCGCGCCCCGGTGTCGGGCGGCCGGCGTACGCCGCGGCCTGCGCGGGCCAACCACGGTCACGTATCTGTCATGCGGCGAAGCACGATTCTCCTTGCGCTTCGTCTCCTCCAACTCGGTTCGTTGTCGCTCGTCGCCGCCACGGCGATGGCGCAGCCAGTTGCGGAGGCGAATCTGAGCCTCAAGCGCGCGCTTGAGCTCATGCGCGCGCGCGATCCGAATTTGCAGCTTGCGCAGACCGCCGTCGATCAGGCGCTGGCCGACAAGATCACCGCGGGCGAGCGCCCGAATGCGACGCTCGCGTGGTCGACGAGCAAGATCAATCCGGCCGGACACAACGGCACGGGCGATTTCTGGAACAAGAGCTACGACACGGTCGCCAGCCTGTCGCAGCCGTTCGAGCGCGGCGGCAAGCGCAAGCATCGGCTCGCCGAAGCCGAGGCGAACGTCGACGCGGCGCACGCCGATTACGCCGACAGCGTGCGCAGCGAACGCTTCGCCGTGACCCAGGCGTATTGGGAACTCAAGCGCGCCGAGGAAAAGTATAAAAATGCGCAGACGCTCGCGGCGATCGAGCATCGTTCGATCCAAGCCTCCGAGCAGCGTCTGCGCGTCGGCGACCTGCCGCGCCTCGACATCGAGCGCATGCGCATCGACGCCGCGGCGGCGGATAACGCGGTCGATGCGGCGCTCGGCGCGTTGCGCGATGCGCAGGTGGCGCTCGCGGCGTTGATCGACATCACCGCGCAGTCGGGTGAACTCACGACGGCCGACGACTGGCCGCACGCCGCGGGCGCGCTCGATTCCGAACTCGGCGCCGGCGGCGAAGCGGCGGAAGCCGTGCTCGCGCGCCGCCCCGACATGCTCGCGGCAATGAAGCGCGTCAACGCCGCCGAAGCTGCGCTGCTGCTTGCGCATGCACAGACCGCGCGCGACGTGACGATCAGCGGGCAGTACGAACACAACCCGGTCGCGCCGCCGGCGCCGACGGTCGGGCATACCTTGCTCGGCATCGGCGTGTCGGTGCCGATCTTCACCGGCAGCCAATATCAAGGCGAGATCGCGCGCGCGAACGCCGACATCGACGCAGCGAAGGCCAACCTCGCGCGCGTGCGTGTGACCGCGCTCGCCGACGTGCATCGCGCGCGCGCCGATCTGCGCGCCGCCGCGCAGCGGGCACATCGCTACGACAGCGATTTGATCCAGCGTGCGCTCGATACCGAGAAAACCGTCGAGACCGCCTACGCGCGCGGCGGTCTCGCGCTCGCCGACGTGCTCGACGCGCGTCGCTCGCTCAAGGCGACGCAGGATGACGCGGCCGACGCCCACGCCGACTTCGCCGAAGCCCTCGCCGCATTGGCTGCCGCGGCGCCAGAAGAACATCAAGGAACGACGCCGTGAAGAATCCATTCGCGAGAATCCCGCTCGAAGTCGTCGCCGGCACCGCGTTTGCGCTGGCGATTCTGCTCTGCGCGATCTGGCTGTTCCACGGCAAGTCCGATGCCGCCGTCGATCCGCCGAAGCCGCAGGCGCCGAACGACACGCTGCATTTCGCCGCGGGCGCCGAGCAGCTGAGCTATCTCGACATCGCGCCGGTCGAGGAGCTCGCCGCGCCAACCATGCAGGCGCTGCCCGGCAAGCTCGCATTCGACGAAGACGTCACCGTGCGCGTGTTCTCGCCGGTCACCGGCCGCGTCACCGAACTCGTTGCGCAACCCGGTACCACAGTCAAAGCGAAAGATGTGCTCGCCTGGCTCAGCTCGCCCGATTTCGCCCAAGCGCGCGCCGACGCGCGCAAGGCGCAGACGGATCTCGCGATGAAGCAGAAGGCGCTGGCGCGCGCGCAGGAGCTGACCCAGCTCGGCGTGCTCGCGCGCAAGGATCTCGAAGGCGCACAGGCCGATCTCGGCCAGGCGCAGGCCGAACTCGATCGCGCGCAGAGCGTGCTGAAGAATCTCGACCCGACCGGCAGCGACGCGCGCTACGCGCTGCGCGCGCCGATCGCCGGCATCGTCGTCGACCGCACGATCAATCCCGGACAGGAAGTGCGGCCCGACGCGCAGACGCCGCTGTTCATCGTCACCGACCCGGCGAAATTGTGGGTCACGTTCGAGCTGTCCGAGCAGGACATGGCGAAGGTGCACAACGGCCAGGCGATCCG
>DAIMZS010000104.1:3464-10473 GCA_036733825.1 Rudaea sp.
GCTCAAGCGGCGCGAGGTGCAGCTCGGCGTGATCGGCGAACGCGTCGCCTACGTCAAGTCCGGACTGAACGCCGGCGAACACGTCGTCACGCGCGGCGCGGTGCTGCTCAATGCCGAGCTGGGGCAGGGCGAATGATTGTCGCGCGGCGGCTGCAAAAAGCCCTCTCCCCCAACGATGAAACCGTTGGGGGAGAGGGAGTTGAGGGGGTGCGGTCATGCTGAAAGCCCTCGTCGACTTTGCTCTCAAGCAGCGCGTCTTTGTCGTCGCGGTCACGCTGATGGTCGCGATCGCCGGCATCTACGCGTTCAGCGAGCTGCCCGTGCAGGCCTTCCCCGACGTGCAGGACGTGCAGGTGCAGATCATCACGCTCGTGCCCGGGCAGGCGCCGGAGGAAGTCGAGCGCGCGGTGACCCTGCCGATCGAGCGCACCGAATACGGCGTGCCGAAGCTGACCCAGCTGCGTTCGATCTCGATGAGCGGCTTGTCCGTGGTCACCATGACTTTCGCCGACGGCACCGACGACTACTTCGCGCGCGCGCAGGTGCTCGAGAAGCTGTCGGAAATCACCCTGCCGACCGGCATCCAGCCGCAGCTCGCGCCGCTGTCGACCGCGGTCGGCGAAATCTACCGCTACATCGTCGAGGCGCCGGCCGACATGCCGCTCGACGAAGTGCGCGCGATCCAGGACTGGACCATTGAGCCCGCGCTGCGCCAGGTGCCCGGCGTCGCCGACATCAGCGGCTTCGGCGGCGCGATCCGCGAATACCAGGTGCATGTGCACCCGGACCTGCTGCGCAAATACAACCTCTCGCTCGAACAAGTCGCCGCGGCGCTGCAGGCGAATTCGTCGAACACCGGCGGCGGCCTGCTCCAGCGCGGCGACGAAGACCTGGTCGTGCGCGCGATCGGCCTGTTCCAGACGATCGACGACGTCGCCCGCGTGCCGGTCGCCGTGTTCGGCGGCCAGCCCGTGCTCGTGCGCGACATCGGCGAAGCGATGATCGGCACGCAGATGCGCTATGGCATCGTCGGCTACAACCAGCAGGACGATCTGGTCGAAGGCATCGTCGTCATGACCAAGGGCGAAGATCCGGCGAAGGTGATCGCGGCGCTGAAGACGCACATCGCCGACGTGCAGAAACAGCTGCCGACCGGCGTCAGCATCCGTCCGATCTATGACCGCACAGCCTTGGTCAATCACACCGTCGACACGGTGACCGAAAATCTCGGCGTCGGCGCCGCGCTCGTCATCGCCGTGCTGCTGATTTTTCTGCGCAACTGGCGCGCGGCGCTCGTGGTGGCCAGCGTCATTCCGCTCGCGCTGCTGTCCGCGTTCCTGCTGATGCGCCTGCGCGGCATCGATGCGAATCTGATTTCGCTCGGTTCGGTCGACTTCGGCATCATGATCGACAGCGCGGTCGTGCTCGTCGAGGCGCTGATGGTGCGGCTCGCGTTCGACGCCGTGCGCGGCGAAGGGACGATGCAGTCGCGCCAGGCCGTGCTCGCGCAGACTGCAACGCAGCTCGGCTCGCCGATCCTGTTCTCGAAGGCGATCATCATCCTCGCGTTTCTTCCCATCTTCACTTTCCAGCGCGTGGAAGGAAAAATCTTTGCGCCGATGGCGTTGACCTTGACCTTTGCGCTTGCCGGCGCGGTGATCTTTACGCTCACGCTCGTGCCCGCGCTGCTGTCGTGGGCGACGCGCGGGCCGGGCCTCGAGGAAAAGCACAGCGCGTGGATGGAGCGCCTGCGCGAGCGCTACCGCCGCGACCTCGGCCGCTGGGCGCAGCATCCCAAGCTCGTGATCGGCACGGCGATCGGCCTGCTCGTCGTCGCGCTCGCGCTGGCGCCGCTGCTCGGTAGCGAGTTCCTGCCCAAGCTCGACGAGGGCAATATCTGGCTCACTGTCGACCTGCCGCCGTCGACCGCGCTGGCCAAGACCAAGGAAGTCGAGCGTCACGTGCGCAAGATCCTGCTCTCGTATCCCGAGGTGGCGCAGGTCATTACCCAGTCCGGCCGGCCCGACGACGGCACCGATCCGAAAGGGCCGAACAACATCGAGATCATGGCCGATCTCAAGCCGCACAATGAGTGGCGCTTCGCGGACAAAGAAGCGCTCGTGCGCGACATGGAGAAAAAGATCCATGCGATGCCCGGCGTGCCGACGAATTTCTCGCAGTACATCGAAGACAACGTCGAAGAGGCGCTGTCGGGCGTGAAGGGCGAAATCGCGGTGAAAGTCGCCGGTCCCAGTCTCGACGTGCTGCAGGCCAAGGGCGAGGAGATCGCCGCCGTGCTGCGCCAGGTGCCCGGTTCGGCCGACGTCGAGGAAATCCAGATCGGCGGGCAGACCGAACTCGACATCACGCTCGACCGCGCCGCGCTCTCGCGCTACGGCATCAACGTCAACGACGCGGCGACGACGGTCGCGACCGCGCTCGGCAGCGCCGTCGCCGGCAATTTCTACGAGGGCAACCGCATCTTCAACGTGACCCTGCGCCTCGACGCGCCGTTCCGCAACTCGGTCGAAAAAGTTTCGGAATTGCCGGTGTCATTGCCCGGCGCCGCGGGCACGGTGCCGCTCGGCCAGATCGCACGCGTCGAGGAGCGCCAGGGCGCCGCGAAGGTGCTGCGCGAATCGGGCAGCCGCATCGTCGCGATCAAGGTCAACGTGCTCGGCCGCGATCAGGGCAGCTTCGTCACCGAAGCGATGCGCCGCGTCGCCGACGAGGTGAAGCTGCCGAGCGGCTATCGCATTACCTGGGGCGGCCAGTTCGAAAACCAGAAGCGCGCGACGGCGCGGCTGATGATCATCGTGCCGCTGTCGCTCGTCGGCATCTTCATTCTTTTATTCTGGGCGTTCCGCTCGATCCGCAAGGCGCTGCTGATCCTCGCCACGGTGCCGTTCACATTGATCGGCGGCTTGGCGGGATTGGCGCTGGCGGGACTGCACCTGTCGATTTCCGCCGCGGTCGGTTTTATCGCCGTCGCCGGCATTTCGGTGCAGAACGGCGTGATCATGGTCGAACAGATCGTCGCGCTGCGCGCGCAGGGCCACGCGATGGAAGACGCCGTGCTCGAAGGCGCCGCGAGCCGCCTGCGTCCGATCTTGATGACGGCGCTGATGGCCGGCTTCGGTCTGCTGCCCGCCGCGCTGTCGCACGGCATCGGCTCGGAGACACAGCGGCCGTTCGCCGTCGTCATCGTCGGCGGCATCGTTTCGGCGACGATCATCGCGCTCAATCTGCTGCCGTTGTTGTACGAAGAAGTCGTCGGCGAGGAGACCTGACGTCATTCCCGCATGCTCCTGGCGGGAATCCAGCGACTTTGTCTGTCGTCGGAAAAAGCGAAAGGCACTGGATTCCCGCCAAAAGCTCGCGGGAATGACAAAAATCAGAACAATAAGCCGACCGAGACGCGCTTCTGATTCGGCACGTTGAAGTTCGCGTGCTGATCGTAGGCGACACGCGCGAACACGTGGTGCCAAGCGTAAGTCGCCGCGACTGCATAGCCGCGCACGTACGTCTGCGGATCGGCCAGGCCATGCTTGTACGACAGATCGAGCGAGCAGCGCGACTGATCGGTCAGCGCGTAGTGCAGCAACAAATGCGTCACGTGCTGGCGCGTCGGCAGACGATCGTCCCAAATATGATAGAGCTGCGCTTCAAGACCGCGAGCAAGCGCTTTGGTGCCGAAGCCGGCCGTAATCGCATCGTTCGGATCGAAGTTGAGGTTGTAGTAAGGATGCAGGTTAGTGCGGCCCCAGCCGAGGATCGCGTAGCTGTCGCCGCCGATCTGCGTCGTCACCGAACCGCCCCAAAAACCGCCGGTCGCATACTGTCCGGAGAAGTCGAAATTCACCAAGCCTACCTGGGTCACCGCATCAAAACCGGCGCGGGTTTGCTGATAACCCAACGAGTCGCGGTACTGGCCGATCCAAACACGTTGGTCGCCAAGGTCGGCACGCAGATTCACGTCGCGCGCGTGGGTGCCGTCGGAATTGTCGTAGTACGACGGTGTGAGTTTCCACTTCAGGCGATCTTCGTCGCCTTCATCCGCATGCGCTGCACAAGCCGGAATAATGGCGAATATCGTTACCGCCGCCGAATAGGCGATGTGAGGAAGCCGAGACACTGTCATCCAGCCAACTTCGCGCTCGCCAGGCGATTCAGGCTGACGCCCTGCTCGGCGGCCTGCAGCGCCAGCGAACGATGCACTTCGGGCGGGATGCGCACGCGAAATTCGCCGCTGTAATGTTTTTCGGCCAGCGGTTCCGGCGCGTTCTCGCCGTTTCTACGCATATCGGCCACCGTGCGCGCAATCACGCGGCGTATACCTGCCAGAGCCTTTTCCGGCGTCGGAGCCAGCCAGGACAACGAAGGAAATTCCGCACACAAGCCGACATGCTCGCCGTCTTCTGCGGACCAAGTGACACGATAAGTATAGTGGTCGATGCTCATGGTGCGATGTCTTCCAGGCGTTCAATGGCGGCGAGGACCTGCCGCACTTGATAGGCCTTGGCCTTGCCCTTGTCGTTTTGAATATTGACTCGCGGATCGCCGGGCCAGGGCGTTTTGAATATGGCGTGGCTGGAGCCGGATTGCCTTGGTTTGCCGAAGAATGCTTCGCATACCTTGAATAGCTCCGCGAACCGGACATTAGCCGGTTCGCAGCGCATCCTTTCCAGCACCTTCTCCATGGCCGCCATGAAGAAATGGTATCAATAGTGGCACCACTCTGCAAATGCGATTTGAGGTGATCCGATTCACAAAACGCCGCTGGATTGCAAGCCCGCGCGCTCGCCTACAATGCGGACCCCACACATGGAAAGTCGCTCTCGCATCAACGTATGTCGAACATCGAACACAAGATCGCCGCTGAAATCGCCGCCAAGCCCGACCAGGTCGCCGCGGCCGTGCAATTGCTCGACGAAGGCGCCACCGTGCCGTTCATCGCGCGCTATCGCAAGGAAGTGACCGGCGGTCTCGACGACACGCAGCTGCGTCTGCTCGAAGAGCGTCTGCGCTATCTGCGTGAACTCGAAGAACGCCGCAGCGCGGTGCTCGCGAGCATCGCCGAGCAGAACAAGCTCACCGACGAATTGAAGGCGCAGATTCTCGACGCCGACACCAAGGCGCGCCTCGAAGACCTTTATCTTCCGTACAAACCCAAGCGCCGTACCAAGGCGCAGATCGCGCGTGACGCGGGTCTGCAGCCGCTGGCTGATGCGCTACGCGGCAATCCTTCCGAAACCCCCGAGACGTTGGCTGCAGCCTACATCGACGCGGAAAAGAACGTCGCCGACGCGAAGGCTGCGCTCGACGGCGCGCGCGCGATCGTGCTCGAAGAAATGAGCGAAGACGCTGCACTGATCGGCGAGCTGCGCGAATGGTTGTGGGGGCGCGGCCAGATCCGCGCCAAGGTCGCCGCCGGCAAGGAAGTCGAGGGCGTGAAGTACCGCGACTATTTCGATCACGCTGAATCGATCAAGGCGATTCCCTCGCATCGTCTGCTCGCGCTGCTCCGCGCGCGCAACGAAGGTTTTCTCGACCTGGACTTGGAGCCGGGCGTCGAAGCGGATCAGGGCCACGCCGAAGCCGAAGGCCGCATCGCGGTGCATTTCGACATCGCCGACCGTGGCCGTCCGGCCGACGCGTGGCTGCGCGAAACCTGCCGCCAGCTCTGGCGCATCAAGCTGATGCTGCAGCTCACGCTCGACCTGTTCGGGCGTGCGCGCGAAGCCGCGGAGGACGAGGCGATCCGCGTGTTCGGCAGCAATCTGAAGGACCTGATGATGGCCGCACCCGCGGGCCACAAGGTGGTGATGGGCCTTGATCCAGGCATTCGCACCGGTGTCAAGATCGCCATCGTCGAGACCACCGGCAAGGTGCTCGGCACCGGCACGATCTACCCGCACGAGCCGCGCAACGAGTGGGACAAGTCGATCGCTTACCTCGCGGCCGCGTGCAAGCAGTTCAAGGTCGACCTGATTTCGATCGGCAACGGCACCGCCTCGCGCGAGACCGACAAGCTCGCCGGCGAGCTGATGAAGAAGCATGCCGAGCTGAAGCTGGCGAAGGTCGTGGTCAGCGAAGCGGGCGCGTCGGTGTACTCCGCCTCGGAAACCGCGGCGAAGGAATTTCCCGACATGGACGTGTCGCTGCGCGGGGCGGTGTCGATCGCGCGGCGCCTGCAGGATCCGCTCGCCGAACTCGTCAAGATCGAACCGAAAGCGATCGGCGTCGGCCAATACCAGCACGACGTGAACCAGGTGAAGCTGGCGCGCTCGCTCGACGCCGTGGTGGAGGACTGCGTGAACAGCGTCGGCGTCGATGTGAATACCGCATCGAGCGCGCTGCTGTCGCGCGTGGCCGGTCTGTCGCCGAGCGTCGCCGAGAACGTAGTGAAGTACCGCGATGAACACGGCGCGTTCCGCTCGCGCGCGGCGATCAAGAAGGTGCCGCGCCTCGGCGACAAGGCGTTCGAACAATGCGCCGGCTTTCTGCGCGTGATGAACGGCGACAATGCGCTCGATGCGTCGAGCGTGCATCCGGAAGCCTATCCGGTGGTCGAGCGCATCCTCGGCGAATCGGGCCGCGAGATGCGCCAGGTGATCGGCGACATTACTTTCCTGCGTTCGCTCAAGGCGGAAAAGTATACCGACGAGAAATTCGGCGTGCCGACCGTGCGCGACATCCTCAAGGAACTGGAAAAGCCCGGCCGCGACCCGCGTCCCGAGTTCCACATGCCCGAATTCGCCGACGGCATCGAGGACATGAGAGACCTGAAGGCCGGAATGGTCCTCGAGGGCCGCGTCTCCAACGTCGCCGCGTTCGGCGCGTTCGTCGATATCGGCGTGCACCAGGACGGCCTCGTGCACATCTCGGCGCTGTCGACCAAGTTCGTCAAGGACCCGCGCGAGGCGGTGAAGGCGGGCGACATCGTCAAGGTCAAGGTGCTCGAGGTGGACCTGCCGCGCAAGCGCATCGCGTTGACGATGCGGCTGGA
>DAIMZS010000105.1:0-3171 GCA_036733825.1 Rudaea sp.
ATCATGATCGTCGGCGCATTCGTATTGCCCCCGATCAAGCTCGGCATGACCGACGCATCGACCACGCGCAGTGCGCCGATCCCGCGCACGCGCAGTTCGGAGTCGACGACGGCGTCTTCGTCTTGGCCCATGCGGCAGGTGCTCACCGGATGATAGATCGTCTCGGCTTTTCGGCGCACGAAGGTTTCCAGATCCGCGTCGGTTTTCGCTTCTGCACCGGGAAAGATTTCGCTGCCGCGATAGGCGTCGAACGGCGCCTGCGCGAAGAGGTCGCGCGAGAGTTTGGCCGCCTCGATCATCATCTTGAGATCGAAGTTTTCCGCATCGGATAAATAATTCGCGTGGATCTTCGCCGGAGCCGACGGATCGGCCGAGTGCAGCCGAATCGTGCCGCGGCTCTTCGGCCGCAGAAAGCAGGCATGGACGGTGTAGCCGTAGCCGGGCAGACGGCGGCGGCCGTGGTCGTCGAGCATGGCGGGGACGAAATGGAACTGCACGTCGCAATCGGCGTCCGCAGCGAAGCGCGAGCGCACGAAGCCGCCGGCTTCGGCGACGTTGGAGGTGCCCGGGCCCGTACGTTTCGTCAGATACTGCCAAACGACGGTGGCGTCGTTGAGCTGGTCGTAGCTGACCGGCCGCGTGCTGTGCTGCAGGGTGCAGACGTCGAGGTGATCCTGCAGGTTGCCGCCGACGCCGCGCAGATCATGCGCGACCGCGATGCCGTGCTCGCGCAGATGATCGGCCGGGCCGATGCCGGAAAGCATCAGCAACTGCGGCGAGTTGATCGCGCCGCCGCAGAGGATGACTTCGCCGCCTTCGGCGCGCGTGAGCCGGCCGCGATGACGATAGTCGACGCCGACCGCGCGTTGTCCGGAAAGCAGCACGCGTTCGGTCGCGGCCTGGGTGAGCACGGTCAGGTTCCGGCGCGCCCGCGCCGGCTTGAGGAAAGCCGCGGCGGCCGAGGCACGCGCGCCGTTGCGCTGGGTCACCTGATAGAAGCCGAAGCCGGCCTGCTGCGCGGCGTTGAAATCGTCGTTGCGCGGGTAGCCGGCGGCGATGCCGGCGTCGATGAACGCCTGCGACAATGGATTGCGGTGGATCAGGTCCGATACGCTGAGCGGGCCGCCCGCGCCGTGCCATTCGCTCGCGCCGCGCAGATTGTTCTCCGAACGCTTGAACACGGGCAGCACGTTGCGCCAAGCCCAGCGCTCGTCGCCGCTCGCTTGCGCCCAACGATCGTAATCGTTCGGCGTGCCGCGCATGTAGATCATCGCGTTGATCGAGCTCGAACCGCCGAGCACGCGGCCGCGCGGCCACCACAGGCGTCGATGGTTGAGCTGCGCTTCGGGCTCGGTCGAATAGTTCCAATTGATCTTGCGGTTGCCGACGAGTTTGGCGATGCCGGCCGGCATGTGGATGAAGGGATGCCAGTCCGCGGGACCCGCTTCGAGCAGCAGCACGCGCCGGTTCGGATCCTCGCTCAAACGATTGGCCAGCACGCAGCCGGCCGATCCGGCGCCGACAACGATGGTGTCGTAGCTCATGCAAAGTCCCGTGTGGCGTCCGTGCGGCGGACCCGCGCGAGGCTAAAGGCGCGCGCTAGAGCAGATGCTCCATCGCAGTGCAGCACGGCGCGCGGCGATCACGGTCGGCTCAAGCCGTGATCGGCGTCTCCGCGGTCACCGCGAATGCATCGCAGGGCACCGCGTCGAGCGCGCGCACTTCGTAGAACAGGCCGTAGTCGAGGCAGGGGCTTTGTGCGAGCCATCGCGTGGCTTCGTCGAGGCTCTGCGCCGTGACGAACCAGTAGCCGCCGATCACTTCCTTCGCTTCGGCATACGGGCCGTCGGTGACCGAGTGCTTGGAAACGAACTTGCCTTCTTTCATCAGACGGCTGCCGGTCTTCATCTTGCCCTCCGCGATCATTCGTTCGTGCCAGACGTAAAACGCATCGATCGTGCGCTGAATGTCCTCCTTCGATGCCGACGCATCCCACTGGCCGCGGGAGAGGACGAGGTATTCGGAAAGCGGGGTTTTTGCAGTCATCGATGAAGTCCGTTTAGAGTGTTTCGCTGAGACGGTAGATATAGACGTCGACGATCCGCCCGTCGTTGAGCTTCGCCGAGGTGAGAACGCGCTCGTAGCCTTCGCCTTCGAACTCGTCGATGCGCGGCCAGTGCGCCGCCAGATGTTCGGAGCTGAAGACGAGGCCGGGCACCTCATTTGCGCGTTCGTCCAAAACGATGCCCGGGTAGCCCATCGCCGCGCCCCAGCCTTCGGCAATCAGCGTGCCGGTGACGGTCGCCGGCTCCCACGTGCCGGGAATATTTGCCAGGACATGTTCGTTGGGCTTGCCGGGCGCCAGCGTTCCGTAAACAAACAATCGATGCATCGCGCTACCTCGGACCATATTCGCGCATCTGCGAATAGATGGGGGTCAGCGTGTCGATTTCGTAGATGCTGCCATCGAACAGGTACGTCGTCTCGAAATCTTCGTAGCTGCGCGCGCGCCAGAGCCGGCCGGCGGAGTCGATCACGAGCGAGTGGCCGACGCCGCCGCGGAAAATTGCCGAGCCCTCGGTACCGCGGAAAACGCGGCATGTCCACGGGCGTTCCTGCGGATGCGCAGCCATGAAACGTTCGATGCCGGCGACGAGTTCGGCGAACAACTGCGCCCGTTCGGCCGCCGGCGCACGCAGGGTTTGCGCGATGGCTGCGCTGAGCATCGGGTCGGCGGGCGAGGTCAGAACGCCGGATTGAAGCGCTTCCGAAGGATTGGCAACTGCGTTCGTCATGCGCAACTCGACTCCTAGTGCCGGATCAACCTCGATGGCCAGCCGATGCGGACGAGCATCCCGTCCGGGCCTGCGATGCCGACCTCGTAAAGCCCCCATTCCCGATGACGAAGTACGCCGCCGGGGCGGATGATCAGATCGTCGACGCGCGCAGCAATCGCATCCACTTCCGGGGTGCGTATGAAGACGCCGAAAGGATTGTGTTCGACGGGTACTTGCCAAGGGCCCGACCCGGCTTGGGTGAGATGCACCTCGCAACCCCAGCCGGTCATGATGATGTACGCATCGTCGCCCCCCGTCCGCGCAAAGCCCAAGCGCTCCCAGAACGGAATCGCCGCGGCAAGATCGTTGCTCGGAACGATGGCGAAGGCGCCTA
>DAIMZS010000105.1:3271-7093 GCA_036733825.1 Rudaea sp.
CCCGAGGTCCACTCGGCGGAACGCATTACTTGGCGTAATGGCCAGCGCCCAGAAAATGCAGGGACACATAGGGCTGATCGCCGAGCACCCAGCTGTCGTGCGGCTCCGGCGGAATATAGAACAGTTCGCCCGGACGCAGCTGGAACACCTGACCGTTGTCGAACGCCGCGGTCGCCGTGCCCGACAACACCAGGCCGACGTGCTCGACCGAGCAGCGCGTCGCACCCACGCCCGGGCCGACATGTTCGCTCCAGCGCCAGCCCGGCTCGTAGGTAGCGCGGCCGATCGTCATGCCGCCGAGATGCACGAGTTCGAATTTTCCCTTCTTGAGCAGCCGGGTCTCGTCGGGCTGTTCAAACCGTTTGAGAATGACGTTGATCTGATCGGTATTCATAGGCAGCGTGTCGGCAGGTGAGTAGTGCTGGAGCAGTCTAGCGGAACGTGTCCGCCAGGCACTCAGCGCGGCGCAAAGATCGCGCTGAGCCGGTCGGTGGTGCCGGGAATGCGTTCCAGATGCGGATACTTCAGGCCGTCGCGGTAGTCGACGCGGAAAGTTTTGTAGAGATCGCCGCTCTTGACCAGCAGCTCGATCGGCGCGTTGCTGCCCTTGGCTTCTTTGAGCGCATCGGCGAGGCGGTCGGATTTGTATTCGCGGCCGTTCACGGCGACGAGCGTGCCGCCCGGCGCGACGCCGGCCTTGAACGCGGGGCCGTTCCAGCGCACGTCGGTGATGCGGCCGCCGTCCTGCGCCAGCATCAGGCCGATCGAGGCGGCGAAGTTGTTGCTCTTCGCGGCGCTCTCGGCGTTCTTCTGGTACTCGCTCGGTTTGTCGGTGTAGACGAGTTTCCAGCCGGCCGCGGCGAGGCCGTCGAGCGGCGGCTCGTTCGCATCGACGCGCTCGCGCAGGAATTTCGCCCAGTCGTGCGGCACGATGGTGTTCAGCGTCGCGGCGACATCGTCGAACGTGTAGGTCTTCACCTTCCAGTCGCCGTTGTCGACGCCGAAGAAAGCGCGCGCGAAGTCGTCGAGCGATTTCTTCTCATGGCTCAGCTCGCGCAGCTTCGCGTCGACGGCAAGCCAGACCAGCGCGCCGGCGCTGTAGTAATCCTCGCTGAGCTGGTAGTTGCGGTACGGCAGCGGACGGCGCTGAGCGATCGTCGGATCGTTGGTCGTGTCCTGCACGTTGCGCCAGGAAAATCCCGGCCGGTTGTCGGCGTAATTGGCCACGGTGATCGCAAGTTCGTCGCGCGCCTGCTCGGCGCTGTGCAGGCCCGAACGCGCGGCGAGCACATTGCCCCAGTACTGGGTCTGGCCTTCGTAAACCCACAGCAAGGTATCGCCCATGGTCACGTTGAAATTCGGCGTGGTCAGGTCGGCGGGGCGGCGGAACTTGCCGTTCCACGAGTGCGTGTACTCGTGCGGCAGCAGGTCGCGCTCGGCAGCCTGCTTGCTCCAGTCGGTGAAATATTCGGCCGCGACGCCGTTCTCGCTCGATCGATGATGTTCCAGCCCGATACCGCTCAGCTTGTTGGACAGCGCAAGCAGGAAATCGTAGTGGTTGTAATGCTGCGAGCCGTACAGCTTGTACGCCTGTTTGACCAGCTCCTGGTGCGCCTTCAATTGCTCGGGCTTGATTTCCAGATACTTCGCCTCGTCGGCGACGAGGTTGAGATGCACCGGCACTTTCGCGCCGGGATCGAGATCGATGCGCTTGAAGTAGCGTCCGGCGAACATCGGCGAATCGACCAGCGTGGCGAAATCGACCGGCTTGAAATCGATCTTGCCCGTGCTCGCCGCGCCGCCGCGTTCGAGCGCCGTGGCGAACTCCCAGTTTGCGGGAAGCGTCGCGCTCGCGGCGATCTGCACCTGGCTCGCGTTATGTCCGGCCGGATAGAGCGCGACCGTGTTCCACTGCAGGTTGAGCATGTCCGGCGTCATCACGACGCGGCCTTGGCCGGTGTCGAGCGGCGAAAGAAATTGGAATTCCGCCTCGATCGCACTCGCGCCTGCGGGCACGTCGACATGGAAGGCGTAGACGTTTTCCGGATCGCGCCGCCACGGCAGCGTCTTGCCGTTCGCGCGGATCACCAGCCCGGCCAGCTTGTCGATCGGCCCGCGCGGCGCGTGGTTGCCCGGCAGCCACTGCGGGTAGAGCAGGGTCAGCGCGCCGGGTTGCGCGGGAATTTCTTCGTGCACGCGGAAGACGCGGTGATCGAGATCGGTCGCATCGACGTGCAGCTTCAGCGTGCCGGCATACGGCGTGTCGGCTGGCGGTGGGGTGTCGGCGGCGTGCGCGGCGAACGACAGAGCGAGGGCGATGGCGAGCGAAAGATTTTTCATGGTTTCCCCAGGGTGACGAATGCTTTTTTGCTCGTCATTCCCGCGTGCTCTTAGCGGGAATCCAGCGACTTTATGCTTTGCTGTAGAAGCCAAAGGCGCTGGATTCCCGCCTTCGCGGGAATGACGAGCAAAGAGCGGCGATCATTTCTTCGGCGCGGGTTTTCCCGCCGCCGAAGCCTTCAAATCCGCACTGTCGAAATCGATCTTGTCCGCTTCGTAGCGCGCCGTCTTCGGATAGACCTTGGCCAGCGCATCGGCGAACTGCTTGGCATCGCCGGCGACCACCAGCGTCGCGCCGTCGCGGCCGAGGTGCGTCTTTGCGAATGCCTGCACCTGCGCGGGCGTCACCGCCTGCACCTTGTCGAGCCATGCGCCGAGTTCGCTCAGCGGCAGGCCGTAGAGAGCGAAGCCGGCGACGCGCCCGGCGAGGTTGTTCGTCGTCTCGAGGCCGAACGCGTAGTTGCCGGACAGCGTCGCCTTGCGCGCGGCGAATTCGTCGGCCGCGACTTCGCTCGTGCTCAGGCGATCGAGCTCGGCGAACATCAGCCCCGCGACTTCGACGGCGGAGGGATTTTTCGTCTGCGCGCTGGCGACGAACGCGCCGCCGTGGCGCAGCGTGGCGAGCGAGGAACCCGCGCCGTACGACAGGCCGCGCTTGATGCGGATCTCCTGGTTGAGGCGCGAAGAATAACCGCCGCCGATCACCGCATTGGCGACGATGCCCGGATAGTAATCGGCCGCGTCGCGCGCGATGCCCGCGTGCGCGAGCGTGACTGCCGCCTGGCCGGTGCCGGGCAGATCGACGATCACGGCCGGAGGCAGCGTGGTCTTTCCGTTCGCCGCGACCGCTGTTGGCAGTGGCGTCGCCGGATTCTTCCACGCGCCGAACGTGGATTCGGCCAGTTTCGTCGCCTGGTCGAGATCGATGTCGCCTGCGAACACGAGCAGCGCATTATCGGGCCGATAATACGTGTCGTGCAGGCGCACGATGTCGCTGCGCGTGATGCGCGGCAGCGACGAAACGGTGCCGTCCGCCGAATGTCCGTAAGCGCCGTCGCCGAACACGGCGCGGCGCGCGGCCAGCACGGCGAGGCCGTTCGGTTCGGAAAGTTCGAGCTGCAGATTGTCGAGCGACTGTTTGCGCAGGCGGTCGATTTCTTCCGCGTCGAATTTCGGATGCAGCACGATGTCGGCGAGCAGATCGAGCGCCGCGCCGAGCTTCGGCGTGGTCACGGTAATGCCGGCCGAGGAGGAATCCCAGCCCGCGCCGGTGTTGAAGCTGCCGCCGAGCGAGTCCGTGGCCTCGGCGATCTGCGGCGCGCTGCGCGTGGCCGTGCCCTTGTCGAGCAGATCGGCGGTCATGCCGGCAAGGCCGGCGAGCCGCGGCGGATCGACTTCGGCACCCGAGCGCAGGTACAGCGTCGTCGTCACCAGCGGCGTCGCGCGGCGCGTGGCGACGACGATGCGCAGGCCGTTGGCGAG
>DAIMZS010000105.1:7193-8642 GCA_036733825.1 Rudaea sp.
ACGATCGTGACGCGATGCGCGTCGAGCACGTATTTCTTCAGCACGCGCTGCACGTCGGCGGCGGTGACGGCCTGCAGGCGGACGAGATCCTCGTTCGCGGTGGCGGGATTGCCGGTGAGCAGCACCGCTTCGCCGATCGCGAAGGCTTTGCCTTCGGCCGTCTGGCGCTTGGCCAGTGCCTGCGTGAGCAGTTTGGTTTTCACCTTGTCGAGTTCGGCGTCGGCGATCGGTTTCGTCGCCGTGTCGTTGATTACCGCGAGCAGCGCCTTCTCGGCTTCCTCGGGTTTGTGTCCGCTGGCGAGAACGGCGAAGGCGTACAGCAAGCTGTTGTCGGCGCCGCTGGTGCTGCCGAAGTCGGCCGACTGGGCGATCTGGTCGCGATAGACCAACGCCTGGTTCAATCGCGACGACTCGCCATTGCTGAGCAGCGAGGCGGCGACGGCGAGCGCGACGGTGTCGGCGCTCTTCTCCGGCGGCGCGAGCCACGACAGCACGACGGCAGGCAGCGGCACGTTCGGGCCGTGCTCGTTGTAGCGGCGGTCTTTGTCCCAGGTCGGTTCGACCGCAGTGACGCGCGGAACCGACGCCGACGGCTTGGTCAACGCGCCGAAATACTGATCGACCCACTTGTTGAGTTCGCCCGAATCGAAATCGCCGGCGACGATCAGCGTGGCGTAGTCGGGGCGGTAGTACGTTTTATGGAAATCGATGACGTCCTGCAGCGACGCGGCTTCGAGATCTTCGATGCTGCCGATGCCCGGGCGCTTGTACGGATGCACGAGGTAGGAATCCTTCGCAATCGCGTTGAACAGGCGGCCGTACGGCTGGGCAAGCACGCGCTGGCGCAGTTCTTCCTCGACCACGGCGCGTTCGGACTTGAAGTTCGCTTCGTCCACCGTGAGGTTGGCCATGCGCTCGGCCTCGGCCCAGAGCAGGCGCTGCAGGTGGTTCGACGGCACCGCTTCGAAGTAGTTGGTGAAGTCGTCCGCGGTGGAGGCGTTGTTGTGGCCGCCGACGTCTTCGGTCAGGCGGTCGAACTGCTCGGCCTTCATGTTCTTCGTGCTCTTGAACATCAGGTGTTCGAACAGATGCGCGAAGCCGCTGCGGCCGGCCGGATCGTCCTTCGAGCCGACGTGGTACCAGACCTGCACGGCGACGGTCGGGCTCGTGTGGTCCTCGACGCTGATCACCTGCAGGCCGTTGGCGAGCGTGCGTTCCTGGTAGGCAATCTTTGGAATCGTGAGGTCAGCCGCGAGCGCGGTGACGCTGGCACCGGCGGCGAGGAGGAAGGCGATAAAGCGTGCGCGCATGGCGGTCTTCCTTGGAGCGGGCCACGCAGGATAACAAAGGCCCGCGATACGGCTTGTAGGCCGAAAGTCATGCCCTACGCCGAAATGACAACGACTATGCGATCACGCTGACCGCATCGCCGACGCGCACCACCCCGCG
>DAIMZS010000105.1:8742-10429 GCA_036733825.1 Rudaea sp.
AAACGCAGCATCGGCACGGGTGCGGCGAGCTTCGAGTTGAGCAGGTCGAGCGAAGCCTGCGAAATCAGCAGCAGCGGAAAGCCGTCGGCAAAGCTGACTTCGTCGCCCGGCGCGGCGTATTTCGCATCGATCGCGCGCACGCATTCGCTGTCCATGTAAACCAGGCGTGCCGGCGCACCGAGAAAGGTGCTGAGCCAGGTGTTGGCGGTTTCGTCCGCGATCAGCGGCGATACCGGACTATCCCAGACCGCGGTCGCCAGACGCACGCCGCGCGCGTCGGGCACGCCGATGCGGATGCCGGAGGTGCCAGGCGCGTCCAGATGCAGCGATTCGTCCGCATTGGGCAAGGCGCGGATCAGAGTCAGGCGCGCATGCTCGCGCCCGGTAAGAAACTTGCCGTGCGCGTCGACCACCATCCAGCGCCGGTCGCGCGCGAGCCCGCGCGTTTCCACCACGGACGACTTGAGCGCCAGCGGCGCGCCGGATTTGAGCGGATAGATATGGATCGAGGCGAGCGAGAAGGTCATGCGCGAAGCATACGATATGCCCGCCGGCGGCGGCGGGCCGAAAACGTGACGTTGTCGTCGACCCGGAACGCCCCCATGTTACCCTTCGCCGCCCACCGACCTGAAGACACTTCCTTGGCCGAATCCCAACTCGAATCGGGTACCGCGGCGACGCGAACCGGCGCGGATGTAGCCGTGCCGTTGACCGGAGTGAAGCGCAACGAATGGCCGGCGCTGATCCTGGCCTTCGTGTATTTCTTCCTCGTGCTCGCGGCGTACTACGTGCTGCGGCCGGTGCGCGAACAGCTCGCGGCGGCGAGCGGATCGCAGGTGCTGTTTCAGTTCTATCTGACGACGTTCATCGTCACGTTGGTGCTCACGCCGGTCTACGGTTGGCTGATCGCGCGCTTTCCTCGCAAACGCTTCGTGCCGATCGTCTACCTGTTCTTCATCGCGAATTTGATCGCATTCATTCCCGCGTTCGAGGTGCAGGGGCAGCTCAATCCGCGCGTGCTCGGCCAGGTGTTCTTCGTCTGGATGAGCGTGTTCAATTTGTTCGTCGTCGCGGTGTTCTGGAGTTTCATCGCCGACATCTTCAGCGTCGAGCAGTCGCACCGCCTGTTCGGCATCATCGCGTTCGGCGGCGCGCTCGGCGCAATCGCGGGGCCGCTGTTGACCAAGTGGCTCGTGCACCTGATCGGCATCGGGCCGCTGCTCGGCGTCGCTGCGTGCATGCTGCTCGGCGCGGTGGCGTGCATCTTTGCGCTGGTCGCCTGGTCGCGGCGGCATCCGGTGGCGCAGGACACGCAGCGCAACGAAGCGGTCATCGGCGGCGGCTTCTGGGCCGGCGCCAAGCTGGTGTTCGGTTCCGCATTCCTGCGCCGCGTCGCCATCCTCATGCTGCTCGGCGACTGCGTCGGCACGGTGCTCTACAACCTGCAGACCGACATCGGCCATCAGTACTACCCGGACGGCGCGGCGCGCACGGATTTCTACGCGAGCATCGACCTGTCGGTGAACGTGCTGATGGCGGTGCTGCAGATCGTGGTGACGCGCGTCGTGCTGACCCGTTTCGGACCGGTGTCGGCGTTGATGGGTACCGAGGTCGTCAAGGCGATCACGCTGATCACGCTCGCTCTCCTCGGCCAGCCGGCCGCAGTGGCGGCGGCGATGATCGTCAC
>DAIMZS010000106.1:0-5416 GCA_036733825.1 Rudaea sp.
TTCACGCCAAGATTGCCGTTCGTGGTTCGATACCTCACCACGAACGGAAAGCAAAATTTCAAACTGGACCACTACCCTGCCGCGCGATGATGCCAGAAACCACGGCCGCTCCAGTAGAATCGCCGCCACTCGCCCTCCTCGCGGACCATGCCGAGCCCAAGCCGCCCGCTGCGCCTGATCCTCCTTGCCGTGCTCGCCCTCGTGCTCGCGGCGCTGTTGTGGACGCTGATCGCCGCGCTGCGCGGCGGCATCGCGTTGTGGCAGGAATTGCGCGATCTGCCGGCGTGGCTGCAATACGCCGTCGCCGGCCTGATCGCGTTGGCGGTGCTCGGTTTTGCCTGGATCGCCTGGCGCCTGCTGCGGCCGCGACCGCGCCGCCGCGCTGCCGCGAAAGCCCCGCAACGCGCCGACGTGCAGGCGCGCATCGACGTGCTTGCACAGCAGCGCGCCGACACCGCCGCGCTGGAGTCCGAGCTTGCCGAACTCGACCGGCGCGCGCGCGGCGAGCAGATCTACATCGCCGTGTTCGGCGAAATCAGCGCGGGCAAATCGAGCGTGATCCGCGCGCTCGCGCCCGGCGCGGCGGCGCCTTCCGATGTGCTCGGCGGCACCACGCGCGCGGTGACGCACTATGCCGCGCGCCTCGGCGCCGCCGAGGCGGTGTTTGCCGACGTGCCCGGCACGCACGAGGTGGCCGGCGCAGCGCGCGAATCGATCGCACGCGACGAAGCGCTGCGCGCGCACATCGTTCTCTACGTCTGCGCCGGCGACTTGACGCGCGACCAGGACGCCGAGCTGCGCTGGCTGCGCGGTTTCGGCAAGCCATTGGTGCTGGTGCTCAACAAGACCGATCAGCTGCACTATGAGGAACGCGATGCGCTCAGCGCCGTGCTGCGCCGGCGTTATCGTGACGCGACCGACGCGCAGGTGCTCGTCAGTGCCGGCGGCATGCAGACCGTCGAGCGCCGTCTCGCCGACGGCCGCAGCGAAAACGTGACGCGCGAGCGCGCCGCCGACGTCGCCGCGCTCGTCGCCGTGCTCGAACGCTTCGCCGACGGCGGCGCCGCGGCGTTCGAGCCGGCACGCGAGGCCGCGGTGCTGAGCCGCGTCGATGCGCGCATGGACGAACTCGAAGCCGCCGTGCGCGAACGCGAGGCGGATGCGATCATAGCCAAATACACGCGCCGCGCCGTCGTCGGCGCGCTCGCCGCGGTGATGCCCGGCAGCGACCTCGTCATTCAGGCCGTGCTCGCGACGGGACTCGTGCGCGAACTGTCCAAGCTTTACGACGTACCGGTGCGCGACATCGACATTGATGCCTTTGTCGCCCAAGTCAAATTGACCGTGCGCACGAGCGCCTCGCTCGTGCTGGCGATCGCCGGCAACGCGGCCAAGGCGTTTCCGGGCCTCGGCACGCTCGGCGGCGGCGTGATGCACGCAATCGCCTACGGATTGATTTTCGACAGCCTCGGCCGCGCGGTCGCGGTGACCTTGCGCGAGCGCCACACGCTCGACCGCGATGCGGCGAACAGCGCGCTGTCGCGCCTGCTCGCCGACACGAGCGCCGAGCGGCTGAAGCGGATTGCGCAGTACGCGCTGCGCGGCGAGAAAGAAGATTCGTAACCGCCCTGTCTTATAAAGAGGGACGAACACATCGTTCCACCGATGAGGCTTGTTCCCGTCACCTCGCTATCGCATAGTCTGGCCATGTTCCTCTCCCGCGCCGCCGCCGTCTTCGCCCTTGCGCTGCCTCTGGCCGCGTTCGCGGGGCCGCGCGATTATCGTCTGGACCCGGTGCATACTCAGGTCACGGTCGGCGTCAGCCATCTCGGCTTCTCGCATCCGGGCGGACGCCTGCGCGTGAAGGGCGGTTATTTCCGCTTCGACGCGGACGACTGGAGCTCGGCCCAGGTCAACGCGGAAATCGACGCGGCGTCGATCGACTTCGGCGACGCCGCGTGGAACGACAAACTGCGCTCGCGCGAATTTCTCGACGTCGCGCATTATCCGACCGCGCGTTTCGTCTCCGAGCGCGTCGAGAAAACCGGCGAGAAAACCGGCGTCGCACACGGCAAGTTGACCCTGCTCGGCGTCACCCGGCCGCTCGATTTGGCCGTCACCTTCAACCGCGCCGGCGTGCATGCCTACACGCTGAAGTGGACGGCGGGATTCAGCGCCAGCGCGCAACTCAAGCGTTCGGATTTCCGCATGACCAGATACTTGCCCGATGTCGGCGACGAAATCAGCATTCGCATCGAAGCCGAAGGCACGCGCGACAAGGATGCGCAAGCGGCCGCCGAGCACGCGCAAGAACCCGCTTCTCCCGCCCAACCGACGGAGCCATGACATGCCATTGAAGAGCAGCGCCCAGCACTGGGGCGGTTTGGCGAAGACGTTTCATTGGCTGATCGTTGCGCTGATCATCGTGCAAGGCACGCTCGGCCTGTACATGGTGAACCTGCCGAAGAAGCCGAATATCATCCCCTACTACAGCTTCCACAAATCGCTGGGCATAACGGTGCTCGCGCTCGCCGTGCTGCGTCTGATCTGGCGCGCGTTCGACGCGCGTCCGCTCGACCCCGCATCGATGCCGCGCCGGCAAGTGCTCGGCGCGCGCGTGGGCCACGCACTGCTCTACGGATTGCTGTTCGCCGTGCCGCTGTCGGGCTGGTGGTTCGATTCGGTCAGCCCGTTGCGGCCGATGTACTTTTTCGGCCTGTTCGAGATTCCGCACATCGTCGCGGCAAATCCGGATCTCAAGGACGTGGCGCAGGAGACGCACGAATGGCTGTTCTGGCTGCTCGTCATCGTCGCCTGCGGCCACGCAGCGATGGCCTTCATTCACGAATTCGTCAGCCGCGACGGCACACTGTCGCGCATGCTGCCCGGGCGGCGCGCGCCGGTGACGTCCGTGGCCGATATCCCTTCCGAATCCGTACCCGCATCGATGGAGAACGATCATGCTGAAACCACGCCTTCTGCTTCCGATCCTGCTGCTGAGCCTGCCGATCGCGGCCCAGGCGCGTGACTGGGCGGTCGACGCCGTGCAGTCGACGCTGACCTTCAAAGGCACGTACCAAAACGAAGGCTTCGCCGGCAAGTTCAAGAAGTTCGACGCGGCGATCAGCTATGACGAAACCGACCTGTCGAAGTCGAAATTCGACGTCAAGGTCGATGTCGCCAGCGTCGACACCGCGAGCAGCGAGCGCGACGATTCGCTCAAGGGCGACGAGTTCTTCGATCCGAAGAAATTCCCGCAGGCGCACTTCGTCACCGAGTCGTTCGCCAAAGCCGCGGACGGCAGCGTCGAGGCCAAGGGCAAGCTGACGATCCGCGACAAGACCCAGCCGGTCACGCTCAAGGTCAAGTTCGCGGCAAGTGGCGATAAAGCTACGCTCGACGTCGACACCGTCCTCAAGCGCGCCGATTTCGGCCTCGGCGCCGGTAAAGACTGGAACGACATCGGCGCCGATGTGCCGGTGCACGCGCATCTGATGCTGACCGGCAAGTAGAGGCGCGATTTATCGCACCACGCGGTGTCTGTGCCTGTACGATTCGCCGCATGAACACAACGGAATGGTGGAATAAACTGCGCCAGCGCATCGGCGGCGGCACATCGACCGGCGCCGCTGCGCCATCCGACGCGCATGTCGTTCAAACGTCCGAAGCGCTGCGCGCGTTGCTTGAAGACCGCACCATTCCCGCCAGCGTGCGCGGCGAATTGACCGACGACTTCGCCCAGATCGAATCGCTGCTGGACAAACTCGCCGCTGGGGAGCTGCACATCGCCGTATTCGGCCGCGTCAGCGTCGGCAAGTCCGCGCTCGGCAATGCGTTGCTCGGCCGCGAGGCATTCGCGACGGGCGTGCTGCACGGCACGACCACGGCACGCAACGCGCAACGCTGGCACGAGGTCGCCGGCCAGGGCCTGCATCTGATCGACACGCCCGGCATCAACGAATTGTCGGGCGAGGAGCGCGAGCGGCTCGCTTTCGATGTCGCCGCGATCAGTGATCTGGTCATCTTCGTCGTCGACGGCGACATGACGCAGAGCGAGCTCTCCGCGCTGCGCACCCTCGGCCAGACCCAGCGCCCGCTGCTGCTTGCGCTGAACAAGGCCGACCGCTACACCGTCGACGAACGCGAGCGTCTGCTCGCGCGCCTGCGTGAACATGCGGCCGGGCTCGTGCGCTTTGATGACGTTGTCGCCTGCGCCGCGCGCCCGGCCGAGCGCATCGTCGTGCAGGTCGGCGCCGACGGCGGCAAAAACGAAACGCGCGTGGCACAGGCGCCCGACGTCGCCGCACTCGACGCGCGACTGCGCGCGATCGCCGAGCGCGAAGGCAAGACGCTGGCCGCGCTCAACGCCGGTCTGTTCGCGGGCGATCTTTCCGACCGCGTCGCCGTGCGCGTTGCCGCCGCGCGCCGCGACCTGGCCCAACGCGTGATCCGCAACTACTGCCTGGCCAAAGGCGTCGCCGTCGCGCTCAATCCGGTGCCGGTCGCCGATCTGCTTGCCGCCGCCTCGCTCGACGTCGCCCTCGTGCTGCATTTGGGAAAAGTATACGGACTGCCGCTGACGCGCAGCGAAGCCGGCACGCTGATCGCCACGATCACCGGCGCGCTCGCCGCGCTGATGGGCGCTATCTGGGGCGTGCATCTGGTGTCGAGCGCGCTCAAGGGCGTCAGCGCAGGACTGACCACCGTCGTCACCGCCGGCGCGCAGGGCGCACTCGCCTGGTACGCGACCGAACTCGTCGGCCGCGCCGCGGAGAAGTATCTCGTGCAAGGCAAAAGCTGGGGCGAAGGCGGCGCCAAGCGCGCCGTCGCCGACATCGTCGCGAGCCTCGACCGCGACTCGATTTTGCGCGAGGCGCGCGCGGCGATTCTGGCGCGGTTGCGCGGGCAGTCGGCCGTGACTTGATGGCATACTCCGCCGTCGTCACTTCATTCAGGGGATTTCACGATGCGAGCTGCCGGATGGATCGGCGCGATTCTGTTTGCGCTGGCGGGTTGCGCTCAACGTTCGAGCGAACCTTATGTCGACCTGCCCGGTTCGATCGCGCTGAGGAATCCGGATTTCGAAGCCAAACCAGGCGCGGACGGCGCCACCGACGGCTGGAGCACGAGCCAGCACGCCGGTCCCGTTTCCTACAAGTTCGGCATCGATCACGGCACGAGTGCGACCGGCGCGGCGAGCTTGCGTATCGAACGGACCCGCGAGCAGGTGTACGGAATGATTGCGCAGAACGTGCCGATCTCGGCGCACGCGGGCCGCACGATCGAGTTTTCTGCGCAGATGAAAACGGCCGATGTCGGCCCCGAGGGCTGGCAGTTGATGCTGACGTTTACCGGCGGCGTACCGAATCCGCGCCACACGGCGCCCGCGTTGAGCGGCACGCAGGATTTTCGCAAA
>DAIMZS010000106.1:5516-10359 GCA_036733825.1 Rudaea sp.
TCGAACGGCCAGGCGAGTTCTGTGCCGGCGTCTTCGTCGCGCAGCACCGGCACGCGTTCGCCGTAGCGCGCTTCGAGCTGCGTATCGTCGTCGACGAACACGGTGTCGAAATCCGGCGCCCGCGCCTGCGCCAGCTCGGCGAGAGCAAGGTCGCACAGATGGCAGCTGTCGCGTTGATAGAGAATCAGGCGCATGATCCGCAACTCCGTCATTCCCGCGAAAGCGGGAATCCAATTTTTGCTTGCAGATCAAGAACTGGATTCCCGCTTTCGCGGGAATGACGAGCAAAAAAGCTAGAATGGCGCATCCATCGATGTGGTAACGGCATGGCTGTCAGTGTATTTGATTTGTTCAAGATCGGCGTGGGCCCGTCCTCCTCGCACACGGTCGGGCCGATGCGCGCGGCCGCGCGCTTCTGCACGCGCTGGCTCGAGGAAAAAGGCGATCTCGCGCGCGTCGCGCGCATCCGCGCCGAGGTGTTCGGCTCGCTCGCGCTGACCGGCCGCGGCCACGGCACCGACAAGGCCGTGCTGTGCGGCATCGAGGGCGAGTGGCCGGACAAGATCGATCCGGATTCGATTCCCGAACGGCTGAAGCGCATTCGCGAGACGAAAAGAATCCGCGTGCTCGGCAAGCACGAGATTCCTTTCAACGAGAAGACCGATCTCGTCATGAACAAGCGGCAAAAGCTGCCGTATCACACCAACGGCATGCGCTTCACCGCGTTCGATGCTCAGGGCGAGGTGATCGCGACGCGCGACTACTATTCGGTCGGCGGCGGCTTCGTCGTCAATCACGACGAGGCGGCCGACGACAAGATCGTGCCCGACACGACGCCGCTGCCGTATCCGTTTTCCACGGGCGAGCAACTGCTGAAGCTCTGTGAGGAATCCGGCAAAACGATTGCGCAAGTGATGCTCGATAACGAGAAGGTCTGGCGCAGCGAAGCGGAGGTGCGCGAAGGACTGTTGACGATTTGGCGCGCCATGTCGGATTGCGTCGCGCGCGGCATGCGCGAGAAAGGCACGCTGCCGGGCGGCCTCAAGGTGCTGCGCCGCGCGCCGACGCTGGCCGAGGAATTGCGCAATCGCCCCGAGGCGGCGCTGCGCGATCCGCTGACGATTCTCGACTGGGTCAATCTCTACGCGCTCGCGGTCAACGAGGAGAACGCCGCGGGCGGGCGCGTCGTCACCGCGCCGACCAACGGCGCCGCCGGCATCATTCCGGCCGTGCTGCACTACTACGAACGTTTCGCGCCGGGCGCGAACGATGCGGGCATCGTCGATTTTCTGCTGACCGCCGGCGCGATCGGCATTCTTTACAAGGAGAACGCCTCGATTTCCGGCGCCGAAGTGGGCTGCCAGGGCGAGGTCGGCGTGGCTTGTTCGATGGCGGCGGGCGGGCTCACCGCGGCGCTCGGCGGCAGCATTTATCAGGTCGAAAATGCGGCGGAAATCGGCATGGAGCACAACCTCGGCCTAACCTGCGATCCAATCGGCGGCCTCGTGCAGATTCCGTGCATCGAACGCAACGCGATGGGCGCGGTCAAAGCGATCAACGCGCAGCGCATGGCCTTGCGCGGCGACGGCAAGCACCGCGTTTCGCTCGACAAGGTGATCAAGACGATGCGCGATACCGGCCGCGACATGCAGGACAAATACAAGGAAACCAGTCGCGGCGGACTCGCCGTGAACGTCATCGAATGCTGACCTCTCTGAACCGGATTCTCGCCGCGCTGCTGCTCGGCGTCGCGCTGCACGCGCACGCGCAGGATTACCGCATCGTCGGCTATGTCGGCGCGCGCAACGCGAATGACCGCTGGGATCCCGGCAAGGTCGACACGCTGATCTTCGCTTTCGCCGGGGTGCATAACGGCGAGGTGACGCTCGACGCCAAGGCGATTCCCCGCCTGCAGGGCATTCTCGCCCTGAAAGCCGGGCATCCGCATCTGCGCGTGATGATTTCGGTCGGCGGCTGGGGCTCGGGCGGATTTTCCGAAGCGGCCGCGACGGCGAAAGGCCGGCAGCGTTTCGCGCGCAGCGCGGCGGCGCTGGTGCGCGCGCAGCACGCGGACGGGCTCGACGTGGATTGGGAATATCCCGGCCATCACGAGAGCGGCATCGCCTCGAGCGAACAGGATCGTGCGAATTTCACCGCCCTGCTCGCGGCGGTTCGCGCTGAGCTGGACAAAGCGTCCACGCGCGACGGCCGCCGCGGCACGGAGCGCTACGCGCTCAGCATCGCCATCGCCGACGCGGAGTTCGTCGACCACGTCGACCTCGCCGGCGTCGACCGGCAGATCGACTGGTTCAACATGATGACCTACGACTTCGTCAACGGCCTGACCGCGACCACAGGCCACCACGCCGGTCTGCACGCCTCCGCGCTGACGCCGCCGGCCGCGCGCACGACCGACCGCGCTGTGCGGCAATTTCTCGCCGCCGGCATCGCGCCGCGCAAGCTGGTGATCGGCGCGGCGTTCTATGGACGCGAATTCGCCGAGGTCGATCCGGCGCACGACGGGCTGTACCAGCACTACGGCCATTTCATCGCCTACCGTGGCTGGAAAAAACTCCAGTCTGACTACATCGACAAGAACGGCTACGTGCGCCATTGGGACGCCGAAGCGCAGGCGCCGTTTCTGTGGAACGAAACCACGCGGCATTTCGTCAGTTACGAAGACGTGGAGTCGCTGAAAGCGAAAATCGCCTTTGTCCGGTCGAATCGGTTGGGCGGCATCATGTACTGGGAACAGGACGAAGACCCGGATGGCGAGTTGCTCGACGTGCTGTTCAGCGGGCTGCACGAGGCGCCCGCAAAACCTTAAGTCCCGTTTTCCGGCGGAGTCGGACGTGTCAACCAAACGCTTATCCAACCGGTCCCGCGCAATATGGGTTTTCGTCCTCGTCGGCCTTACCGCGGCGGCGCAGGCGAAGCACATGTACCAGTACACCGACGCGCAGGGCATCGTGCATTTCACCGACGTAAAGCCGCCGGACAACACGCAGGGAGTCAAATCCACGCTCGTGCGCACCGACGCCGAGCCGCTGCTGCGCTCGCGTGAAGACGGCCCGGACGAGGACCGCGTGATCGTCTTCGTCAACAACACCGGCGGGCCGGTGACGGTCGAACTCGACGTCACCGACGCGCAGAACGTGCGCACCGATCCCGACGTGCTGCCCGCGCGCGTCGTCCTGCCCGGGCGCAGCGAGACGCGCGCGCTGCGCATCACCGCGACCAATCCGGCCGCCGGCTTCCGCTACGGCTACAAATATACTTATCTGCCCGGCGATTATCGCGCAGTGCCCGACGGGAACGCGCGCTACGCCCTGCCGTTTCCGGCCGACCGCAAGTTCCGCATCAACCAGGCCTTCGGCGGCACGTTCAGCCACACCGAACCGCAGAATCAATACGCGATCGATATCGGCATGCCCGAAGGCACACCGGTGCTCGCCGCGCGCGACGGCGTCGTGATGACGGTCGACAACGACTACTACGGCAACGGCCTCGATATGGACAAATACGGCGACCGCGCGAACAACGTGCGCATCGTGCACAGCGACGGCACGATGGCGGTGTACGCGCACCTGCAGCTCGAAAGCGCGCGCGTGCAGGTCGGCGACCGCGTTCGCGCCGGGCAGATGCTGGCGCTGTCGGGCGACACCGGCTACACCAGCGGTCCGCATCTGCATTTCGTCGTTCAGCGCAATGCGAACATGGTGATGCTGTCGGTGCCGATCCAACTCACCGGCGCGGATGGCAAGGCATTCACGCCGGCGGAAGGGATGGGTGTGGGCGCGCCGTAGGTTGCCGTCATTCCAGCGAACGCTGGAATCCAGCTTTTGGGTCGGTACGGCTATAATCCGCGGCCCGATTTTCGAAGAATGGCAGAAGCTGGATTCCAGCTTTCGCTGGAATGACGAGCTTTATGAACCACATCGACGAAACCCGCCGCCGGCGCACGTTCGCCATCATTTCGCACCCTGATGCGGGCAAGACCACGCTGACCGAGAAGCTGCTGCTGTTCGGCGGCGCGATCCAGATGGCCGGCAGCGTCAAGTCGCGCAAAGCGGCCAAGCATGCGACTTCGGACTGGATGGCGCTGGAAAAAGAGCGCGGCATCTCGGTGACCTCCTCGGTCATGCAGTTCCCGTACGAGAACCGCATCGTCAACCTGCTCGACACGCCGGGCCACGCGGACTTCTCCGAGGATACCTACCGCGTGCTGACCGCGGTCGATTCCGCGCTGATGGTGATCGACTGCGCCAAGGGCGTCGAGGAGCGCACGATCAAGCTGATGGAGGTGTGCCGCCTGCGCGACACGCCGATCATGACCTTCATCAACAAGCTCGACCGCGAGGGCCGCGCGCCGATCGAACTGCTCGACGAAGTCGAGTCGGTGCTGAAGATCCAGTGCGCGCCGATCACTTGGCCGATCGGCATGGGGTCAAGGCTGAAGGGCGTATATCACCTGCTCACCGGCGAAGTGCACGTGTTCGAACCCGGGCGCAATTTCACCCGCCAGGATTCGACGATCTTCGCTTCGCTCGACGACCCCGCGCTCGCGGCGAAGATCGGCGAGGACATGCTGCGCGAACTGCGCGACGAGCTCGAACTCGTGCAGGGCGCCTCGCATCCGTTCGATCTCGATCAATACCTTGCCGGCAAGCAGACGCCGGTGTTCTTCGGTTCGGCGGTGAACAATTTCGGCGTGCAACTGCTGCTCGATTTCTTCGTCGAGCACGCGCCCGCGCCGAAATCGCATGCGACGACCTCGCGCGAAATCGTCGCGACCGAGGATGCGCTGACCGGTTTCGTGTTCAAGATCCAGGCGAACATGGAC
>DAIMZS010000107.1:0-10340 GCA_036733825.1 Rudaea sp.
ACTCGCGCGCGCGCATCACGCCGAAGCGCGGGCGGATCTCGTCGCGGAACTTGGTGTTGATCTGATAAAAATTGACCGGCAGCTGTTTGTAGCTTTTCAGCTCGCTGCGCGCGAAATCGGTGACGACTTCCTCGGCAGTCGGCGCGTAGCAGTATTCGGCTTCCTTGCGGTCCTTGACCTTGAGCAGCTGCGGGCCGAATTTCTGCCAGCGGCCGGTTTCGTCCCAGAGTTCGCGCGGTTGGATCGTCGGCATGATGACTTCGAGCGCGCCGGCGCGGTTCATCTCCTCGCGCACGATGTTCTCGACGCGTTTGAGCACCTTGAGGCCGAGCGGCGACCAGGTATACAGGCCGGCCGCATGCTTGCGCAGCATGCCCGCGCGCAGCATCAGCCTGTGGCTGGCGATTTCCGCATCGGCGGGGACTTCCTTGACGGTAGCAAGGTGAAACTGGGACAGACGCATGACGACTCGCGAGGCACAGGAGGGCCCGCGATTGTAGCCGCAGTGCACAAACCCGGCCAAACCGGGCGCGCGGCGTATCAGGCCGCGGTCACTTCGAGGGTTGGCAGTAGGCCGAGGCGATTCGCTGCGCTGCGGCTGAGCGGTCGGCGCGCTCGTTGGCTTCGAGCGGTTTTCCGCTCGCGGCATCGGCCACCGGACCGTCGCCCTGCAGCAGTTCGAGGGCGGACCGCGCCTGGTCGCAGGCTCGTTTGCGGTTTTCCGGCGTATCCGGGAGCGACGTGGGCGCGGGCTCCTTCGCAGGCGGTTTGTTCGCTTCGGCCGCGGCGGCGGGATCCGGACTTTCGGTGCCGGTCAGGCGCATGCGCTGCGTGCCGTCCTTGCCTTTGGGCGGCGGCGTGTCGGAATAGTGAATCACGCCTTTGTCATCGGTCCACTTGTACAGTTCGGTCGCCGTCACGGTCGCGCTGGCGAGAAGCGCCGCGAGGGCGGCGGAGAGTCCGGCTAAACGAAAAAAGGCAGCGCGGGCGCGATGCATCGAGAGGCTCCGAATCGGCGAACCGGCGGCGATTCTAGCTTGAGCAAAGCCTTGCGGTACACTTTCTCCATCACATTCCTTTGCAGGATACGCGTGGACTCCGTTCCCGACCCATTGCCGAAACCGCGCCGCGGCATCTACCTCTTGCCGAACCTGTTCACGACCGGCGCGCTGTTTTCCGGCTTCTACGCCGTGCTCGCGGCGTTCGCGGGGAACTACTTGTACGCCGCGATCGCGGTATTCGTCGCCGCCATCCTCGATTCGCTCGACGGCCGCATCGCGCGCCTGACCAACACGCAGAGCGAGTTCGGTGTGCAGTACGACTCGCTCTCGGACATGTGCAGCTTCGGCTTGGCGCCGTCGGTGGTGATGTATACCTGGTCGCTGTCGACGCTGAAGGCTTACGGCCCGCTGTGGGGCAAGGTCGGTTTCAGCGCGGCGTTCATCTATGCGGCCTGCGCGGCGCTGCGTCTGGCGCGCTTCAACACCCAGGTCGGCATGGCCGACAAACGCTATTTCCAAGGACTGGCCAGCCCCGCCGCGGCCGCCTTGCTGATGTCGTTCGTCTGGGCGGCGACCGAATACGGCATCAACGGCACGATGGCGCAGTTCGTCGCGCCGTTCCTCACCGTGCTCGCCGGCGGCCTGATGGTGAGCCGCGTGCGCTATTGGAGCTTCAAGGCCGGTCCGAAGTCGGACAAAGTGCCGTTCGCCATCATCCCGATCGCCGTGCTCATTCTCGTCGCGCTCTACGTCGATACGGCGCTCGTGTTGTTCGTGATCGCCGCGCTGTACGTGATCTCCGGCCCCGTGCTGACCTTATGGGGCATGCGCGAAGCGCGCGGCCGCCGGGACGAGGCGAAATCCGGCGCGGAGCCGCCGCCGCCGTGAGAACCTGTCCGCAAAGCTACTGTGCTCGGTATTTCGCGTGCGTACGGTGCTCGGAATCCTCATGTACTCGACTGTACACTCCGGTTCCTGCGCTCCGTGCGCACGCGAACTACCTTCGCTCGCTACGCTTCGAGGACAGGTTCTGAACGCGCTGCGGCCCGCCGCCGCCGGCACGCGCGATTCCGCGCGCACGGGCGGGCGGCGCGCGCTGAGCTTTCTCGCCGACCTCGCGCAGTCGCTCGCGGTTTCGCTCGATCTGAAAACCACGCTCAAGCCCGCGCTCGCGCGCATCATGGATTTTATGCAGGCCGAAGCGGCGTCGCTGTTCCTGCTTGATCCGGCGACGACGCTGCTCGAATGCAAAGTCTGCGCGGGCCCGGTCGACATCGTCGGCCTCAAGCTCGAGCGCGGACAGGGCGTGGTCGGCCGCGCGGTCGCGGAGAACGCGCCGCAGCGCAGCGACGACGCCCGCCGCGACGTGCGCGTCAACATGCGCGTCGATGCGGAAACCGGCTTCGTCACGCGCGCAATCCTGTGCGTGCCGCTGGCGACCGCGCAGGGCCCGATCGGTGCGCTCGAAATCATCAATCGGCGCGACGGCGGCGCCTTCGACGACGACGATGCCGAAGTACTGCGCCTGATTGCAACGCCCATGGCGCTCGCGATCAACAACGCGCGCCTCGCCGCCGAGATCGCCGAGCAGCAGCGCATCCGCCGCGAGATGTCGCTGGCGCGTTCGATCCAGAAGTCGCTGCTGCCCAAGCGCCGCCGCGGGCGTTTCCCGCTGATCGGCGTCAATTTGCCGGCGCACGAGATATCCGGCGATTTCTACGATTACTTCGACCTGCCCGACGGCCGCCTCGCGTTCTTCATCGGCGACATCTCCGGCAAGGGGCTCGATGCAGCGTTCCTGATGGTGCGCGTCGCGAGCCTGCTGCGCTTCAGCGGCTACGCCGCGCTCGCGCCGGCGGCGTGGCTGCGCCGGATCAATGTCGAACTGTGCAAGACGCTGCAGAACGGGCGCTTCGTCTGCGCCGTCGTCGGCATCTACGACCGCGCGACGCGCCGGGCGGTGATCGCGAACGCGGGCTTTCCGCCGGCGCTGCTCGACCGCCACGGCCAGTTCGAAGAACTGCTCGCCGACGGTCCGCCGCTCGGTATCATCGCCGATGCGGAGTACGGTGAGCGATCGATCGAGCTGGGTTCGGCGGCGCTCTATTTGTTTTCCGACGGCGCCACCGACGTGCGCGAGAACGCGCGCATGCGTCTGGGCGCCGATGGTCTGCGCGAATTGATTCGCCGCTACACCCAGCTCGCGCCCGAGCCGCGCCTGCGCGCGCTGATCGGCGAATTGAAGCGCCGCCGCCTGGTCGACGACACCACATTGCTGCTGCTGCAGGAACCGCGCGGCACCGAGGTGCGCGAATTGCTCGCGCTGCGTTTCCCCGCCGATCCGTGCGAAATGCGCCGCGTGCGCGCAGAACTGCGCACCGTGCTCGACGCCGAAGAGGTGCCGCCGGAATTGCGCGACCGCCTCGTCCTCGTCGTCGACGAAGCCTCGACGAACATCATGCGCCACGCTTACGCCGGTGCCGAGGACGGAGCGATCGCGCTGCGCGTGACGCGCGAGCGCGATATGCTCGGCTTCGAGCTGCGCGACGAGGCGCCCGCGGTCGATCCGGCGCGGATCAGACCACGCGATTTGTCGGAATGCCGCGCCGGCGGGCTTGGCGTCGCCTTCATCGATGCGACGATGGATGCCTGGCATATCGAAGGCATTCCGGGCGGCCGCGGCAATCGGCTCGTCATGCACAAAAAGATCGCGGCGAAATTGGAGAACGATTAGGTGAACGGCAACGAATGCGTCAGCGAAACCTTGGGCGATTACGTCCTCGTCCGGCTCAGCGGCGAGATCGACTTGTCGTGGTCGCAGCAGGTGCGCCACGCGATCCTCGACGCGCTCGGCGCGACGGGCAAAGTCGGCGTCGAGCTGTCGCAGGTGAGCTACATCGATTCGTCCGGCATCGCCGCGCTGGTCGAAGGCTTCCAGAACGCGCGCAGCCGCAATCAGAAGTTCGGCCTGGTCGGCGTGAGCGCGGCGGTGATGGCGGTGCTGCAGCTTGCGCGGCTGGATCGGGTGTTTCCGATTTTTGCCGATCTCGAGGCAGCGCGTTCGGCTTAGGTTTTGTCATTCCCGCGCGCTTCTGGCGGGAATCCAGAGCCTTTGCTTTCATTGACAGCCCCAAAAGCGAAAGTCGCTGGATTCCCGCCAGAAGCATGCGGGAATGACGAGCTATGATTCATTCCATGCCGGCAATCACCTCCACCCTCGAATCCCTCGGCCGCGCGACGATCAGCTCGCTCGCCGGCATCGGCCATGCGGCGATGCTGCTCGCCGAAAGCCTCGCCTTCGCCGTGAACGGCTGGCGCCGCGGCCAGCCCGTGCGCCTCGCCTCGGTCGCCGAGCAGATGCGCCAGATCGGCGTCGATGCGCTGCCGATCACGGCGATGCTCGCGCTGGTCATCGGCATCATGCTCGGCATCCAGTTCGTCGCCGCGCTGTCGGAGTTCGGCGCACAGTCGCAGGTCGTCATCGCGGTGGCCAAGTCGGTGACGCGCGAATTCGGCGCGTTGATCACGGCCATCCTGGTCGCTGGCCGCTCGGGTTCGGCGCTGGCCGCGCGCATCGGCTCGATGAACGTCTCGCAGGAGATCGACGCGCTCGCGGTGATCGGCATCGATCCGGTGCGCTATCTCGCCGCGCCCGCGCTGTTCGCGATGCTGATCATGCTGCCGGCGCTGACGATCTTCGCCGACGCGATCTCGATCCTCGGCGCGGCGCTGTATTCCGCGCCCGCGCTCAACATCACGCCGACCGCGTACATCTCGCAGACCTTGGCGCTGCTGACGCCGGGTGACCTGGGCCAAGGCCTGGCCAAATCGGTCGTTTTCGCCGTGCTGATCTCGCTGATCGGCATCAGCACCGGATTTTCCGTCTCCGGCGGCGCCGAGGGCGTGGGCCGCGCGACGACGCGTTCGGTGGTGTTGTCGATCTGCTACATCATCGTGGCGGATATGATTTTCTCGTTCTTTCTCAACCGGTGATCGCCGCCGATGAAGGACGAGGACTTTACATTGTCATGGCTGATCAACGATCGATTGATCGATGTGGAGAGAGTGGAAGAAAACTGCTCTTGGCATCTGAAATTCGGCAGCGGAGCAACGCTGAATATCGACTGTTTATGGAGAATAGTTAAGGACGGCACCTTGTCTTCCACGAGCGAAGACCATGGACACAAGTTTGGCTTGCCGGCGCCGTTCGACGGTGTTGAGGCATTGAAGGAGCTCAATCGATCTGCGATTTCCGCTGTGGCGTTACGCGATGGCACTGCCGACGTCGCGTTATATTTCGGTGAGTATGTTGTTTTGGAAATTATTCCGATGTTCGGCGGATATGAGTCTTGGTCTGCAAGTCGTCCGGGACGTGGAACGATCATTGCGGGTGCTCAGGGAAAGCTTTTCAGCTACGGCGAGAATGGTAGAGACGGGTAGCGGATGAACGAGAAATCTGCACTGATCGAAGTCGAACAGCTCGAAGCCTGGTACGGCCGCCGCCGCATCCTGCGCAACGTTGATTTCCACGTTCACGCCGGCGAAATCCGCGTGATCATGGGCGGCTCGGGCTCGGGCAAGAGCACGCTGCTGCGCCATCTGCTCGGCCTGCACCGGCCGCGCAGCGGGACGATCAAGCTGCTTGGCGTAGACATCGGCCGGGCGGGCGAGGCGGAGATGCTCGCGGTGCGCAAGCAGATCGGCGTGTCGTTTCAGGGCGGTGCGCTGCTCACGTCGATGAGCGTCGGCGACAACGTCGCGCTGCCGCTGCGCGAGCTCACCCATCTCGACGAAAGCACGATCCGCATCATGAGCCGGCTCAAGCTCGAAGTGGTCAATCTCGGCGGCTTCCAGGATCTGATGCCCGCGCAGCTGTCCGGCGGCATGATCAAGCGCGCGGCGCTGGCGCGCGCGATCGTGATGGATCCGAAGCTGCTGTTCTTCGACGAACCCTCGGCCGGTCTCGACCCGGTCGTCTCGGCCGAGCTCGACGAATTGATCCTGCGCCTGCGCGATGCGTTGCGCATGACCATCGTCGTCGTCACCCACGAACTCGAAAGCGCGTTCAAGATCGCCGATACGATCACCGTGCTCGATCAAGGCGAGATCCTCCTGACCGACACGGTCGACAAGGTGCGCCGCGCCGACAACGAGCGCATTCAGGATCTGCTCAACCGCCGCCCGCGCGAGACGCCGGTCGACGCGGACGCCTATCTGCGCCGCCTGACCGAGGAGCACGCGGCGCCGGCGTGAGGCGGAATCTGTGATCTGCGCAACGAAATGCATGGACGCATTGTGCAAAGCTTCACAGATTCGCAATAAAAAGGCGTCAAGCCTTGGGGGAGTGGCCGCGTGCGTTTCGGTATCGTCGTTGATTCCGCCTGCGACTTGCCGGCGGAGTTTTATGCCCAACACGGCATCCGCATCCTTCCCATCAGCATTCATATCGACGGCCAGTCGCTCGTCGACGACCGCGACCCTGCCCTGATCGAGCGCTATCTCGCCGAAAATCTCGGCGCGCGCGGCGCGGCCGCGGAAACCGAGCCGTACACCGTCGAGCAGATTCGCGACGTGTTCCTGGGCAGCCTCGTGCTCGATTACGACGGCGTGTTCTGCCTGACGATCACCTCCACGCGCAGCCCGATCTTCGAGCACGCGCGCAAGGCGAGTTTCGCCATTCTCAACAGCTATCAGGCCGTGCGCAAAGCCGCGGGCGTCGACGGGCCGTTCCTGATGCGCGTGATCGACAGCCAGACCCTGTTCGCCGGGCAAGGCGTCAGCGTCTACGAGGCGACGCGCCTGATCGCCGCCGACACCCCGATCGGCGCGATGCGCGAGCGGCTCGAATACATCGCGCAGAACACCTACGGCTACATGCTGCCGCGCGACCTTTATTACTTGCGCGCGCGGGCGCAGAAAAAGGGCGACCGCAGCGTCGGCCTGCTCAGCGCGGCGCTCGGCAGCGCGCTCGACATCAAGCCGATCCTGCGCGGCTGGCGCGGCGAGACCGGACCAGTCGGCAAGGTGCGCGGTTTCGACGCCGGCGCGAAGGCGCTGTTCGCCTACGCCTGCGCGCGCGTGCGTGCGGGCTTGCTCGTGCCGGTGGTCTGCCTGAGCTACGGCGGCGATCTCGCCGAGCTGCGCGACCTGCACGGCTATGCTTCGCTGATCGAAACCTGCGCCGAGCACGGCGTGGAAGTGCTCGAAAGCCCGATGAGCGTGACCGGCATGGTCAACGTCGGCGTCGGCGCGGTGACGCTCGGCTTCGCCGCGGCGGAGCACGACGCGCAGTTCTGATTACGCGCGCCGTGTGCCGCATGTATGATTCCGGAATGCGGCGCGGGTGCCGCCGGGGTCACGGAGCAGGGCGCGGGTGAAACGCGACACTATCAACTATGTGCTGGTCGGCGCCGTCGTGGCGGCGGCCTTCGCCTTGCTGCTCGTCGTGCTGGCGGTGATCACCGGCCGCGGCGGATCGAGCGCGGACTACGTCGCGCATTACCGCAACGTCACCGGTCTGCGCTACGGCGCGCCGGTGTTCTACGAAGGCTTCCGCATCGGCCAGGTCACCGCGATCGATCCCGAGCGCGCGCCGCACGAAGGCAAGATCGAGACGCGCTACAAAGTCACCCTCGCCGTGCGCCAGGATTGGCCGATTCCGAAAGACTCCGTCGCGCGCCTGACCTCGACCGGCCTGCTCGCCGATGTCGCCGTCGGCATCAGCGAAGGCGCCAGTTCCGACATCGCCAAACCGGGCAGCGAGCTGGCCGGCGTGGAGAATGCGGACCTTTTCACTTCGATGAACGCGCTCGCCGTGCAATTGAGCGACCTGACCCGCAATCAGATCGCACCGCTGGTGAAGAGCCTGGCCACGCACGTCGACTCGATCGCCTCCACGATCGACGAGAACACGCCCGAGCTCGTCGAGCAGTCGCGCGAGCTGCTCAAGCGACTGAATTCGGCGTCGGCGTCGGTGGGTGATCTGCTCAAGCCGCAGAATCGCGCGGCGATCGGCGCGATTCTCGGCAACGCGCAGGCGCTGTCGCAGGATCTGCGCGCCACGCAGGCCAAGCTCGACAGCGCCATCGGCCAGTTGAACGACGTCGTTCGCGAGAACCGGTCCGGCGTGCGCGATTCGGTCGATGATCTGCGCGGCATTCTGGCCTCGCTGTCCGGACGCATCGATTCGATCACGCAGAATCTCGCCGTCGCCGCGCGCAACTTCAACGAATTCTCGCGCGAGGTGCGCATGAGCCCGAACCGCCTGCTGATCGCGCCGAAACGCGACAAGGTCGACGAGGAACCCAAATGATGCGTCTGCGACTGGCCGCTTCGCTGGCTCTGGCGGGGATGCTCGCCGCGTGTTCGCCGCCGACCGTTCCGGATGTCACTTATTTTCGTCTGCCGCCCGCGGCCAAAGTGGAGCGCCTGGCGAAGCCGCTGTCGGTATTGCCGATCGAAGTCGCCACGTTCCGCGCGGAAGGCATCTACGCCGAACAGGCGGTGATCTACGCGACCACGCCCGACGCGGGCGCGCTGCGTGCGTATCACTATCAACTGTGGAGCGATCCGCCGGCGCGCGGGCTGCAGGAGCGCCTGACCAGCCGCTTGCGCGACGCCGGCGTCGCCCCGCTGGTCACCGACCGCCTGCCGGCGAGCGTGCAGGCGCTGCGCGTGCAGGGCCGCATCGTGCACTACGAGCGCGTGCAGCAGGCGCAGGGCGTCGTCGTTCAAGTCGAATTCGAGATGCGCGTCGAACAGGATTCCGGCGAACCCCTGCTCGAACAGAGCTATCACGCCGAAGCGCCCGCCGCCGGCGACACGATGGCCGCGACCGCGCAGGCATTCGGCGCGGCGATCGATCAAACCTTCGAAAAATTCCAAGCCGATCTGATTGCGCTCGAAGGCGGCAAATCATGATGGACGCCACGCGCCTGCGCCTGCTCGAAGCGATGGGCATCGACGTGTACGCGTTGCGCGCGCGCGAAGCGGCGCCGGTGCGCGCGGCGGCGAGTGCGGCGGCGGAAACGCCGGCGCGGCTCGCCGTCGTTTGCGCGCGCGGCGTTCGCGGCGATGCACGCTTGGCGCGTCTGTTCGCGCAGCTGCCGTACACGGTCGGCCTCGCCGACACGGCGATCGAATGGCTCGAAGCCGACGCGAACGGCGAGCTGGCCGGCGTGGGAGATGCGCCGGCCTATCTCGTGCTCGGCGCCGCCATGGCGCGCGCGCTCGGCGTACAATTGTCCACAATGCAGCAAAGTACCGTCACGATCGCGGTCACCGCCGAGCCCGCGCAACTGCCCGGCGCCGCCGCGGACAAGCGCGCGCTGTGGCAGGCGATGAAGCCGATCGTGCGCCGGCTGCGCGGAGCTTCAGGCTAGCGGCGTGGTCGCGATCCTGTCCGAACCGCGAGTGCAGATGCGCGCGATGCACGTCGACGACCTCGAGGAGGTCGCGGCGATCGAGGCCGCCGCCTACGAATTTCCGTGGACGCTCGGCATCTTCCGCGACTGCCTGCGCGCCGGCTACGAGTGCTGGGTGCTGAGCCAGGGCGAAGAAATCATCGGCTATGGCGTCCTTTCCGTCGCTGCGGGCGAAGCGCATCTGCTCAATGCCTGCGTGGCGCCGTCGCACCAGGGTCACGGCCACGGCCGGCATCTGGTGAAGCGCATGATCGAACTGGCGCGCTGGCATCGCGTGCAGCGCATTTTTCTCGAAGTGCGGCCGTCGAACCGCGCGGCGGTGGCGCTGTATCCGGCGCTCGGATTCAACGAGATCGCGATGCGGCCGAATTATTATCCGGCGAAGAACGGGCGCGAGGATGCGATCGTGATGGCGATGGAGTTGTTGCCGGCGGAGGGTTGATCTCCGCACTTTCCCGTCGTCATTCCAGCGAAAGCTGGAATCCAGCATTTTTTCTCGTCATTCCGGCGAAAGCCGGAATCCATTTTTGTTCTTGATCTTCGGGCAGGCGCATCCCTTCGCCTTTCCGCTCGCATCCGTACGAGCGGGTCACTTTTCTTTGCTTGCACAAAGAAAAGTAACCAAAAGAAATGCACCCCGGGAGCCGCGCCCTCCGCGCTACGCGCTGCGGGTTCGCGAGGTCAGGCCGGGGTTCGCTCGATGGGCATCCTGCCCATTCGCGAACTCGCGCGCATCCTGCGCGCGACCCTACGGGCGGTTCCGGCCTGACCTCGCCGCGGCTAACGGGGGCCCAAGATCAAGAGCGCAAGCAAAGCCTAAGCGCTCCAGGTGTGGGTCACATGTCGTGCTTGTTCACTTCAAAGCCGGCGGCTTTGTAGGTTTTCCAGCGTTCGCGTGAGCCGAGGCGTTGGGCGT
>DAIMZS010000108.1:0-10180 GCA_036733825.1 Rudaea sp.
GGAAATTGCCCCACGGCGTTTCCGGCAGACGGTAATGCGTACCGATGTCGAAGCCCTGGGCAACCAGGTTACCCGAGTTGAACGGCGATTCGATCACGAAGCGGATCGTGCCGTCCGGAGCGCGGACGATGTTGGAGCAGATCGGGCCGTTCGTGTTGAAGCACTGCGTCAGGATGGTCTGGGCGATGCCCGGGCCCGACACGATCAGGTTGTCGAGCACGATGCGATAGTAGTCCGCATTGACCGACAGACCCGGCAGCCACTGCGGATCGTAGACGAAGCCGTACGAGAACGACTTGCCGTGTTCCGCCTGCAGCACGTTGTTGCTCAGGCCCTTCGAATTGGCGAACTGCGAACCCATCGTGTAGCCGGTGAGCTGGCCGTTGGGCTGGCGCGGAACGGTGCCCGCGGGACAGGCCGGATTGCCAGTGTTGCCGGCGCACGGATCGGTCGCCGTCGGCGCGTCGCCGCCCGGACCTGCGTAGAGGTTGGTCACCGTCGGCGCGCGGAACACTTTCGACACCGTGCCGCGCAGCAGCAGGTCTTCGATCGGCTTGTACTCGAGCGCGACCTTCCAGTTGTTGGTGCTGCCGAAGTTGCTGTACTTCGAGTAACGATCGCCGATATCCAAGTTCAGGGAGTGCACGAACGGCAGATCCTTGAGCACCGGGATCAGCATTTCGGCGTACGCTTCCTTCACGTTGAAGCCGCCCTGTGCCGCCGAGGTACAGATCGAGTTCGGACCCGGGCAATCCAGGCGCGGGCTGCCGTCCGGATTCGTGTTGTAGGTGAACGCAACCAGCGGATCGACGCGGTTGTTGAGATATTCCTTGCGGTACGACACGCCGGCGGCAAAGCCGACGTCGCCCGCCGGGAGGCTGAACAGCGAGGCGTTGTTGATCGACGCTTCACCCGATTTCATCTGGTACAGAAGCGTGGTGAACGGATCGATCTTGGCGGCATTGAGCAGCGCCTTGGTGCTCGGATCGTTCTGGTTGAAGATATCGAGCGGCGTGCAGTCGCCCGCGCCCGGCGCGGTCGTGCAGGTCAGCGAGGGGACGAGCTGGGAGAAATTGAGATAGTTCAGGTTCTGCGTCAGCTGCGAGAGCTTGCCGTAGCTGAAATGCGCGTCCCAGTTCCAGTTCGTTTCGCCGATGCTGCCACGGAAGCCGAAATTGCCTAGTTCGGTGGTATTGCCGGTCTTGCTGCCGCGATTGCCGATCGAGCTCAGGCGCAGCGCGATCGTACGGGCCGAAGAACCGTTGGTGCCGAATTCCACGCCGAACGGGTTGTAGTACTGATTCGCCGGAATGACGACGTTGTTGCTCGACAGGTCGAACGGATACGGAGCGAGCTGCGTGGCCACCGACATCTTGTGATAGAGCAGCTCGGCGTACATCTCGACGTGATCGGTCAACTTGTAATTGCCGAGAGCGAAGATGCCGGTGCGCTCGTTCGGGACCAGATCGTAGTTGCCGACCGCCTGGAAGTTGAATCCGTCGGTGGCGCCGCTGTAGCAGCGGAAATCGCTTGCCGACGGAGGCGTGGTCGAAGTCGGGAGCTTGTTGCCCGACAGCGTGACGGAGCTGCATCCCAGTTGCTGACGCAGCGGCGAGCTGGCCGGCAGGAAGAAGCGACCGCCCGGGGTGCGGCTCGAGCCGGCGTGCGTGTTGATGCGCGTGTTGTAGCTGTATTGCGCGGCAGCGGAGAACTGGCGGTTGGCCGCCGAGACCGCTTCCTGCTTGTCGTACTGGATGCCGAGCATGATGCTGCCCTTGTCGGTCGACTGACCGAACAGAGCGTGCACGGCCTTGCGCTGGCCGTCGTCGTGGTCGGAGATGCCGTAGTCGGCGCCGACTTCCGCACCCTGATAGTTGGTGCGCGTGATGATGTTGACCACGCCGCCGATCGCGTCGGAGCCGTACACCGCCGAGGCGCCGTCGTTGAGGACGTCGATGCGCTCGACCGCGGAAACGGGCAGGAGGTTGAGGTCCTGCAGCTGGAACGGAATGCGGTGGCCGTTGATCAGGAGCAGGGTGCGGTTGGAACCGAGGCCGCGCAGCGACACGCCCGCGGTACCGGCGCCGCCGTTGTTGACCTGCGGGTTCATCGCCGCACCGGCCATGGACGGCAGCTGCTGGACGAGGTCGCCCAGGTTGACCTTGCCGGAGGCCTGGATCTGTGCGCGGTCGATCGTGACGACCGGGTTGGCGGTCTCCATATCGACGCGGCGGATGTTCGAGCCGGTGACCACGATGGTTTCGAGGTTCTGGCCTTTCTGATTGGTGGTATCGGCGTTCTGCGCCTGGGCGGACCCAATGGCACCGAACGTGGCCGCGGAGCCCAGCGTAAGGGCAAGGCGGACCGCCGATGAAAGCTTGTTGATTTCGTTGAGTTTCATACGCTCTCCAACGTCAGGGTTGATCTTCGGGACAAAAATTTTTCCCGTCCAGGGAAAAAAACAAAGGAAATACGAAACGCCTACCCGCAGTTTCGATGGCAGGGGATAGTAGCAACAAATACTTAACAATGGAACAAGCAATGCCCGGGCGGAACGTCCGTTCGGCTCGGGTTCAGAGATGTTGCCAAGTAGGCGTAGAAGCCTGTCTGGAGAGAGAAAAGTGACCCCGCGCGCCATGCCGGCGCGCGGGGTGGTACATGCGGGTTTTCCTTAGAACTTGACGGTCACGCGCCCCCAGTAATAGCGGCCGATCGTGTCGTAGGTGTTGACGTCGGTATTCGCGTTGGTCACCGCCTGGTAGAAGAGCGGCGGCTGCTTGTCGCCGATATTGTCGATGCCCACGTCGATGCGGGTCTTCAGCGCCGCCAGGTTGTAGCCGACCGAGACGTCGTTACGCGTCCACGCGCCCACGTGATAGTTGCCGAGCGCGAAAACGTGCACGCCGCCCTGGTAGCGCTGGCGCCACGAGGCCGAGAAGTCGCCCATCGACCAGTCGATGCTGCCGAGCGCGCGCCAGCGGGCGAAGTTGCCGTACTGCGAGTTGTAGCCGCCGGCGACGTGGGTGACGACGGTGCCGGTGGAGGTCGGAACCGAGTTGTCGTACTGGCTGAAGTACGTCGCCTGCAGGCCGAAACGGAAATTGCCGTAGGGCGTTTCCTGCAGCCGGTAGCTCGCGGCGAAGTCGGCGCCCGCCGCATCCAGGCGGCCGAGGTTGGTGTAAGCCACGCCGGAAATGCTGTCGATCTGGCCCGAGGAGAAGTTGATGAACTTGCAGTACGGGCTGTTCTTGTCGGCGAAGCAGAAGTTGGCGATGGTCTGGCCGGTCGGGCGCACGATCAGGTCGTTGAGGTAGACGCGCCACAGGTCCGCGCTGACGCTGAGGCCTTCGAACCAATGCGGGTCGTAGACGAAACCGTAATCGAACGTCGAGCCGACTTCCGGCTTGATCGGCAGGCCGGCGACGTCGGCGCCGGAGAACAGCACCTGCATCTGGTTGCCGCTGGACGAGCCGAAGCCCGCGCCCGGCGAGACGTAGTTGTCGTACGAGCTTTGCAGCGCCGCCGAGGTTTCGGTCAGGTTCGGCGCGCGGAACACCCGGTTGACGTTGCCGCGCAGGAGCAGGTCTTCGATCGGCTTGAACTCGATGCCGACCTTCCAGTTGTTCGTGCTGCCGAAGCTCGAGTACTTCGAGTAGCGGTCGCCGAGAATGAGGTTCAGGCTGTTCGCGAACGGCGCGTCCTTGAGGATCGGCACGAGCACTTCGGCATAGGCTTCCTTGACGTCATAGTTGCCGCTGAACGGCGAGGTGCAGGTTTCCGGGATGCCGCCGCACTTGCCGCCGTTGTGCGGATCGGCCACGGTGGCCTGATCGGCGTCGTTCTCGACGTACTGCTTGCGGTAGCTCAGGCCCACGGCCGCGCTGACGTTGCCGGCGGGCAGGGCGAACAGATCGCCGTTGGCGCTGACATTGGCCTGACGCTGGATCTGCAGCGAATGGTAATGCAAGGTGCTGCTGTAATACTTCTGCAGCAGCGCGGAGGTGTTCGGATCGCTCTGGTCGAGGATGTTCAGACAGGTGGTGCTGCTCAGACCCGCGCTGACCGGCGTGCAGTTCGCACCGAGTGCGCCGTTCTGGGTGATCGCCGCGGCATTGAAATAGTTGTGGCGCACGCGATTCAAGCTGTAGCGGCCGAAACCGACGTTCGCGTCCCACTGCCAGCTGGTGTCGAGCAGATTGCCGCCGAGGCCGGCCGTGACCTGGTTGTTCTCGGTGCTGAAGGTGACGATGCGCGGGCCGAGTCCGGTCAGGCGCAGCGAAGCATTTTGCGCGCTCTTGGTGCCCAGATCGATGCCGAACGGGTTGTAGGGATTCTTCGACGACATCACCAGGCCCGTGCTGAACAGGCTGACCGGCAACGAAGCGAGCTGCGAATTCGAATCGGTCTTGTTGTACAGCATCTGCACGTAGGCTTCGACCGAATCGGTGAGCTTGTAATTGCCCTTGACGAAGGCGTTGGTGCGCTCCGACGGCGTCGAGATCAGATTGACCGCGGCGAAATTGTAGAGATCGCCCAGGCCGGCGGCACTGCCGCCCTGGAAGCAGCGGAAACCCTTCGGGATGCCGTTGCCGCCCGGCGCAGTCGGATCGAAGGTGCCGCCGGGAACGTTGCCGCCTTCGGCGACGTTCGGGCAGGCGCTGAACATCGGTCCGCGAATGAAGCCGGTCGGCGCCGAGGTCGAGCCGGTGAAGCCGACCGCGCCGGTGGTCGCATTGCGCGTATAGGAATAGCGGGCGTAGTCGCGCAGGCCGGCCAGGATCTGGTCCTGCTTGTTGTAGTCGATGCCGCCCATGACGCTGCCGCGCTCGCCGACCTCGCCGATCGTGAGGTTGAAACCTTTGCGCGTGCCGTCGTCGCGATCGGAAATGCCGTATTGGCCGCTGACTTCGACGCCTTGGTAGTTCTTGCGCGTGATGATGTTCATCACGCCGCCGATCGCGTCGGAGCCGTAGACTGCCGAGGCGCCTTCGGTCAGCACCTCGATGCGCTCGATCAGGTTGGCCGGGATGGCGTTGACGTCGCTCGTGGTGCCGCCGGCCTGGAAGCGCTTGCCGTCGATCAGCACGAGGGTGCGCTGCGAGCCGAGGCCGCGCAGCGAGACGTTGGCCTGACCGTCGCCGCCGCCGTTGTTGACGTTGGTGTTGTTCGCGTTGCCGGCGATTGCGGGCAGATCCTGGACGAGGTCGCCCAAGGTCGTCTTGCCCGACTTCGAGATCGTGGCACGGTCGATCGTGATGACCGGATTGGCCGTTTCCATGTCGACGCGGCGGATGTTCGAGCCGGTGACGACGATGGTTTCCAGATGGTTCGCCTTGCCCGAAGCGCTGTCGGCGTTCTGCGCGTGGACCGTGCCGACCGCGGCAGCGGCGCCCATGGCCAACCCGAAACGAACGGCGGAAGCGAGCTTATTGTTATTCAGAATCATGCGTTTACGTTCCCCAACGATAGTGGACAGGAGTTCTGCGAAGCGAGTACAGGGCGAAACCGGCGGTGCGTTTCGCGCAATTTCTGCACAAGAATTTTACATATTAGCAACAAAGCTGACATTCGAACACAAGAAACTTAAACATTTCTTTACATTTCTTCGCGTACTAAGGCGCACGCGCAAGGACACCGACTGCCTGATGCGGCAGCGGTGGATGGATTGCGGTGGGGAGAGGACGAATGCGCCGTGCAGGCGCCGTCAATGGCCGCTAGATCAGCGGCGGGGTCTTACAAATCCTGGTGATACTGCACGTACGGCACGCGCGCCTGGCTCGATTCGAGTTCGCGCGAGACGGCGCCGTTGTTGAGGTAGGGCAGGCTGCCCGAGGACCACAGGTTCTGCGTGCCGATACGCAGCATGCCGCTCCACGGCGTGCGCCAGGAAATGCCGAGATCGACGCCGGTCAGGCGCGAGCTGGTGGCATTGGCGCCGAGCGGATCGGCCGAGCTGAGCACGTGACCGGTCAGGTTGCCGCCGAAGGAGCCGTACTGCACGCCGAAACTCACCGCGGCCTGGTTGAGGCTGGTCAGTGGCGTCGACGTGCCGGGAACGGACAATTGGATGCGGCCCAGGCTGGCGCCGAGATTCAGCGACTGGTCGTCGTCGAGGCGGAAGCGGCCGAGGGCGTTGACCGAGGAATTCTGCGCGTCGACGAGCGAATAGCCGGACAGGCCGAGCGGCAGCGTCGCCGGGCTGCCGAGGCCCGTCAGGCCGTAGCTGCCGATCGGCGCGGCCGTTGCGTTGTCGTGGCGCAGCCAAGCCATGTCGTAGCTGAGGCCGAGTTCGAGATTGTCGGCCGCGAGCCAGTTCGTGCCGAGGCGGACTTCGCCGCCGCGGGCGATCGGGCCGAGATTGGCGCAGGATGCGAGCGGGCTCTGCGTTCCGCAGCCGGGCATCAGCGGCGCCGGTACGTACGGCTGACCCGCGCTGACGTAGACATTGGCCCTGTTGCCGAGCCGCATCAGCAGGCCGCCGGAGACGAGATTGGTCACGTCGATCAGGCGCCATTCGTTGCCGATCTGCGGCGACTTGGGCAGGGTGAGATCGTGATTGCTGCCGGCGGCGACCAAGGTCAGGATGCGGCCGTCGGGCGTACCCCAGAGCGGCACGGCACGGCCGTCGCCGTTGCCGAGCAGGCTGCTCGAATCGAGCATCTGTTCCAGCAGCGGAGCCGATGCCGGGACGGGCGAATTCGCGGGCGACGCCGGCGCGAGCGACTGCGCGACGCCGGCGAGCGGCATCGAAACGGTCAGCACGAGGGCGAGCAATTTGCGCATGAATCCGGCCGCTAAATTCCCGTGGGTTACAGACTATTCATCCCCGCCCCAAGTTCCCTGCCTTAATAGACCGGGTTCCCCAGTGAGGGTTGGGTCGATGGTAGCACGATTTATGAAAAACTAACAATAATTTTCTTCTTTCAAAGCGCACTACGTCACGTTTTTCGTGATGAGCGGAACCGGCTTCGCCTATGCCAAACTCGCCCGCCGACCGGCTTCGCCGGCGGGCATTACGGACATTTGTTGGATTTCTTTGCCGATGAAGCTTTTCCCGCCTTCCCGGCCTCGGCCGGCGCGCCGGCGCTGGCTGCGCCGGTTGATCGCCGTCATCGCGGCCGGATTCGTGCTGACCTGGCTGCCGGTGCTCATTCTGCGTTTCCTGCCGCCGCCGACGTCGGCCTTCATGGTGGAGCGCCGCCTTGCCGCCTGGCGCGACGGCGACCGCGCCTTTGCGTTGAAGCAGCGCTTCGTGCCGCTGTCCGAGATCTCGCCCGAGCTGCCGATCGCGCTCGTCGCCGCCGAGGACCAGAAATTCCCCTCCCATCACGGCTTCGATTTCGCCGCGATCGGCGAAGCGATGGACGACGCCGACGACGGCGCGCGCCTGCGCGGCGCGAGCACGATCTCGCAGCAGACGGCGAAGAACCTGTTCCTGTGGAACGGCCGCAGTTTCGTGCGCAAAGGGCTGGAGGCGTATTTCACCGTGCTGCTGGAACTGACCTGGCCGAAGTCGCGCATCCTCGAGGTGTACGCAAACGTCGCCGAATTCGGCGACGGCATCTACGGCGCGGAAGCAGCGGCGCAGACGTTCTTCGGCAAATCCGCGCGCCAGCTGAACGCACATGAGTCCGCACTGCTCGCGGCGAGCTTGCCGAATCCGGAGAAGCTGCGCGCCGATCGGCCGTCGGCCTACGTGTCGAAGCGCGCGGCATGGATCGAACGCCAGGTCCACCAGCTCGGCGGCCCGAGCTACTTGAGTTTTTGACGAGCATGGAGGTGTCGGTTGTCGCGGGCTTCGGCTAGCATTCGGTCACCCGCTTCATCCGCGCGATTTCCCCACATGTCCAAACTCTGCGTCGTCGTCCCGGCTTACAACGAAGGCGAGAGCCTGCGCGAATTCCACGCGCGGCTCGCGGCCGTGCTCGATAAGCTCGATCTGCAGTGCGAAGTGCTCTACATCGACGACGGCAGCCGCGACGACACCTACGCGGTGATGTGCAGCCTGCGCGACAGCGATGCGCGCGTGAGCACGCTCAAGCTCAGCCGCAATTTCGGCAAGGAGCTGGCGCTGACCGCCGGCCTCGACGCCGCCGACGCAGACGCGATCGTGGTCATCGACGCCGATCTGCAGGACCCGCCGGAATTGATCCCGTCCTTCATCGAGCATTGGCGCGACGGCTACGACGTCGTCTACGGCACGCGTTCGACCCGCGCCGGCGAAACGGAATTCAAGAAATTCACTTCCGCCGCGTTCTATCGCGTGATGGAACGCCTGAGCGCGACGCCCGTGCCGCGCGACACCGGTGATTTCCGCCTCATGAGCCGGCGCGCGCTCGATGCGCTCAAGCGCCTGCGCGAGCGCCAGCGCTTCATGAAGGGCCTGTTCACCTGGGTCGGCTACAAACAGAAGTCGGTGATCTACGAGCGCGATGCGCGCTTCGCCGGCGAAAGCAGTTTCAATTACTGGCGTCTGTGGAACTTGGCGCTCGAAGGCATCACCTCGTTTTCCACGGCGCCGTTGAAACTCGCCACCTACGTCGGCCTCGGCACGGCGGGGCTCGCTTTCGTTTATGCGGTGTGGGTATTCGGCAAGGCGTTGCTGCTCGGCGATCGCGTGCAAGGTTATCCGACGCTGATGCTGGTGATTCTCTTCCTCGGCGGCGTGCAGCTGATGGCGCTCGGCATGATCGGCGAATACCTCGGGCGCATGTACATCGAAACGAAGCAACGACCGTTGTATCTGATCGACGAATTGATTCCGGCGAAGCAGAACGAATCGCTGCGAGGCGGAATTCCCGCGCACCAATCCACTCCCGCCGGCGTAGACTAGAAGACGCGGTTTGCCGTTGCCTGCCATCCCCTCTTCTGCAAGGAGAAAGTGCGATGCGTATCGTCAAACATCTGATCGAAGGCAAGCGCGAAATCCATTCGATCGGGCCTGACCAGCCGGTGCTCGCGGCGATTCAGCTGATGGCCGACAAATTCGTCGGCGCGCTGCTCGTCATGCGCGGCGATGAATTGCTCGGCATCGTTTCCGAGCGCGACTATGCGCGCAAGGTGATTCTCAAGGGGCGCTCCTCGGCGCAGACGCCGGTCAGGGAAATCATGACCGCGGACGTGATCACCGTGGCGCCGGGCGACAGTGTCCACCGTTGCATGCGCGTGGTCACCGACAAACACATCCGTCATCTGCCGGTGGTCGAGGCGGGCAAGGTCGTCGGCATCGTTTCGATCGGCGACCTGGTCAAGGCGGTGATCGACGATCAGGCTGAGCAGCTCGATCAGCTGCAGCGCTACATTTCCGGCTGAAGTTCAGCCCCTCTCCCGTCGGGAGAGGGGCTGGGGTGAGGGTCCGGGCATCTGTCGACGCTGCATCAAGCTGGAACCCTCATCCGGCGCTTCGCGCCACCTTCTCCCGGCGGGAGAAGGGAAAAAGCTTTACATCGCCACCGCGCTCGCATGTTCGCGCGTGGCCGCAAACGTAACGCCCGGCCAGCGCTCTTCGGTCAACTGCAGATTCACGCGCGACGGCGCGATGTAGACGAGTTCGCCGGCTGCGTCCAGCGCAAGATTCGGCGCGGCCTTCTCGCGGAACTCTTCCAACTTCTTCGCGTCATTGCACTTGATCCAGCGCGCGGTGACGACATTGACGTTCTCGAACGTCGCCTCGACGCCGTACTCGTCCTTCAAGCGATACGCGACCACATCGAACTGCAGCACGCCGACCGCGCCGAGAATCAAATCGTTCGACATCAGCGGACGGAAGAACTGCGTGGCGCCTTCTTCGGACAACTGCGCCAGCCCCTTCTGCAACTGCTTGATCTTGAGCGGATCGCGCAGGCGCGCGCGGCGGAACAGTTCGGGCGCGAAGTTCGGGATGCCGGTGAACGCGAGCGCCTCGCCTTCGGTGAAGGTGTCGCCGATCGAAATCGTGCCGTGGTTGTGGATGCCGATCACGTCGCCCGGATAGGCGGTCTCGACGATGTCTCGGTCGCTGGCCATGAAGGTCAGCGCGTTGGCGAGTTTCATCTCCTTCGCCGTGCGCACGTGGAACGCTTTCATGCCCGCGCTGAACGTGCCCGAGCAGATGCGCATGAACGCGACGCGGTCGCGGTGCTGCGGGTCCATGTTCGCCTGGATCTTGAACACGAAACCGGTCAGCGCATCCTCGGTCGCG
>DAIMZS010000109.1:0-6943 GCA_036733825.1 Rudaea sp.
GCCGCGCGCGCCAGCACCGGCACGAACTCGCGCTGTCCGCCCGACTTGCCGCCGAGGCCGCCGGGCAGTTGCACCGAATGGGTCGCGTCGAACACGACCGGGCAGCCGGTTTCGCGCATCACCGCGAGGCTGCGCGGGTCGGAGACGAGGTTGTTGTAGCCGAAGCTCGCGCCGCGTTCGCAGACGAGAATGTCTTCGTTGCCGGTCGCCTTCGCTTTCTCGACCACGTGTTTCATATCCCACGGCGCGAGGAACTGGCCTTTCTTGATATTGACCGGCCGGCCGGCGCGCGCGACGTTCTGGATGAAATCGGTCTGCCGACAGAGGAACGCCGGCGTCTGCAGCACGTCGACGACGGCGGCGACTTCGTGCATCGGCGTGTATTCGTGCACGTCGGTCAACACCGGCACGCCGATCTGTTGCTTGACCTCGGCGAGGATGCGCAGGCCTTCTTCCATGCCCGGCCCGCGGAAGCTTGAGCTCGAGGTGCGGTTGGCCTTGTCGAAGCTCGACTTGAAAATAAAGGGAACGTCGAGCTTGTTCGTGATTTCCTTCAGCTTGCCGGCCGTGTCGATCTGCAATTGCTGCGATTCGACGACGCAGGGGCCGGCGATCAGGAACAGGGGCTTGTCGGCGCCGACTTCGAATCCGCAGAGTTTCATCACGCCGCCGCCCCGGCCAACTTCGGCGCCTCGCGCACGGCCTTCTGCTCACGCGCCGCGCGGATGAAACCGTAGAACAACGGATGCCCGTCGCGCGGCGTCGAAGTGAATTCGGGGTGGAACTGGCCGGCGACGAACCACGGATGCTTCTGTGGCGGGAATTCGATCATCTCGACCAGTTCCTCGTCCATCGACACGCCCGAGATGACGAGGCCGAGATCGGCAAACTTCTGCCGATAATTGTTGTTGAACTCGTAGCGATGACGATGACGCTCGCGGATCACGTCCTGGCCGTACATCTCGCGCGCGAGCGTGCCGGGCCGGAGCTTGGCTTCCTGCGCGCCGAGGCGCATCGTGCCGCCGAGGTCGGAATCTTCGCTGCGGTGCTCGATCTCGCCGCTCGCGCGCGTCCATTCAGTGATCAGCGCGATCACCGGATCGGCCGCGAGGCGGTCGTTCTCGCTCGAATTCGCACCGGGCAGATTCGCAATGTGACGCGCGAAGTCGACGACGGCCGCGTGCATGCCGTAGCAGATGCCGAAATACGGAATCTTGTTTTCGCGCGCGAACTGCGCGGCGAGAATCTTGCCCTCGAAGCCGCGCTTGCCGAAGCCGCCCGGCACGAGGATACCGTCGACGTTGCGCAGCATCTCCGCGCCGTGCGCCTCGATCTCTTCGGATTCGACCCAGCGCAGATTGACCTGCGTCGACTGCTTGAGGCCGCCGTGGCGCAGCGCCTCGCTGAGCGATTTGTACGCGTCCTTGTGTTCGACGTACTTGCCGATGATCGCGATGTCGACTTCGTGCTTGGGATGCTCGACTTCCTCGACCACCTTGTCCCATTCGGCCAGGTTCACCGGCTTCGCGTCGAGCTTGAGATGGGCGACGGCGAGCTCGTCGAGTCCCTGCTTGTGCAGCCAGTGCGGAATCGCGTAGATCGTGCCGACATCGACCGCGCTGATCACGGCTTTTTCCGGCACGTTGGTGAACAGCGCGATCTTGCGGCGCTCGCTGTCGGGCAACGGCGTCTCGCTACGGCAGAGCAGCACGTCGGGCTGGATGCCGAGCGCGCGCAGTTCCTTGACCGAATGCTGGGTCGGCTTGGTTTTGATTTCGCCGGCGGCCTTGATGTACGGCACCAAGGTGAGGTGCATGAACATCACCTTGTCCGCGCCGTGTTCGATGCGGATCTGGCGGATCGCTTCCAGAAACGGCTGCGATTCGATGTCGCCGACCGTGCCGCCGATCTCGACGAGGGCGACGTCAAACCCGCGCGTAGCCTCGAAGATCGAATGCTTGATTTCGTCCGTGATGTGCGGAATGACCTGCACGGTCGCGCCGAGATAATCGCCGCGGCGCTCCTTGCGGATCACGCTCTCGTAGATTTTGCCCGTGGTGATCGAATTCTTGCCGGTCAGGCGCGTGCGCACGAAGCGCTCGTAATGGCCCAGGTCCAAGTCGGTTTCGGCGCCGTCGTCGGTGACGTAGACTTCGCCGTGCTGGAACGGGCTCATCGTGCCCGGATCGACATTGATATAAGGATCGAGCTTCATCATCGTCACGCGCAGACCGCGCGCTTCGAGAATGGCCGCGAGCGAGGCCGACGCAATGCCCTTGCCTAGCGAGGACACTACGCCGCCGGTAACGAAAATCAGGGGAGTCATGACGCAGCAGTTTTCCGGTGCTGGTAAAGCGATAGTTTACTCCGCTTCGCCTGTCCCCGCGAGCCGCGCTCCGAGTGCACGCCGTGGGCCGTGGACAAAAAAATCATCTAACCCACCGCGCGGCATACACTTTTTGTCACAATTAAGTGTAATAATATGTAAATAAATGTATCCAATGCCTGCAGGGGGCGTTTTGGGAATTCTGGATTCGATTCGCCGGATGCGAGTCGCACTGGTTGTCGGTACCCGGCCGGAATGCTTGAAATTGGCCAGCGTAGCGACCGCCTTGCGTGAGCACGGAAGCGGCACGTACCTGCTGGTCAACAGCGGTCAGCATCGCGAGATGGTCGAGCGCAGCCTCGCTCAACTCGGCCTCGCCGCCGACATCACCGCGGCGCAATGCGAAAGCGGTTCGCTTTCCGCCACGCTGCAGCGGCTGCGCCGCGCGATCCGCGACCGCGTCGGCGGCGCCGGCGCCACGCTGCTCGTCGCCCAGGGCGACACGAGCACCGCATACGCGACCGCGCTCGCCGCCCGCGATCTGGATCTTCCGCTCGCCCATGTCGAAGCGGGGCTGCGCACCGAGCATCCGCTGCGCCCCTTTCCCGAGGAATATTTCCGCCGCCGCATCGCGCGCCTCGCAGATCTGCATTTCGCACCGACCGCATCCGCGGAACGCAACCTGCTCATCGAAGGCGTCGCCGGCGAGCGCATCCATCGCGTCGGCCAAACATCGATCGATCTGCTGCGCCACTCCGTCGAGCATCCCTGCGGCGAATCCGAACTCCCGCCGCTGCCCGCGACGCGGCACTTGATCGTGCTGACGCTGCATCGGCGCGAAAATTACGGACGTGGTCTCGACATCGTCTGCACGGCGGTGCTCGATCTGCTCGCCAAACACGCCGATGTGGGCGTGCTCTGCCCGGTGCATCCAAATCCGGCGGTCGGCGCGCGCATTCGCCGGCACTTGTCCGCGCATCCGCGCATCGTCCTCACCGCGCCGCTGGACTTCCGTCCGTTCATCGCCGTGCTCGCACGCGCCACGCTGGCGATCACCGACTCGGGAGGCATCCAGGAAGAGGCGCCCTACCTCGGCACGCCGATCCTCGTCGCGCGTGCCAACACCGAACGCCCGGAAAGCCTGGCGCTCGGCGCCAATCTCGTCGCCGTCGACGCGCCGAGCATCGTCGGCGCCGCCTCGCGTCTGCTCGACGCGCCGCGGCCGCCCAGACTGCCGTTCGACACCGATGCGCCTTACGGCGACGGCCGCGCGGGGATGCGCATCGCGCGCCACCTCCTCGCCTTCCACGAAAAACCCGTCGCGCGCGAAACGCTCGACCTCCTTCCCCTGATGACGTGACATGAGCCCTCATTCCCTCGCCGCGCCAGTTCGCATCGACGATACTTTTTCTCTCCCCTACGCCGCGTGTGAAGCGGCAGGTTCGCTGCGCTCCTGGCTGCTGCATGGCCCGGCGCAGCTGCGCGCGGGCGAACATGTCGGCGGCGTCGCCGGCACGATCGGCGCCGACGGGCGCCCGCTCTACGTCTACGCCGAAATCACCGGCTATTACCTGAGCTGGCTCGCCGACCTCGCCGGCGTGGAAGCCGCCGCGCTCGTGCGCGAGTGCACGCAGCGCGCGCTCGACTGGGCAGCCCGTCATTTCGCCGCGCCGGGTCTGGCGCCGCAAACGCGCGTCCACCTCGCCGCCGTCGAACCGGATTGGCGCAACAATGCGATGTTCTTCTTCGATCTTGCCATGCTCGTACGCGGCATCGACGCCGTGGTGGAAGCCGGACTCGGCGCGCCGGCCGACACGCTGCGCCGCGCGCTGCACGAGCATCTCGGGCAATTCGTCGTCGGTGACGCGCTGCGTGCGATCGTGCAGACGCGCGGCACACGCGCACTGCCGCCGCGCTGGTCGACGCTCGGCGGTCCGTTCCTGGTCAAGGCCGCTTCGCGCGTCGCGTGGAGCGCACGCCACACACCGCTTCCCGACGCGCTCGCGGCCGCCTGCGAAGCCGAAAACCAGCGCTGGGCAGCACAAGCCGCGGACTTGGAACTCGGCATGCTGCATCCGACGCTGTATTTCGCCGAAGGCCTGCTCCTCTCGCGTCCCGATCGCGCCGATGCCGTCGCCCGGCTGCTGCGTCGTTGCCTCGCCGGCATGCGCGACGACGGTTCGCTGCCGGAGACGGCGAGCGAACCCCACGGCAAAACGCGCAACGACATTCTCGCGCAGGCGCTGCGCCTCGGCCTGCTGCTGCGCGAACTCGGCGCGAACGGGGCACCCGCGCAAGACGAACTCGATCGGCTCGCTTCGGCGCTGCTCGCGCGCATCGACCCGTGCGGCTTTCTGCCATTCAACGCCGACACCGCCGCGCAGGCGAACGTGTGGGGCACGATGTTCGCCGAACAGGCATTGCGCTGGTACGCCGATCCCGTCGGCACCTCGCGCCCGAGTGCCGCGGCCCTCGTCTGAGCGGTCGATGAGCGATTCTCTCCGCCGCATTTCGCTGCTGACGCGCCTGCTGTTTCTGCTGCGCTTCCTGCCGCTGTACGCCGCCATGCTCGCGGCCGACGCGCTTGCGAAAAAACTGCCGCGCCGCTGGCCGCGGCCGCGACGCGCGCACACAACCGCGCCGGGCCTGAGCGTGATCGTGCCCGAACGCGGCACGCCGAGCACGCTGGCCGTGACCCTCGATGCGCTCGCCGCCGCCTGCGCGAAAGTCGACGAACCGGTGCAGGTCATCATCGTCGTCAACGGCGCCAACCCGGCGGCCTACACCGAACTGCGCCGTCGTCATGCGGACTTTGCGTGGGAATTTCATGCCCAAGCTCTCGGCTACGACGGCGCCCTCGCCTCCGGACTCGCCAAGGCCCGGTACGCATGGACCTACCTGCTCAACAGCGACATGCGCCTGGCGCCCGACGCGCTCGCCGAAGTGCTGCGCTATCGCCAGCCACAGGTGTTCGCGATCACCTCGCAGATCTTTTTCGAGGACGCGAGCCGGCGGCGTGAGGAAACCGGCTGGTCGGATTTCCTCCCGCACCCCGACCAGCCGATTGTGTACGAACGCACGCCCGAGCCGGGAACGCTCGCGCGCGGCAATCTCTATCCGGGCGGCGGCTCCTCGCTATGCCGGACGGACCTCTTGCGCCGCTACGTTGCCGACGCGCACGAATACCATCCGTTCTATTGGGAAGACGTCGATTTCGGCGTGCGCGCCTGGAACGAAGGCTGGGAAGTGCTGTTCTGTCCGACCTCGCGCGCCTGGCACGGCCATCGCGGCACGGTGAACCGCTTCTACTCGCAGGAAGAAATCGAACGCGTGATCGCGCGCAACGCGCAATGGTTCGACATGCGCCACGCCTGGACTGCGGTCGCGCCGATCGAGCATATCCGCCGCATCGCCGCGCGTGCGCCCGAGCACTGGCGCGAATTCGCTGGCGTCGCGCGCGCCTGGCGCACGTTGCGCCTGCGCCTGCGCGCGCAGCGCACGCGCGCGTTGGGATTTCGCTACGACACGATAACCCGGCACAGCTATTACAGCCCGCAGCCGCAGGCGCGCGGGCGTCCGCGCGTATTGCTGGTGACGCCGTTCGCGCTGTTTCCTCCCGCGCACGGCGGCGCGCGGCGCATCGCCGAACTCGTCATCCGCCTCGCGGACGGCATCGAATTCATTCTGCTGAGTGACGAGCGCTCGCTCTACTCCCTCGCCTCCGAACCGTGGCTCGCGCACGTGCGCGCGACGCATCTGATCGAAGGCCGCGGCGACCGCCCCACCGACGCGCCGATGACCCTCGCCGAACGCATGCAGCGCCATGCCTGGCCCGGATTGCGCAGCGAACTCGACCGCCTGATCGCGCTGTACGATCCGGACATCGTCCAAGTCGAATTCATGGAGCTCGCCCTGCTCGCCGATCAACTCAACGGGCGTGCGCGCCGGCTGCTGGCCCTGCACGATGTCTATCTGTGCGGCGACGGCAGCGCGGGCGATGCTGCGCAGATCACCGCACTGCAGCGTTACGATGCCGTCAGCGCTTGCTCGAACGAAGACATCGCGCTGCTGCCGAACGCGAACGCGCATCTGATCGGCAACGGCGCGATCGATCGCCGCCGCGGCGCCGTTCCCTCGCCGCAGACGCCGCCGCGGCTGCTGTTCATGGGCCCGTTCCGCTACGCGCAGAACCGCGAAGGCATTCTCGCGTTTCTCGACGGCGCATGGCCGCGGCTGAAACAGCAATTCCCCGACCTGCGGCTGACCATTCTCGGCGGCGTCGAATCGAAAGCCGTCGCCGACGCCGACCCTCGCCTGAACCAGGACGGCGTCGATCTCGTTTCTGCGTTCGTCGATCCCACACCCTATCTGACCGAGTGCACGCTGAGCATCAACCCGCAATGGGACATCCGCGGTTCGTCGATCAAGCTGATCGAATCGTTGCTTGCGCGCCGCGTCTGCGTCAGCACGGCGGCGGGCGCACGCGGTTTCATGCGCGACAGCCTGCAGGCGCTGGTGACCGCCGAGGACATCGACGCCATGGCCGCGCCGATCGCCGAACTGCTTGCCGATCCCGAGCGGCGACACCGCCTCGAACACGCGGACGACGAGAAATTG
>DAIMZS010000109.1:7043-8516 GCA_036733825.1 Rudaea sp.
TTCGCGCCCGGCAGCGGCTTGCGGCGCTGAACCGGTCAAGCGGTTTGCGCGATGCGCAAACGAGCCGGCGGCGGCGCTCCGCCCTGGTTCGCGGCCATGACCCAACCGTTGCGCATGCAGGTCAGACGCACGTTTTCGAGCTCGAGCAGAATCGAATCGGGCAACGGTATTTCGGGGACGTCCGCGACGACGACCGGCCCGCCGGCTTCGCAGCGCTGCTCGAGCCAGTGGAACAGCCGCTGCTGATCGTCGTCCAATCGCGCATGCGGGCTGGGCTCGCTGCGGTCGAGCCGGCCGTCGAGGGTGCCGCTCAGTTTGGCGGCATCGAAATCCGACAGCCCGGCCACGCCGAGTTCGTTCAAGCCGGACCACAGACGGCGATATTCCGCTTCGCAATCCTCCAGCATGCGCGCATACGAAACGAACAGAACGCGCTCGCCGGCCAGAGCGGCCAACGCGCTCTGCATGTATTTCTGCCACAGCGCCATCAGAAAATCCGTGGTGAACGAATTGGGGAAAGCCGCCATCAGCGAGGCGGCGATCTTGCGCGGATCGCGCACCATCACGACATGCGCCGGCGCGGCGGCGAACTCGTGCCACACCGGCAGCATCAGGCATAGCCGCGGATCCTTGATCACGAGCGAGGACTGCGGATGCGCGATGCGGCGGACGATCCCCTGCAATTCGGCCGCGAGATTGCGGCGCCAATCCTCGTTGATGCGCTCGAGCGCAAAATTGGCCACGGTCGCCCAGGCGAAACCGTTGCTCGCTAGAAAACGATCGTGCTCCGCCACGATGTCGGCGCGTTCCCAGTAACCGGTGGGATTGACGTCGGGATGGGCCGGAAGCAGCTCGCTGTCATCGCCGACGAATGCGCCCATCAAATTGATCGTGTGCGCCAGCACGGAAGTGCCGGACCGGTGCATGCCGAGAACGAAGATGATCTTCGGATCGGACGGAGACAGTTTGCGCATCGTGGCGTGGTCCATCGTTCGGCGCTCGGGGCAAAGAAAGGGCGGCGATACCGCGCCGACCCCTATCCGGCCCTCGGGTACGATGGCCGGATTCCCCCGTCGACGACGCGCGGCAACGACTTGCAATACGTCAACGGCGATAATAGCCCCGGGTTGACCGGCGAATCGTGAAACTTTGCTGAAATTTATGTAAAACTTTGTGAACAGCAGCATGCGTCGCCGAGCTTCGCCCCGACTTGATCGGCCCGGAGACAACCGCCACACTTCGCCGCTTCATCGATGCACCCGCGCCCCGGCGCGGCGAACCCGCCGGCCCGCGCCGGCTCGCCTCCACGAGAAATTCGACTTATTGCATGAGCAGCAGATACAACGCCGCGGACATTGAAGTCCTTTCCGGCCTGGATCCGGTCAAGCGCCGGCCGGGCATGTACACCGACACCTCGCGCCCGAACCATCTGGCCCAGGAAGTCATCGACAACTCGGTCGACGAAGCGGTCAA
>DAIMZS010000109.1:8616-10106 GCA_036733825.1 Rudaea sp.
TTCAAGAACGGCGAACGCGCGAGCAATCTCTCCGTCGTCGGCACGGTGCCGAAGAAGCAGACCGGCACGACCGTGCGCTTCTGGCCCGATCCGAAGTATTTCGATTCGGCGAAAATCAGCCTGCCCAAGCTCAAGCACGTGCTGCGCGCGAAGGCGGTGCTCTGCGCCGGCCTGACCGTGCGCCTCACCGACGAGGCCAGCGGCGAGAAGGACGAGTGGCATTACGTCGACGGCCTCACCGACTACCTGAAATCGATGTTGGCCGACGGCGCGTATCTGCCGCCCGATCTCTACCAGGTTTCGCTCAAGCGCGACAATCACGAAGTCGATTTCGCCCTCGCCTGGCTGCCCGAAGGCGAACTCACTCAGGAAAGCTACGTCAACCTGATCCCGACCGCGCAGGGCGGGACGCACGTCAACGGCCTGCGCACCGGCCTCACCGACGCGCTGCGCGAATTCTGCGACATCCGCAATCTCCTGCCGCGCGGCGTCAAGCTTGCGCCCGAGGACGTGTGGGACCGCCTCTCGTTCGTCCTCTCGCTGAAGATCGACGAACCGCAGTTCTCCGGCCAGACCAAAGAACGCCTGTCCTCGCGCGACGCCGCGGGCTATGTCGAAAACGCCGCGCACGACAGCTTCTCGCTGTACCTGAATCAGCACACGGATATCGGCGAAAAGATCGCGCAGCTCGCGATCGAGCGCGCAACCCTGCGCCTCAAGGCCGAAAAGCAGATCGTGCGCAAGAAGATCACGCAGGGCCCGGCGCTGCCCGGCAAGCTCGCCGACTGCGCCTCGAGCGATCTGTCGCGCACCGAACTGTTCCTCGTCGAAGGCGACTCCGCCGGCGGCAGCGCCAAGCAGGCGCGCGACAAGGATTTCCAGGCGATCCTGCCGCTGCGCGGAAAAATCCTCAACACCTGGGAAGTCGAATCCGGCCAGGTGCTCGCCTCCGAAGAAGTGCACAACCTCGCCATCGCCATCGGCTGCGATCCGGGCAAGGATGATATTTCCGGGCTGCGCTACGGCAAGGTCGTCATCCTCGCCGATGCGGATTCCGACGGTCTGCACATCGCCACGCTCTTGTCCGCGCTGTTCGTACGCCACTTCCCCGCGCTCGTGAAACAAGGCCACGTCTTCGTCGCGATGCCGCCGCTGTTCCGCGTCGACGTCGGCAAGCAAGTCTTCTATTGCCTCGACGAAGCCGAGCGCGATGCGATGCTGGAAAAAATCCAGCGCGAAAAGATCAAAGGCGCGGTCAATGTCACCCGCTTCAAAGGCCTCGGCGAAATGAACCCGGCGCAGCTGCGCGAGTCGACGATCGACCCCGACACGCGCCGCCTCGTCCAGCTCACCATCGGCCTTGCCGTCGACGGCAGCGAGATCGAAGGTGACGACGGCACGGCGAAGATCATGGACATGCTGCTGTCGAAGAAGCGCGCGTCCGACCGCAAGGAATGGCTGGAGACCAAGGGCGATCTCGCCTCGCTCGA
>DAIMZS010000110.1:0-5272 GCA_036733825.1 Rudaea sp.
ACCATTTTTTCTGCGCGGCGCCGAGGATCGTTTGCGCGGGTTTGTCTTTGCGGAAGTTCGCAATCTCCTTGTCGCCGAAGCGGATCGTCGCCGGCGGCTTGCCGCCCTTCGCTGTGCGGCCGGCGTCGAGAGTTTCCTGCACTTCCTGCGGGAAGAAATTCGGAAAATCCTTGCTCGAAAAAACGTCCGCACGATCGTCACCGGTCGGATCTTCCGAACGATAGCTGCGCTGGTCGGTGACGATGAGATCGACGTGACGGCCCCAGCGCAGCGCGCGATAGCCGGTGAGGCTCGCGAGCGCGGCAAGATTGTTCGGTTCCTGGCCCATGCCGTTGTCGTCGAAATGATCGATTGGCGCATCGACGACGTGCGGCGCATCGAAACGTTCGAGCGAGGGATTCGGCTTCTTCACGCGCGCGGGCTGGTATTCGAACCACGCCTGCATCGCGGCGACTTTGCGCGTCTGCCGCGGCAGCGTCTTGCCCTCGAAAATCTGCAGACTCTGCCAGCCGAGCCAGCTGAACTCGTGGTTGTCCCACATCGACACGAACGGGAAATACGCGCGCGCATCCTGCAGATCGGGGTCGGCGAGATAGGCGCGGTAGACCGCGCGATAGTCGTCGACCGTCGTCGGAATATGGAAATCGCCGTGCTTCTCGCCATGCGGATAACGCACGAGATCACGGATGCGGCGATCGTAGTAGCCCTGCGGCCGGTCTTCCGGATACCAGACGAGCTCGTAGATGAAGTCGCCGAGATGCAGGACGAAACCCAGGCGCTCGTCGCTCGCCGCGTGCTTGTCGTCGTAGATCATGCGCCGATAGGCGGTTTGCGGGCCGAGATTCGCGTTCTGGCACGAGACGAATGCGAAGCGCACCGGACGCGTGTCGTCATTGGCCGGCGCCGTCAGCGTGCGGCCGATGCGGCTGCCATTGCCTTCGGCATCGGTGAAGCGGTACCAGTACTCGCGGGCAGGTTTAAGGCCGCCGACGAGCACGCGGCAGGTCCAGTCCGCGTCGGCCGCGACGGTGGTTTTCTTGACCGCGACGACGTGGTGGAACTCGGCATCCTCGGCCACTTCGAGTTCGAGCGAGACGGGCCGGGTGGCGTTCGTCGTGTAGCGCGTCCACAGCATCACGCTGTCGAAGGTCGGATCGCCGGAGGCGATGCCTTCGCGAAACGACTCGCGATGCTCGCGCCATTTCGTGCGCGAGGGCGCGGCGATCGCGCGGCTCCAGACGGCGACGGCGCCGAGCGCTGCGGCGCTGACGAGAAAGCGGCGGCGAGAGAGTTGCGTCATGTTTGCACTCCGGCGTGACCGATGAGACGAGGATGCAATCGTCAACTGCATTTCTCAGGCAAAAGGTGGATTCGTGCGCCTGGAAAAGCCCGAGCCGCCAGCGTGAAGAAAATTTTGTCGACTTGCCCGTGGCAAGAGTCATGGATGGGCTACGCGCCACCCGCGACGATGGCGCGCTCGCTCCGCCGCGCGAACTTCAATTGTTGCTGATGTTCGACTTCGACTTGATGATTGTTGCGCAGACGCCGGTCAGCGGATGACGGCCGTCGGATTCGACGATTATCTTGTCCGCAACGTGGGCTTTCGCCGTGGATTGCCCTGCCGCATCGAACGGCTTGCCAGTGGCGAAGTTCCAGCCGACGTTCACCGCTCCGCCGGCCGCGCCCTGCAAGCTGACGGTCACGGATTCGACGGCGGCGGAATCGCTCCCGCTCTTGGGCTTTTCAAGCTCCAATACGTATGAGCCGGCCGCGACCACACCCAGGTTGAATCGTCCCTCGCCATCCGTCGTCGCCCGGGCGGCTTGGCCTCCGCCGGGGTTTCGTCCGAGTTTGACATCCACGCCTTTAAGCGGCGCGCCGGTGACCACGCCGGGCTGTTTCTGCGCACCGGCCACCGCCGGGAGCAGGCATAACGCGGCCACAATCGCCGAAAAAATCCAGACGCCGATGGTGCTTCGCTTGGTCATGACGGTTCTCCTGTCGGATCAACAGAGTCGTCGCGCGATCCACGCCCCGCGGGCATGAAAACGTGTGGCGGAAAAATCCTATCACAGGTCGCGTGCGGCCATTGTGCGGGAATTTCGCTCCGACGAAACCGGGGCCAAAAATCGGTGTCAAGACCATGGGCTTCTTCATAACGGATTGCGTTATATAACGCAATCCGTTATAGTCGATTCGTGATTCGAGATTTCGCCGACAAGGAAGCGGAAAAGATCTGGGAGGGCGCGCCCTCGCGGCGCTTGCCCGGCGATATTCAGAACGCCGCCCGCCGCAAACTGCGTATGCTCAACAACGCATTAAATCTCGATGACCTGAGGATTCCACCTGCGAATCGCTTGGAGGCGCTCAAAGGCAATCGCAAAGGCCAGCACAGCATACGCATCAACGACCAGTGGCGAATCTGCTTTCGCTGGCACAACGGCGATGCGCATGGTGTCGAAATTGTGGATTATCACTGACATGAAAACCTTGCCCAACATTCATCCCGGCGAAGTGCTCCTGGAGGAATTCCTTCTTCCGATGGAGATCAGCCAGAATGCGCTCGCCCGTGCGGCCGGCGTGCCGCCGCGCCGCATCAACGAGATCGTGCTCGGCAAGCGCGGCATCAGTGCGGATACCGCGGTGCGTTTGGCACGCGTTTTTGGCAACAGCGAACGGTTTTGGCTCGGGCTGCAGACCGACTATGATCTGGAAGAGGCAAAACGCACCATCGGGCGAGACATCGAGAATATCGATCGCTTGGCGGCTTGAAAAAATGAACCTGACCGCATTTTGGCGCTCTTTATTTTTGTAACACATTTTGGAGCCTCATGATCCAACGCATCGACCCCGGCCCGCGCATGTCCGAGGCCAGCATTCACAACGGCATCGTCTATCTGGCCGGCCAGGTGCCGGAGGATACGAATCTCGACATCGAAGGGCAGACGCGCGAGGTACTGGCCGCGATCGACGCCTTGCTCGCGCAGGCGGGCAGCGACAAGACGCGCATTCTGCGTGCGCAGATTTTTCTCGCCGACATCGCCGATTTCGCCGGCATGAATCGCGCCTGGGATGCGTGGGCTGTGCCCGGCAACGCGCCCGCGCGCGCGACGGTGGAAGCCAAGCTCGCGAAGCTGGAGTGGAAGGTCGAGATCGTCGTCACCGCGGCGATTTGAACCCACGCTCGCGCGTGCGGCGTTCGCACGTTTGAAAAGACGAGTCGGGGTACACTCATCCGCCGCTGCATTTCAAAGGACCCGCATGTCGCCGATGTTGTCCGAGCTTCTGCATGCCGTCTTCGAGCTCGGCTTGCCCGTGGCGGCGTTGAGCTGGCTGCTGTTTTATCGGCTGTATAGCCGCGGCGATCTCGCGCGCAATGCGGATCACCGGTCGATAGGCGCCAGCCTCAAGACGCTCCGCAAAGCGCAGAAGGAATCCGAGGAAATCCCGGACAGCCTGATGCAGGCCAAATGGATGAAATTCGGCGGCGGTTTTTACGGCGTGGCCGCGGCGTGGACGCTGATCTATATCGAAGTGAGCGGCTTCGTCGGCGTCGTTCTGCATCCGTCGGTCGTGCTGGAGACCTTCCGCAACGGCATCGGCCATTTCATCGCTCAGAAGATCAGCGGCCAGGTGACGACGCTGGTCGATGCGGCGACCTGGTTCGCCTGGTGGCCGGAGCGGGGGCACAGCCCGGTGGTTTGGTTCGTCGTCGCGTACATCGCTTACCTGGCCGGACTCAATCTCGCGCGCTACGAAACCGGTTTCGGACGCCGTGCCGTGGAGCTCGATTCGCGTGAATGGTGGCGCTCGTTGATTCCGTTTTCAAAAAGCCGTACCGAGGCGGTCAAGCACGAAGACGGGGCAGTGACGAAGTCGGAGTGACCATCTTTCAAGCGCGCAGGGGAGGCAACGCTTGCCGCGCAGGCGCTGGCTAGCATCGGTTCGCGGCATCGATCCGTGCCGCACGCATTCCGGCCCGCGCCTCGCGGGCATCGCGTTCTTGGGAGCAACGGATGAGCCGTCGAGTCGAGTCGAAAAGTTTGGCTGCGGAAAGGACGACTGCCGCCTTCGGCTGGCGCGTCTACGGACTGGGGATCATCGCCTTGGGCGCGGTCAGTTTCGCTTTCGGGGACTTCCATCCGGGGCAGCCGGTGCCGAAGGACTTTCCCGCACGCACCGCGCTGGCGTACGCGGCCGCGGTTTTCATGTTGGTCTCGGGCGCGGCCATCGAGTGGCGGCGGACCACAGCTTCGGCAGCCGCAGCGCTCACTGCCTACTTTGCGTTCGTCGTCGTCCTCGTGATGAACGGCCGCATCCTGATTGTCCACTACGATCAGTTCGGGCCCTACGAGACTCTGGCCATTCAACTCGCCATTGCCGCGGGCGGACTGCTCGTCTATGCCGCCAGCGCCGGCATCGATACCGGCTTGGCGTCGCGCCTCACGCGGTGGGGGCAGATCGCATTCGGAGCTTGCTGCCTGATCTTCGGCGTGGCGCATTTTGTCTACATGGACCTGACCGCTCCGCTGGTTCCAAAGTGGCTGCCGCCGTCGCAAGAGTTCTGGGGCTACGCGACCGGGTTGTGCCACATCGCCGCCGGCGTTGCGATTCTTGCCAACGTGCAGGCTCGCCTAGCCGCAATCCTGCTCACCGTGATGTTCGCCGCATTCACGCCGCTGGTGCACTTGCCGATGTTGATCGGCGATCCTTCGAACCACTGGTTCTGGAACGAGAACGCGGTCAATGTCGCCCTCGTCGGCGCTGCCTGGGCCGTGGCGGACTCGTTCGGAAAAAAAGCAGCAATACCCGCGGCCTGATAGAGTCGGCTCTCCCGGTCCAGACACCGGGTTTTACGTTCGACTCAACTCGTGCCGCGCAAGCCGAAGTGCGCGGCTGCCTCGGAGCACGGCATGCCTGCAGCTGCAATCAGCGAAGTCGTTTGGTACGTCACCGGCCGCTTCTACGCACCGGACAACAGCACAGCGGTGGCCGACTACGGCTATTTCCTGCACGTCGCCGGAATCGCTGAACCGTTGTTCCAGGGCAAGATCAGCGAGACGAGCGCGCACCTCACGTTTGCGGCAAAGCCGTTCGTGCCTGTGCATGGCGGCGTCAACAACGATGCACTTGCGATCGGTCTCGATCCGGTCGGCGAATTTTCGGTTTACCTGCAGCGGACACCCGCCGGCAATTTCGACACGCCGTCGTCGTTCGCGCAGGGCGAGCGCATCGCCACGTTCCGCCGCATCGGTCTCGTGGTCGGCACCAC
>DAIMZS010000110.1:5372-8789 GCA_036733825.1 Rudaea sp.
TTGCACGTCTAGGGTCGTGGGCGGCGAAATGCCGGCCCTTTCCAGCCGCCATGCTGCTTGTGCCGCCCTGCGTCACAAGCGCATTCCGGCACGACCGACATCCGACCATGAGGTGCTGCATGCTGCGTACTCTGCTGATGTTTTTGTCCGCGTTCGTTCTGTCCTCGCCCGCGCTGGCCGGCAAGGCGCCGTCCTACACTTATACGCGCGTCGGCAACGCCGCCGACGTGGCGCCCGCCACCACGCGCGGCGTGGTGCTGATGGGCGGGGGGACGGATGTCGATCAGGCGTTCCAGTGGCTGTGCACTCTCGGCGGCAACGGCGATTTCCTCATCATCCGCGCTACCGGCACCGACGCGTACAACCCGTACGTGCAGGCGCTTTGTCCGAACACGAATTCCGTCGCCACGCTGATCATTCCCGACGCCGCGTCGGCCAACCTGCCGGCGGTCGCGGCGATCATCAATCAGGCCGAAGTGATCTGGATCGCCGGCGGCGATCAATCCGATTACATCAATTTCTGGAAAGGCACCTCCGTGCAATCCACGCTCAATGCGCGCATTGCCCAGGGCGTGCCGGTGGGCGGCACCAGCGCGGGACTCAACGTGCTCACCCAGTTCGTCTACACCGCGCAGGCCAGCCAAGGCGTGACGAGCACGCAGGCGCTGGCCGATCCGTTCAACCGCTACATGACCTTCGACCGCGATTTCGCCGTCGTGCCCGCGCTGCAAGGCATCCTCGGCGACGCTCATTTCGGTGTGCGCGACCGCATGGGCCGCGATCTCGCCTTCCTCTGCCGCGTCGCGGCCAACGGCTGGAGCAGCGCGCCACGCGGTATCGCCGTCGACGAAGCGACGGCTCTGCTGGTGCCGGCGACCGGCAGCGCAAGCGTGGTCGGCACAGGGCATGTCTATTTCCTGCAAGCGCCGGGACTGCCGCAGGTCTGCGCGGCCAAGCAGCCGCTGACCTATCGCGACATCGGCGTCGCGCGTCTTGCCGCGGGCGACGGTTTCAATCTCGCTACGTGGGCGGCGACCGGCGGAACGGCGTACCAGGTGTCTGCTGTGGCCGGCGTGCTGAGTTCCACTCAGGCGGGCGGATCGGCGTACTGAGCGGATTGACGAGAAAGAGAAAAGGGATGGACGGCATCCCTTTTCTCGAGTTTTGTGCGGTACCGCTGCCGTAGGATTGCGTTAATATGAAATCTATCGGTACAGGGGCTGCGCAATTCGGTACTGCCGCCCTGATTTCATGGGAGAGTCGTATGCGTGTCGTCGTTTTTCTGCTCGCAATGGCTTCGCTGTCGACGCATGCGGCCGGCGCCGAGAAATCTTTCGATGGAATCACCTGCCAGTCGAATATTTCCTCGGCGTTGGTCGGGCGGCACATGCCGAACGAACGCGCCGCGAGCATCGAAGAGCGATACAAAAGCATTCGCCTCAAAGATATCGGCGCGTTCGGAATGGAGGCGGAAGGCGATCCCTGGACGCTCATTTCGTGGGAGATCTGCGGCCGGGAGTATCTGCTCCTCGAACGTCAGGACGTGGTGAAGGATGTCCTGGCTTCGGAGATTCCTCCTGGCGGCCCGCATGCGCAAATCGCTTCCTGTGCAGCCGACGGCTCGAAGCTCCCGGGAACCGGGGTGGCGTTTGTCGAAAGGGACGAGAAGAAATGGCCGAGAGCGGTCAAAAGCGCCTGGCTGATCGACGACAAGAAGATCAAGTTCGTGAAGGTGACGGCGAACGAGATTGTCTGCACGCCCTTCGGCTGACGACGCGCCAATGAGCCGCCCGGCTATTTGACGCGGCTGAAGTAATTGGTCCGCATCTTCGGAACTTTGTCGAAATTCACCGCGGTTTCGATCATGTTCTTGCCGTCCGCAGCGACGGTGTAGATGCGCGTCGACGCCGGCATTTCATTTTTACCAAGCGCGAGAATCAAAACGTTCGGCGCCGGCAATCGGATGGCGCCGGTGTCGGCTTCGATCGTGCTGCCCTGGCCGGGCGCGGCGGTGCCGTCGAGGGAGTACGTCCCGTAGGCGTGGATTTTCGAACCGCCAGCATCGATGATATTCACGTCGACCGTCCACTTCTCGCCACCCGCGTCGCTGAATGCGATCGTGACGCTCTTCGGCCGCGCCTCGGCCGGGATTGGAAGGCGCGCAACATCGACGGCCCATGTGCCGAGCAGGGGAGAAGGCGCAGGTGCTTTTGCGGTGGAGGATTGGGCAAATGCCGGGGTGCTCAGAATCACACCGCAGGCAACAAGAAGGACCGCGAAAAAAGTTTTCAAATCGATCTCCCGAAATGCGCCGCGGCGGAACGGCACGATGATGTGCCGAGGCAGCAGTGTAGCCAGCGCGCAAATTGCTGCGCAAATGGAGCCGGTTGCGGACGTCTGGCAACTAGGCCGGCGTCGATGACGAGGCTTCTTCTGGCGGCGGCTGCAGGGTGACCGCCAATTTTTCGAGCGCGTCGATCTCGGCCTCCAGCGCGTCGTGCAGTTCACTTTGCCGCGTCATCAGCGTTTCGATCGGCGCAGCGTGCTTGAGTTTCTTCAACTCGCCGTCGAACAGCAGCCACTGCGCGGTCAGTGTTTCGACGTTGTTCTTTGCGTAGTGGCGCATCTCTTTGAGCTGCGCTAAAACATCATTGACATGCTCGAACGGGGTCTTCGTATCCGCAGACATGGCGATCTCCTCGAGTTTCGTCCGCTGTCAGGATAGCCGCGGCAAGCTGGCTGTTGCCGAAACGCGTGGGCAGGCAGGGCGGACGCAGATCACAGATCGGCTACCCGTGCCATTTGGCCCATATCCCGTCGCGCCGGCAGGCATAGAATCGGCGCACTTCCTCGCTGGGGCGTCGTCACCATGTTGATTCGACCGAACGTGCTGTTCCTTGCTTGTCTGGCTGTCTCAGGTGCCGCTTACGCGCAACACGGCATCGATGCCGGTGACATCAACAAAAACGGCGCCGCGTGCAACGATTTCTTCGACTACGCCAACGGCGCCTGGCGCGCGGCGCATCCGATTCCCGACTATATGGACCGCTGGAGCCGGCGCTGGGAGTCCGGCGAGATCAACAAGGAACATGTGCGCGACATCCTCACCGAGGTGTCGAAGAAATCCGACTGGCCGCAAGGCAGCGCGGAGCAACTGTCGGGCGATTTCTATGCGGCGTGCATGGATGAGGGCCGCATCGACGCGCTCGGCGCCAAGCCGGTGCAGCCGCTGCTCGACGAAATACGCGCCCTCAAGACGCGCGCCGACCTGCAGCGCACGATCGAACACCTGCACGACATCGGCATTGCCGTGCCGTTCGGCCTGATGGCGGCGCAGGATCTGCACGATCCGACGCAGATGATCGCGCATCTGACCGCGGGCGGGCTCGGCTTGCCGGATCGCGACTACTATCTGAA
>DAIMZS010000110.1:8889-10085 GCA_036733825.1 Rudaea sp.
CTCAATGTCACCCAGCCGAAGTTCATTCAGCAGTTCGAAACGGAACTGAAATCGACGCCGATCGCGCAATGGCGCACGTACCTGCAATGGCAGGTGCTCAATGCCGCGGCCGATGCGCTGTCGGTGCCGTTCGTCGAGGAAAATTTCGCGTTCAACGGCAAATTCCTCAGCGGCGCGAAGGAGATGAAGCCGCGTTGGAAGCGTTGCGCGGAATCGACCGACAACCAGATCGGCGAGGCGCTCGGCCAAAAGTATGTCGAAAAATATTTCCCGCCCGAAGCCAAGGCGCGCACGCAGGCGATGGTGAAGTACATTCTGCTCGCGATGGGCGATGTGATTCGCGATCTGGACTGGATGAGCGCGGAAACCAAGAAGAAGGCGCAGGAAAAACTCGCCTCGTTCAACGTCAAGGTCGGCTACCCGGATAAATGGAAAGACTACGCCGGAGTGAAAATCTCGCGCGGCTCGTACTGGGATGACGTGGTCGCGGCCTCGCGTTGGAACGTGGACGATGGCCGCGGCCAGATCGGCAAGCCGGTCGACCGTACGCGCTGGGGCATGACGCCGCCGACGTCGAACGCCTACTACAATCCGTTCCTCAACGAAATCGTGTTTCCGGCCGGCATCCTGCAGCCGCCCGCGTTCGACGTGAACGCCACCGACGCGGTGAACTACGGCGCGATCGGCGTGGTGATCGGCCATGAGATCACCCACGGCTTCGACGACGAGGGCTCGCAGTTCGATGCGAAGGGCGCGTTGAGCAACTGGTGGACGGCGCAGGACAAGGAAAAATTCACCGCGCGCGCGCAGTGCGTGGTGAAGCAGTTCGACAGCTACTTCATCGAACCGAACATCCACCATAACGGCAAGCTCGTGCTCGGCGAATCGATCGCCGACCTCGGCGGCGCCAAGATCGCGTTCCTGGCCTACAAAAAATCGCGCGAAGGCAAAGGGCCGGAGCCGACTCTCGACGGCTTCACGCCGGAGCAGCAATTTTTCATCGCCTGGGGCCAATGGCGCGGCGACGAAACGCGTCCCGAAGCGCAGCGCAAAATGGTGCAGGGCGACCCGCATCCGGTCGCGAAATACCGCGTGAACGGGCCGCTGTCGAATCTGCCGGCGTTCAAGGACACGTTCCAGTGCAAGGCCGATGCGGCCATGGTGCGGCCTCAGGCCGATCGGTGCGAGGTCTGGTA
>DAIMZS010000111.1:0-6373 GCA_036733825.1 Rudaea sp.
TCGATCTTGAACAGCAGCGGGCGCGAGTCCGTTTTCGTCGCGCGCAGCTTCGCGACCCATTTCGCCGGTTCGTAGTACTGCACCTGCGAGTCGTTGAGGCTCGTGGTGACGTAGAGCGCGGGATAGTCCTGCGCCTGGATGTTGTCGTAGGGGGAGTACGAAAGGATGGCGTCGTAATAGCGCTTCTCGCGCGGATCGCCCCATTCCTCGTACTCGTCGATCGTCGTCGGCACGCTTGCGTCGAGCATCGTCGTGAGCACGTCGACGAACGGCACGCCCGCGGCGATGGCGCGGTATTCGCGCGGCGCCATGTTCGCGACGGCGGCCACCAGCAGCCCGCCGGCGCTGCGCCCGCTGGCGAATACTTTCGATGCCGAGACATAGTGCTGGGCGACGAGAAACCGGGTGACGTCGATGAAATCGTCGAACGAATGCTGTTTGTTGAGCAGCCTGCCGTCCTCGTGCCAGCGGCTGCCCATTTCCGCGCCGCCGCGCACATGCGCGATCGCGACGACGAAGCCGCGGTCGAGCAGCGAAGGGAGGGCGGGATCGAATTTCGGATCGGACGATACGCCGTAGGCGCCGTAGCCGAGCTGCAGCAGCGGCGCGGAGCCGTCGAGCGGCACATCTTTGCGATACGCCAGTGAAACCGGAACGCGCGTGCCGTCGCGCGCGATCGCCCAGACGCGCCGCGCGGCATAGCGCGACGGATCGTAGCCCGGCGCCGGCGTTTGCAGGCATTGCGCCTGCTTGCCGCTGCGCATGTCGAGGTCGCACACGGAGCGCGGCGCGACGAGCGAGGTGGTTTCGTAGCGCAGCAGGTCGGTGTCCGGCGCGGGATTGTCGCCGAGCAGCGCGGCATAGTCTTCCCAGCCGGGCGCGACGTAGAATGTGCTGCCGTCGCGGCGCACGACGCGAATCCGTCGCAATCCGTCGCTGCGTTCGCCGAGCACGAGATAGTTGTCGAACAGCGCGACGCGTTCGATCAGCACACCGTCGTCGGCCGAAACGATTTCGCGCCAACGGCGTTTGTCGCCGACATGCGCATCGTCGGCGGCGAGCACGCGGAAATTCGGCGCCTGCCAGTTCGTGCGGATCACCCAGCGCGTGCCGAGATGGTCGGCGTAGTACTCCAGGCCCGATTCGCGCGCGGCGAGAATGCGGAATTCCGCTTGCGGCGAGTCGGCCGGCGCGAAGCGCACTTCGCTGGTCTGCCGGCTGTCGAGGCGGATGAGGATGTAGCGATCGTCTTTGCTGCGCGCAAGATCGATCGAGAAGCGGTGGTCCGGTTCGGTGTAGACGATCGGATCGGATGCCACATCGGTGCCGAGCGTGTGGCGGCGCACGCGCACGGTGAGCAGTGTCGTCGGATCGTTTTCGACGTAGAACAGCGTGCGGTTGTCGTCCGCCCAGACCATCGAACCCGGCGTGCCGGGGATTTCGTCTGGCAGCGTGGCGCCGCTGACGAGATCCTTGATGCGGATCGTGCATTGATAACGGCCGCTGGTGTCCTCGGCGTAGGCGAGCAGACGGTCGTTCGGGCTGATCTCGATCGAGCGAACGTGGTAGTAGCCGTGGCCGCGCGCGAGCTGCGCCTCGTCGAGCATGATTTGTTCCGCGGCATCGGCTGCGCCGCAGCGGCGCAGATACTGCGGATAGTCGGCGCCGTCCGCATAGCGGGTCCAATACCAGCAATGGCGAATCTTGAGCGGCAGCGTCGTCTCCTCGCGCGCGATGCGCGAGGTCATCTCCGCGTAGAGTTGGTCCGCCGTTGCGCGCAGCGGGGCCATGCGGCGCTCGTAGTACGCGTTCTCCGCCGCCAGATAATCGAGCACGGCCGGCTGGCTGCGCGTGTCGTCGCGCAGCCAATAATAGAAATCGAGCCGATCTCCGTACGGCGAGGCGACGGTGTGCGCGTGCCGCGCCGCGATGGGCGCGACGTCCGCCGGCTTCGAATTCGGCGCGCCGGCGCAGCTGGCGAGTGCGAGCGAGATCAGGCAGGGCGGGAACAGCCGCATCGCGGCGAATCCCGCCCTGCGAACGGCATCAACCGCCTTCACCGCCGAACTTGACGTTGAGGTTGAGATAAAGCGAGCGGCCGAGCGCGCTGAACCAGCGCGTCGGATAGTACGGATACGAAATCCACGTGTTGTCCGAGACGCCGGGCTTGGAGTCGAACAGGTTATCGATGGTGACGCCGACGTTGACGTTCTTGCTCCAGCGATAGCCGAACGAGGCGTTGTAGAGCATGGTCGGGCCCATGCGCTGGTCGCCGTCGTAGTTGGGCAGGCCGCCGAGGCGCGCGCCGTAGAGCGTCGTGGTGAAGTCGCCGTAGTTCCAGGTGACCGAGTAGTTGGCCTTGCTGCGCGGGATGACGTAGTCGTAATAGTCGGTCAGCTCGTTGACGAACGGGTCGCCCGGATAATTCTGGATGCGGTTGGTGACGACGTAGGTGCCGCCGAGATTGAAGTCGAAGCTGCCGTAACGGTCGGTCTGCCAGAGGTAGTGGACCTTGAAATCCGTGCCCGAGGTGCGGTGGGTGGCGGCGTTGATCGGCAGCACGAGCACCGAGGTGATATCGCCTGCGGAATTGCGGAACACCTGATTGATCGCCGCCTGGCACAGGCCGGAATGGATATCGAGCTGGCCGGTGCGGCATTGCGCTTCCCAGCGCAGGATCTGATCGCTCTCCTGATAGACGAGTTCGTTCTTCAGGCTGATGATGTAGTAGTCGGCGGTGAAGTCCAAGTTGCTCACCGGGGAATACACGAAGCCCCAGGTGACCGATTTGCTCGTCTCGTTCTGCAGCTTCAGGCTGCCGTTGCTGCGGCCGTTGAAGTTGACGTCGCTCCAGTCGCAGTCGCCGATGTCCACGTTCGGTTCTTCCGTGGCGCAGCGGTAGTAGTCGGTGCCGCTGGAGCTTGATCCGCTCGGGCCCGCATACAAATAAGCCAGGTCGGGCGCGCGGAAGCCGGTCGAGTACGAGCCGCGCACCAGCAGCGAGTCGATCGGGCGGTACTCGAGGCCGAGCGCATAGGTGAACTTGCTCGCCGAATTGCCGCTGAATTCGTAGCGGTCGTAGCGGCCGGCGGCCGTGGCGGTGAGCTGCGAGAAGATCGGCACGCTGAATTCGAAGCCCGCGCCCGAGTGGCTGCGCGAGCCCACGGCGACGGTGTTGTGCAGGCCGAAATAGCTGCCGTCGAGCGACATCGGATCGGCCTTGAGGCCGAAATACTGATTGCCGAATTCGGCGGTCGCGGCGAAGCCGACCGGGCCCGCCGGCAACTGGAACAGATCGGTGTTGTCGACCTTGATCGAATAGTTCTCGGCGCGGCTGGTGTCGTGGTCGATCGAGTCCTGCGTGATCGAGGCGAACTGTGCGGGCGTCAGCGGCGTGTACAGCCGGTCGTGCGGCGCGTAATACATCTGATAGCCGGAATCCGGATCGACGCCAAGGGACGAGCCGAGATAGAGCATCTGCGCCTTTGCCGCCACGAGCGCCGGCCATTTCGCCTTGAGCTCGTTCTGCGAGTGGCTGAACATCGCTTCGTATTGCCACGAATCGCCGAACGAACCCTTGAGCCCGGTGTTGATCGAGAACGTGTTGTTGATGTTGCGGATCATCGCGCGGTCGAGGCCGCCGTTTTCTTCATAGGTGAAGTACTGGCGCTGCCACTGTTCGACCTGGTTGGTCGCCGTGTTGTAGAACGGCGTCGGCGCGGAGTCGCCGTTGAGCGGATAGCTGTTCTGCCACTTCAGCTGCGTGTTGTAGGTTTCCTGATGCGAGGTGCTGTACTGCACGTCGGCGAAGAAATCGATGTGCTCGTTGAAATGGTACGTCGCCGAGCCGTAGAAGTTCGCCGCGCGGCGGCCGTTCTGCAGCGTGCCGTAGCCCACGTCCGAGAGGCTGCCGCAATAATTGCCGTAATTGCGGCGCGTCAGGTATTGCACGGTGCCCTGGTTGAGGTAGGAAAGCTTGTCGCAGGTGGCCTTGCCCGGATCAATGTAATCGCCGTCTTCGTCCATGATCACGAACGTCGGCGCGGCGATCCGCGTCGGGCTGGTGGAATAGCGCGGATCGCTCGTGCGCGAGGCCGTGTAGCTGCGCTGGTAGTCCCAGAGCGGATCCTGGTTGTAGATCTCCACGCCGAACACGGAATCGAACTTGTCGTTTGACCAGCCGCTGGTCAGGGTGAAACGCTGCGAGGCCGCGCCGCCGTGCTGAGTGTCGCCCATACGGTAGTCGAGCGTGGTGCCGTCGGCCTTCTTCTTCATGATGAAGTTGATGACGCCGGAAATCGCGTCCGAGCCGTAGATCGCCGAGGCGCTGCCGGTGAGGATTTCCACGCGGTCGATCATCGAGGCGGGGATGTTGGTGATGTCGGTGAAGTTGCTCTCGCCGTTGTACGACTGCGGATAGTCCGCGATGCGCCGGCCGTTGATCAGCACCAGCGTGTGATTGGGACCGAGGCCGCGCAGATCGACCGCGAGCGCGCCGTTCGAGAAGCCGTCGGTGTTCTGGTTGTTGTCGACCGAGCCGAGGTTCTGGCTCAGCGAGGTCATGATGTCCGCCGTCGTGGCGAAGCCGCGCTGGGCGATGTCCTTGGCGCTGATGACGGTGATCGGCGCCGGGCCTTCGACCTGCGCGCGCGGAATCAGCGAGCCGGTCACCGTGACTTTTTCGAGCTGTGCCGCCTGCGACGCATCCGAGGTGTTGTCCTGCGCCTGCGCGCCGGCGAGCGGAAGAGCCGCTGCGATGAGCAGCGAGAGAGCCGTGTGCTTCAAAACCCCGTGACGATCCATGAACATCCCCATAGCTGACGGCGGAACTGCCGAGTCGGGGCCGTGACGATCAAGTGACGGATTTTTGAAATGGAGCTTCTGCTCGTCATTCCCGCCAAGAGCCTGCGGGAATGACAGGCAAGATCAAGAGCGCCCACTCCTTTCAATCAATCCCGCCAAAGCGATGATCCACTTCGACCAGAATCTGCCGCCCGAGCGGGCTGTACCAGCGGTTTGGATAGTACGGGTAGTACGACCAATCGCCGCCGCGGCGCGGCGGGGAATCGAACAGGTTGTCGATGAGCAGCGTGATGGTCGTCGCCGCGCTGTGGCGATAGTTGAGCGAAGCGTTGTAGACGAACGTGGGGCTGAGGCGCTGGCTGCCGGACCAGTCGGGCAGTCCACCCAGGCGGTAGCCGTACAACGTCGCGGTGAACTTTCCCCGCGTCCAGCTCGCCGAATAGCTGGCCTTGTCGCGCGGGATCACGAAGTTGTAGAGGTCGCGCAATTCGTCGATCGGCGCATCGCCCGGGAACTGCTGCAGCGTGTGCGTGGCGACGTAGGTGTAGGCGAGATCGAAATCGAAGCGGCCCGCGCGGTCGGTTTCGATTCGATAGTGCGCTTTCAGATCGACGCCCGAGGTGCGGTCGGCCGCGGCGTTGATCGGCAGGACAAGAACCGAGGTGATCTGTTCCGGGCTGGTCAGATTGCTCGCCGGGTTGCGCACGACCTGACTGGTCACTTGCCGGCACAGCGCGGAGTTCGGATCGAGGCCGCCGAGGCGGCACTGCGCTTCTTCGCGCAGGATCATGTCGCTGGATTCGTAAAGCACCTCGTCCTTGAGCCGAATCCGATAATAGTCGGCGCTGAGGTCGAAGCCGCGCCACGGCGAGTAGACGAAACCCCAGGTGAGCGAGGTGCTTGTTTCGTTGCGCAGGTCCGTGCTGCCGTGGCTGCGTCCATTGAAAGTGATGTAGTTGTAGCTGCACGAGCCGAGCGGCACGTGAGGTTCGAGCTTGCCGCACAGATAGTAGTCGATGCCCGACGAGCTCGATCCGCTGTCGCCCGCGAACAGATACGCCAGATCCGGTGCGCGAAAGCCCGTGCTCAACGAGCCGCGCAGCAGCAGCGGTTCGACCGGGCGATATTCGACGCCGAGCGACCAGGTGAGCCGCCCCGACGAGGTCGAGGCATAGTTGTAGCGGTCGTAACGCGCGGCGGTGCTGAGGTCCAGTCCGCGCAGCAGCGGCAGCTTGAGCTCCGCGCCGATACCGGCGTGATCGCGCGATCCGACCGCGCCGGTGTTGTGCAGGCCGTAATAGCTGCCGTCGAGCGAGAGCGGGTCGGGCTTGAGCCCGTAATACTGGTTGCCGTACTCGGCCACGGCGGCGAAGCCGGCCGGTCCGGCGGGAAGCTGCAGCAGGTCGGGGTTCGTCAGCGTCGCGCTGAAATTTTCCGCGCGCGAAAAATCGCGGTCGATCGAATCGCGCGTGATCGAGCGGAATTGCGCGACCGTCAACGGCGTGTACAACCGGCTGATCGGCGCATCGTAGATGCGATAACCGCTGGCCGGGTCGATGCCGAGCGACGG
>DAIMZS010000111.1:6473-9949 GCA_036733825.1 Rudaea sp.
TCGCTGTTCTGCCATTGCAGCGGCGTGTTGTAGCTTTCCTGGTGCGAGGTGCCGGCGAGCAGATCGACGAAGAAATCGAGATCCGGCGACAGATGCCAACTTGCCGACGCGAACAGATTGGCCATCTTGCGGCCGTTCGCCAGCGTGCCGTAGCCGACATCCTCGTTGCTGCCGCAGTAGTAGCCGACGCCGGGCCGGTAGGCGTAGAACACCGAGCCGTGATCGAGCGATCCGAGCGCCGCGCACGTCGCCGCGCCCGGATCGATGTAGTTGCCGTGCTCGTCGATGCGCGCGAAGACCGGCGATGCGTAGGTCGGCACCGGCGAATCCAGACGCGAGTCGGTGTAGTCGCGCTGGAATCCCCACAGTGGCGCCTGGTGGTAGAGCTCCAGACCGACCACCGCATCGACGCGCTCGCTCGACCAGCCGCTGCTGATCTGCAGGCGATGGGTTTCGGCGCCGCCGTGCTGTGTGGCGCCGGCGCGCAGATTCAGCGTCGTGCCGTCGGCCTGCTGCTTGAGAATGAAGTTGATCACGCCGGAGATCGCATCCGAGCCGTACACCGCCGAGGCGCTGCCGGAGAGGATCTCGACCCGGTCGATCAGCGACACCGGGATGTTCGAGATGTCGGTGAAATTGCTGTCGCCGAGGTAGGACTGCGGGTAGTCGGCGATGCGCCGGCCGTTGATCAGCACGAGCGTGTGGTTCGGGCCGAGGCCGCGCAAATCGACGCCGATCGCGCCCGGCGAAAACCCGTTCGTGTTCGAGTTGTTGTCCACCGATCCCAGGTTCTGCGTCAGCGAGGTCATGATCTCGTAGGCCGAACCGAATCCGCTGTCGCGGATCTCCTCCGCGGTGATCGTGACGACGGGTGCGGGTCCCTCGACCTGCGCGCGCGGGATGCGCGAACCGGTGACGGTCACCGCGTGCAGTTGCGCCGTCGCGGCCGCGATCGGTGTTTGCGCCGGCGGCGGCGGCGCGGCGGGCGCCGATGCCGCCGCGGCGCGGCGCGGCGTCACCGCGACCGTTCCCGCATCGATGAATTCCGCCGTGAAGCCGCTGCCCGCGAGCAGCCGGTCGAGCGCGACGGCGGCCGGCAGCCGGCCGTTCGCGCCGGGCGATCGCGCATCGCCGATGTTCGCTCCGGCGGTGAGCACCTGCACGCCCGCCTGTCGAGAATATTCGATCAGCGCGCTCGCCAGCGGTTGGGCGGGGATGGCGAAGTCGCGCGCGTCGGCCGCGGCCTGCGCGCGCAGCGAGGCCGCGGCGGACAGGGCGAACGCGAAGGCGAGCAAACGCAGAACGCGTGCCTGCAATCCGTCCTTCCACCCCGCCATGCGCAACCCCGTGACCGGCGCCGGCGGCGCCGCAACGGATATTCTGACGGATTTCGCGCCTCGGATGCCGGCTCTGAAGTCTCCCCCTTCAAGGGGGAGGTTTGGAGGGGGATGGTGTACGTACTCCGTGTCGATGAAGCAAAACCATCCCCACCCAACCCTCCCCTTGAAGGGGAGGGCTTTGACGCGTTCGTGATTGCGGCGGTGTTCAGCGCACTTCGCGATCCGCGGCGGACAAGGTCACGTGCTCGCCGTCGGCGTCGACGCGCAGCGGCAAAATCCTGGGCAGCGCTTCGAGCCAACTGTCGAGCGCACTGGTATCGACGGTGCCGGTGAACACGAGCGCGCCGAGTTTCGCGTCGGCGAGCACGAGCGGCCGGGTCGAGTAGCGGTTGATGTTGGCGACGACCGAATCGAGCGGCTCGTTGACGAATTCGAGGCGGTGCTCGCGCCAGCTCACGCTGCGTCCGGGCGAAATGGCACCGACGGTGAGGCCGGAGGCGTGCGGGTCGAACGAGATCTGCTGGCCGGCGACGGCTTCGAGCGCCTCCGCGGCCGAGGAGCGGCCGTTGGCCAGGCCCTCGCTGCTCGCGATGCGCACGCGTCCTTCGGAGACCGCGATCGTGACGCGCTCGCCCGTGCGGCGCACGTTGAACGCGGTGCCGACCGCGCGGATCGACACGGCGCCGGCGTTGACGACGAACGGCCGCGAGGTGTCGTGCGCAACTTGGAAATACGCCTCGCCCGCGTTCAGGTCGACGTCGCGCCGATCCCGGCTGAAGCGCGTCGTCAGCCGCGTCGCGCCGCCGAGTGCGACCTGCGAACCGTCGGCCAGCGCGATGTCGCGGTCGACCGCGACCGCGGTCGCGTAGTTTTCAGGCGCGATCGCGGCGCCACGATGCTGTTTCCACAGCAGCGTGCCGCCGGCCGAGGCCGCCAGCACCAGCGAAGCCGCCAGCGCAAACGGCAGCCAACGCCGCGCGGGAGACGGTGCGAATTCATGCGTGAACTCGCGCTTCGCCGCGTCGTCGAGCGCGCCGAGCTGCGCGCCGAGTTCGCCGACGCGCGCGAACGCGTCGATGCGCTCCGCGTCGCCGCCGCTCCATTGGAGCCATTGTTCTTCGCTGTGTTCCGGCTTGTGCGGATCGCGCAGTTTCACCCACCAATCGGCGGCGGCCTGCAGTGTCGCGTTCGGTGTTTGTGCGGATCGGTTCTTGTCCATGTCAGCGTTCCTCCTGTGCATCCAGGCGTGCGCGGCAGTGCGCCATTGCGCGTGCCACGTGATAGCGCACCATGCGCTCGGTAAGTTTCATTGTGCGCGCGATCGCATCGAAGCCCTTGCCCTCGATCGCGTGCATGACGAAGGCCGCGCTGGTCTTGCGCGGCAGTTCGCGCAGCGCCTCGCGCACCAGGCGCAGCTGGTCGACGGCGAGTGCGCGGCGTTCGGGCACGGGGGTGTCGAGCCATTCCTCGAACAGTTCTTCTTCCGCGGCGTCGGCGCGCACGTTGCGCTGGCGCAGGCGGTCGACGGCGAGGTTGGAGGCGATGCGGAATAGATACGCGCGCAAAAAGCCGACCTGCTCCGGATGCTCCAGGCGCAGCAGGCGCACGTAGGCTTCCTGCGCGACTTCCTGCGCCTCGGCGACCGAATCCAGGCGGCTGGAGAGGAAGGCGATCAGCGCGCGGTTGTGTTCGCGGAACAGCCCGGCAACCTGCACGGCATGCGCCGCGCCGCCGTCGCCTGGCGGTCGTGCCGAACCGGATTCGTGCTGGAGATCTGCCTGACTCAAAACCGCCGCCTGCCTTGCCGTACGAATACGAAGACGATTATGCGGCCTCGGATTGAAATTGTGCGCATTTCAAAATCCGGCGCCGGGCTCGTCATGGAATCGTCATTGCCAACGAGGACGTCCGCCGCATGCGTATCCGCCCCATTGCCGCGCTTTTCTTCCTGAGCGCCTGCGCCGCGTTCGCGCATGCCGCCGAGACCGCGGCCGCGAAAAACTACCGCGACAAGAATTTCGACTACTTCGTCAGCGGCGATCCCTCGAAGCCGCGCGCCGCGCATACCGATTTCGGCCTCGCCCTCATGGGCGGCGGCGGCAAGCTCGATTCGGCCTACCGCTTCATCGCCACCCA
>DAIMZS010000112.1:0-4324 GCA_036733825.1 Rudaea sp.
ACGTAGTACTTCTTGTCGAGCACATTGTTGGCGTTGAGCTGCAGCGAAACGTTCGGGTTGATTTGATAACGCGCCATCAGCGCGATTTGGGCGAAGCTGCCCTGGCGCAGCACGGCGCTGCCGCCGGGGGCGCCGACCGGCGCGCTGCTGGCCGACTGCCAGTTGACGCCGCCGCCGAGCGTGAGCCCGTCGATCCAACGCTTCGGCGTCCACGTGACGAAGGTGCGGATCAGCGTGTTGGGAATGAACGTGCGCACCGGCTGCCCCGTCGCGTCGTGCATCAGCGTGCGCGACGCGCCCAAGATGCCCTGCCATTCGTCGTTCAGGCGTCCGGCGAGTTCGAATTCGAAGCCGCGCGAACGCGTGCCATCGACTGCGCGCGAGGCTTGCGTCCCGTCCGGCAAGAGGATGGGCGCGCCGGTGCTGGGGTCGAGCGCCGGCGTGGCGACGTTGTTCTGCAGCGATTCGAACACGGTCAGCGAACTGGTGAAGCGCCCGTCGAGATGCTCGCCCTTGATGCCGAGTTCATAGCTGCGTCCGTCGATCGGATCGAGGTAGTGGCCGTTGACGTCGCGGCTGGCCTGCGGTTTGAAAATCGCGGTGTAGCTGGCGAACAGCGAATAGTGTTCGCTCATGTCGTAGACGAGGCCGGCGTAAGGGATGGTTTTCTTGAAGTCGAAATTCGATCGCGTCGGGCTGTCGTAGAGATAGAACGAGTCCACTTTCCACGTCGCGTAGCGCGCGCCGAGGATCAGCTTCAGCGGATCGGCGAGCGAGAAGCGTGTCGCCACGTAATAGCCGTTCTGCGTCGTGCGGATGTCGTTGAGCGGAATGCCTTGCGCGGCGAAATCCGGGCGCGGATACGAGCCGTCCCATTCGAAGAAATTGCCGGGGTCGGCCAGCGCGCCGTGCTCGTATTCGACACCGTTGTTGGTCGCGCGCGAGCCGTTGTAGCCGGCGACGAGCTCGTGTGTGCGGCCGAACAGCTCGAACGGGCCGGAGGCGTAGAGGTCGAGGGCGCGCTCGAGGATCTCGCTGCGGCTGCGGTAGGCGTAGGGCTGCAATCCTTCGCCGGTGACCGGGTCGGGAAAGCCCGACACGTAGAACAGCGCGTCGTCCTCGCGGTAGCGCCGCCAGTTGAGCGAGGCGTGCAGCAGCCAGTTGTTGGCGAAGGTGTGGCGCAACTCGGCAAAGGCGGTGTCGGTGCGCCGGTCCCAGTAGCTCCAGTTCGTCGCGGTGGTCACCGAGCGCGGCCAGTTCGCGAAGGTGCCGTCGGCGAGGAACAGTGGGAACGAACCCCAGGTGTTGCCGCGCGGCAGGTTGTCCTGATGATCGACGCCGACGGAAAGCAGCGTGGCCGGGGTCATGTCCCAATCGACGATGCCGTACAGCACGCGCGTTTTCTTGTGGTACAGGGCTTGATAGGACTCGCGGTCCTCGTACGCCACGACGCCGCGTGCGCGCAGGCTGCCGTCGGCATTGAGCGGCGTCGTTACATCGACTTCGGCGCGCGCATCGTTCCACGAGCCGGCGCTGAGGTTGACCGAGACGGTCGGCGTTTTCGAGTCGGCATGTTTGCGCACGAGATTGATCGCCGCGGCCGGGCTGCCCGCGCCGCTCATCAGGCCGGTCGCGCCACGCACGACCTCGATGCGGTCATACAGCGCCGTGTCGAGCGTCTCGTTGATCGAACCGGTGTTGAAGCTCGACATCGCCGGCACGCCGTCGACCATCAGCGTGTCGATGAGGAAGCCGCGCGAGAAGAACAGCACGCGTTCGGAATCGTAGGCGTTGGAATAGACGCCGGCGGTGTTGTCGAGAACCTGGCGCAGCGAGGTCAGGCCCTGATCGTCGAGGCGCTCGCGTGTGATGACCGTGATCGATTGCGGCGTTTCGCGCGGCGACAAGTTCAGCTTGGTCGCGGCGCTGCTTTGCTTGGCGGTGTAGCCTTCGGGCGCGGTGCCGGTGACGACGACCGAGTCGAGCTCGACCGGTTTCTTGTCGTCCGCGTCGGCGGCAAACGCGATCGGAATAAAGGAAGCGATCAGCGTCGCCGTGAGAACAACGCGTGCGAATCGGGATAGTGCCGGCGGATATGGTGCGGTCATGTTTGTTGCGGAGGTGGCGAAGGAAATCGATCGGAGAAGCCGGCGCTCGCATGCGCGCGGGTCACGCGTGTGCGCCGGCGCGCGCGGCGCTTGCGCCACCACAGCACGACGCCGGTGACGCTGAGCACCGCCACGGCGACGCCGAGCAGGGACATGAGCACGCGTCCGGTGATGCCGAGAATGCGGCCCGAGTGCAGCGGAAACTGGGCTTGGAGAAACACATCGCCGGCGCTGCCCGTGCCCGGCACGATTTCACCGGCGAGCGCGCCGTCGCCGGCGTCGAAATAGAGCCAGGGATTGCCGAGCCCGCCGTCGCCGTGATCGTCGCCGGGCTGGAAAAAACCGACGCCGTACGCGCCGTATTCCGCCGAGTAAAACAGCGCGCCGGGCGGTGCTTCCCAGCCGCGCCGGGCGGCTTCGGCTTGGGCGAGTTCGACGATGCGCGCACGCGCGATTTTCGGCTCGGTCTGTTTTTCCGGCGCGAGCGGCGTGCGATGGTCGAACGGATTGGGCGTGAGCGTCGACAAGGCCGACACAATCGGCACGACGACTTGCGAGCGCAGGTTCATCGAGACCGCGGTGACGGCGAGGATCAGCAGCAGCAACCAGATCCACACGCCGCCGGAGCGATGCAGGTCGAAGGTCAGCGCGTGGCTTCCGCGGTTGAAACGAAACGCGAGCGATTTGCGCCAGGAGCGCGGATGCGGGAAGGACAGCACCAGTGAAGCGAATGCATCGAGCACCCAGACGATCGCGACGAGCCCCATGAACAGCGTGCCCACGTCGTAGCCGCCGACCGGCGGCAGTTCGAGGCTGTAGTGCAGCTTGTAGAGGAACGGCAGGAAGTTCTCGCGCGTCAACGCCACGTCGCCCCACAGGCGCCGGCCTTGTTCGGCGCCGGTGACCGGATTCAGCGCGAGTTGGTTGTATGCCGCCGGAAACGGCTGCCCGGTCCCGGCGTCGATGCGTGGCGCGACCCAGACCTGCAGGGCTTCGCCCTGCTCCACTGCGAGAGGCAGGTAGCTGACCTGCACTTCCGGATGTGCCGCCTCGACCGTGTCGGCCAGTTCGAGCGCGGAGCGATGTGCTCCGCTCGGCGCGCGATAGAGCGAGGGATTCAGCGCGGCGTCGAGCTCATGGTCCCAGGAAATGACCGCGCCGGTCGCGCCGGCGATGAACAGGAACACGGCCAGGAACAGGCCGAACCAGCGATGCAGCAGGCCGAACAGGCGAAGGAGTGGCGCGAAGCTCATGGACGCACGTGTCTCGTCGAGGGGAACGTGCGAGCGGCGGCTGGCGTCTGTGAAGGAGTATATCGAGAATAATTCTCATTTGCGAATGGGTGATCTCGGTGCGATATTCTCGGCACTTCCGAATTCCTTCTCGCGCCGACCCGCGAGCACGCTGCGCGCAGCGAAAGACACCGGCATGTCCGAATTCACCGTCCAATCCTTGCTGAAGACGCCGATCGTCACCGTGCGCGACGTCTATTGCCGCGGGGACTGCCGGCATAAAAGCCCGGAGGAATGCACCCGCGCCACGCATCTGGTGTTTCCGTATCGGGGCGTCTACGTGCGCCATGTCGGCCGCGACGAGGCCGTGGCCGACGCCAGCCAAGTGCTGCTGTTCAACGCGCACGAAGGCTACAGCGTCAGCCATCCCGTCGTGGGCGGCGACGCCAGCCTGGTGCTGGTGATCGACGAAACCATGCTGCGCGAAATCGCGCCGCGCACGTTGTTGCATGAGGGCCCGCCGCTGCGCTTCCGCAAGCAGCGCCTGCGCATCGACGCGCGTGCGCAGGCGCTGGTCGCGATGCTGCGGCATAGCCTGCGCGAGGGGATTGCCGAGCCGCTCGAAGCCGAAGGTCTCGCGTTGACGCTCGCGCAGCGCGCGCTCGGGCCTCGCACGACGCATGCCGCGGCGGCGAGCGAAGGACGCCAGCGTCTGGTCGATCGGGCCAAGCTCGTGCTGACGAGCGATCTGGCGCGGCGCTGGACGCTCGCGGAGATCGCCGGCGAAGTGGGCGTGTCGCCGGTCTACCTCACGCAGAGTTTCCAGCAGGTCGAAGGCATGCCGCTGTATCGTTATCAGTTGCGATTGCGGCTGGCGCGCTCGCTCGATCTGATCGCGCAGTGTGAGGATTTGACTGCGTTAAGCCTTGAACTGGGCTTCTCCAGCCACAGCCATTTCAGCGCGGCGTTTCAGCAAACCTACGG
>DAIMZS010000112.1:4424-9812 GCA_036733825.1 Rudaea sp.
TGCCCGGACGTCGGGCGAATCTGAAGAGGAAAGCGTCATGACCACCAAGACTTGCGCGGCTTGCGACTACGAGCTCGACGCGAATGCGATCCAGGTGACGATCGGCGGCAAGACCGTCGAAGTGTGCTGCGAAGAATGTGCGCAGAAGCTCAAGGAAGCGTACGTATCGGCGAAGGAGCAGGGCTGAAGCCATGGGTGCCACGACTTCATCGATCAAGCGCAGCGTGCGCACCGCGTCGGGCAAGATCGCCTACGTCGAACAGGGCAGCGGTCCCGTTGCCTTGTTCGTCCACGGCGTGCTGTTGAACAGCCATCTCTGGCGCCATCAGCTCGCCGATCTGTCCGATACCCGCCGTTGCATCGCGGTCGATCTGCTCGCGCACGGCGATACCGAGATCGTGCCCGAGCAGGATGTGTCGGTGACGGCGAACGCGAACATGCTGGCGCAATTTCTCGACGCGCTCGACGTCGCGCAAGTCGATCTGATCGGCAACGATAGCGGCGGCGGCATCGCGCAGATCTTCGCCGCATTGCATCCGCAACGCGTGCGCAGCCTGACGCTGACCGATTGCGACACGCACGACAACTGGCCGCCCGAAGCGTTCAAGCCGTTTCTCGCGATGGCGGCCGCCGGCGGTCTGCGCGGCGCGCTCGAAGCGATGCTGGCGGACAAGAGTGTCTATCGATCGCCCGATGCACTCGGCCCGGCGTATGAGCATCCCGAGCGATTGAGCGATGCGGATATCGATATCTATCTCAAGCCGTTCTTGCGCAATCCGCAGTGTCTGCGCGATTTCGAGCGCTTCCTCGCCGCGTTCGACAACAAGCACACGCGGGCGATCGAGGGCCGGCTCAAGACATTGGCGGCGCCGACGCTGATCGTCTGGGGCACGGACGACGTCTACTTCGACGTGAGCTGGTCGCGCTGGCTCGCCGAAACGATTCCGGGCACGCGCAAGCGCGTGGAATACGACGGCGCGCGCATCTTCTTCCCCGAAGAGCGCTGGCAGGAGTTCAACCGCGAACTGCGCGAGCATTGGCAGTCGGCATTGCGAGCAGCGGCGTGACCGAATTGGCTGCGGCGCATCGCGACGGCGCGAATCGGTTAAAATAGCAACGGAGTCGGCCAGACAGTCGCGTCATTCGTTTCGAATGCCGAGGAAAGTCCGGGCTCCACAGGGCAGGGTGCCAGGTAACACCTGGGCGGCGTGAGCCGACGACCAGTGCAACAGAGAACAGACCGCCGATGGCCCGCAAGGGATCAGGTAAGGGTGAAACGGTGCGGTAAGAGCGCACCGCGCGCGGGGACAACGTCGCGTGGCACGGTAAACTCCACCCGGAGCAAGACCGAATAGGGGAGCATGGCGCGGCCCGCGTCGCTCCCGGGTAGGTTGCTTGAGCTCGGCGGCGACGCCGAGCCTAGAGGAATGACTGTCCAACGACAGAACCCGGCTTATCGGCCGACTCCTTCATTATTTGTCCGATCGTCCCTGATCGGGAAGATCAAAAAGCGGCCATCCGTGGCCGCACTTTTCAACAAGAAACGTTGTCACGTGCGCAGCGCGTGACGATCACTCCCCCTCTCCCCCAACTATGTTGGGGGAGAGGGCACGGGGTGAGGGGGGGAAGTTTTTCGCATTTGTGCGGCTTCATGTTTCACTGAGAAAGCGCCCCCTCACCCAACCCTCTCCCCCGCAAAGAGCCGCGAGGGAGAGGGCTAAGCGGGGCCGCGTCTATATAGTTCGGGAACTATCCGCATTGTGTCGCCGTCCAACGCCGCGGCCGATCCGCGCTCTTCGTGGGGCGAGAGCGCGAGAACAGGTCGATCTCACCATCGAAATGAATTGCCGCACCGATCCACCCAGGCTGGCGCAAGCCTGCCTGCACCGGATCGATCAAGAGTTTTCCATGGACCTGACCCAACGCTTCGCCTCCCATCGTTCACGCTTGCTTCTCGGTTTGGGAGTGTGCGCCCTCGCGGCCGTCATCGCCGTGCCGTTTACGTTGAATCCGCGGCCGAAGAATCCGTTCGTTCTGCGTCGCAGCCTCGAGACGGTGCAGGTGCAGCAGGGCGATCTCGTGCTGCCGGTGTCCGCGTCTGGCATCTTCATCGAGAAGGAAAAGAAGCTGCTCGCCTCGCCCTCGTCGGGCACGGTGGAGGAAATCCTCGTCGCGCCCGGCACGATGGTGAAGAAGGGCGAGGTCGTCTTCCGCCTCAGCAACAGCCGTCTCGCCGAGCAGGCGCAGGCGGCGCGCGTCGCGCTCGAAAAAGCCAGTCTCGATCTCAAAGAAGCCGTGCTGAGCGAGAAGATCGAGGCGATGGCGCAGTCGAGCCGGCAGAAGGAATTGGAACGCCAGCTCGCGATCGAAGTGCGCGAACGCGATGCGCTGCGCCCGTTGATGGAGCGCGGCATCATCTCCAAGCTCGAGATGGCGCGCGCGGACGCGAAAGTCGGCGGGCTGCGCTCGCAGATCGCCGAGCAGACCGACCGCGGCTCGCTCGCGCAGGACCTCGGCGCCTCGCGCATCGCGATCAAGGAGGAGGCGCTCAAGCAGGCCAAAGACGGCCTCGCGCTCGCGCAGCAGAAACTCGACGAACTGAAGGTGCAGAGCTCGGTCGACGGCCCCGTGCAGGATGTATTCGTCGAACTCGGCCAGGCCGTCGCGCCGGGCGAAAAGCTCGCGCTCGTGTCGAGCAGCAACGATCTGATCGCCGCGTTGAAGATTCCGCAAAGCAAGGCGGCGTCGATCGCGCATGGCAACGCGGCGACGCTGTACGTGCAGGGCAAGGCGGTCCGCGGCACCGTGGTGCGCATTGATCCGAAGGTGCGCGACGACACGGTGCAGGTCGACGTCGCGCCGAGCGAGCCGCTGCCGTTCGGCGTGCGCGCGGCCGAGTCGCTGAGCGGCGACATCGAAGGCGCGCCGACCAGCGAAGCGCTCTACGTGGAGCGCTCGGACGGCATCCTGCCGTTCAAGGAAAACGATCTGTATCTGCTCAGCGGCAACGAGCTGCACCGCCATCGCGTGCAGTTCGGCGCGGTTTCCGGCAAGTACGTCGAGATCCGCAGCGGCGCGCGGCCGGGCGACCGTTTCGCGGTCGGTCTCGACCAGGCGCTGTACAACAAGGCGACGCTGACCGTGGCTGACTAAGACGCGGCGCGTACTTTTTTGCATTCGCTGACAAAATCCCGGCGCAAGGCCGGGATTTTGCTGTTTGTGTACGCCTTGCCAGTACGCTATTTGAAATCGGCGAAGATGTCTTGTTTCAGCTCTGACGATTTTCCTGCAACTTGCACGTGCTGGACGAAGACCGGCGAATTTCCCGCGAACGCGGCCCAGTCGAAGTCGGGATCGATCGACGACAGCTCTGCCGCCGTCGCTTGAAATGCATCCAGCAGTTGAACCGGTTGTCCGGAAAAGCGCACGGGTCGCGGGGTGATCATGACTACGTCCGCCTGCGTTGAATCCTGCTGACTCAAGCTGTCCCCCAGCGGATAATAACCTTGGGCGGAGGCAAACCTGTACTCCACGGGAGGAAACGTGCGCACTTCTTCGGTGACGGTGACCCGATCGAAAGCCAAGTAGTGGAATCCGCGCCGGAGGTAGTCGCCGTGCAGGTCGGCGGTGTTGGAATCCAGATGTGAAGGTTGGCTGTAGATCTGCGTCAGCGATTGATTGATGTATCCCAGTAACGTCGGCAGGCTTTCGAATTCCTGCACGTCGAAGTTCTCGTCCATCGTTCCCGGGGCAGAGAAGCCAATGAGTCCCGACAAGTCCTTACCCTTTGAAGCAGCCAGCGCTGCCAGGTTGGTGAATAGCTCCAAGGTTCCCTTATTGACTACGGGCCGGGCGGGCAGTGGAAGAGATTCCAGGCGAGGCTGCAGTTTCGCGGGGCTGTTGGCGAGATCCGTGGAAAGTATCAGTCGTTCGGTATTTCCGTTCCAAACAACGATGGCCCGTTGATGGGGCTCGATCGACGAGGGCACCAGTGCCACTGGTGGTGGATTTGGGCATGGGTAAGGCACTTTGCAGTCATCTTCAAATCTATCGGCAAAAACAGGATTTGATCCGGAGAGAAGAAAACAGCCCAGAAGCAATGCATACGCCATCGGAAATTTATTCTCCATCGGGCTCTCCTTGAGCTTGGTTATATGGACAGCAAAACCCCGCGTTGATGGTGGGTACCCGGCGCGATTCAGGTTGCAATAAAGCGAGAGCGAAGATGTCGTTTCGGTACGACCCTTCGAAATCGAGATTCTTCTGGGCACCCACGGGAATTCGTATACAAAATGCCTACGGATCTTCCCTGACAAGATTCGGACACGATGCGGATACAGCGCGGACATCCGCATCGGGAAATCCCTGCTCGGCAACTCCCGGCGCGCGTGGGTCGCGTTGTTGCGATTGCGGATGCGCTCTCCGAAACGTCTGCATAACTCCTGATTGACGTCATTCCCGCGAAAGCGGGAATCCATTTTTTTATTCAAGCCTTCAAGATCAAGATGGATTCCCGCTTTCGCGGGAATGACGGCGTTCTCAGAGGTTCCCTAAGTGTGGAAGCAAGGTTCCGCCGGCTGGATTCGGCGCCGCGCGTACCTTTTCGCCGGCAGTTCCGCTTGCGCCTTTGTATACTTTTACAATCTGCGCAAACCGTTGAGCGTGAGTAGGGGGGTCGAGTTCGCAAGCCCGCCTACCTGTCACCCGGGCGGATGGAGCGTCTGGAAGAAAACTTGCGTGAATTCAATCACCTTTTGTCGCTTCCTCAGAAAGCGCACGAAATAGTCACAAATTGCTGTGCTTCTCCTTGATCTGCAAAGCAATTTTTCCTTGACAGCCCTATGTGACGCCGATATTGTGGCGGCCAGTGGGATTTCGTGGTTTTTTGTGGGAATTCGCAGATCATGTTTCAGGGCGAAACCGCCGTCACGTTGGACGACAAAGGTCGATTGGCGCTTCCTACCGCCTATCGCGACCTGATCGCGTCCGCGTGCGCGAATCGCCTCGTGTTCACCTACAACCCGTTCGAGCACGGCTGCCTGTGGCTGTTCCCGCAGACCGAGTGGGAAAAAGTGCGCGATCAGGTCAATGCGCTGTCGAGCGTGAAGCGCGTGCATCGTGATCTGCAATTGAAGCTGGTCGGCGCCGCGGCGCAGGTCGAGCCCGACGGCAGCGCGCGTGTGCTCGTACCGGGGAGCCAGCGCGCCGCGGCCGGCATCGAGAAGCGCGCGATCCTGCTCGGCATGAATGCGAAATTCGAGTTGTGGAGCGAACAGGCGCATCTGAACAAGATTCGCCAGACCATCGGCGAGGGGGACCTCTCCGACGAAATGCTGGACTTGAAGCTGTGAGTGGATCAACCGCATGCGCCCGAACGACGATGAGTAA
>DAIMZS010000113.1:0-9742 GCA_036733825.1 Rudaea sp.
TCGAGCTTGACCAGGCCCTTCGCCTCCATCTCACGCAGCGCGTGGCCGACTTCGCCGGGTTCGAGCTGCATTACCGGCTCGCGGCTGGTCTTCTGATTGCACGCGGCGACCAGGGCGTTGACCGTGAGCGGATACACGTCGGGCGTGATCGCGGCCTTCTCGATAAGGCAGCCAACAATGCGCGCTTCGATCGCGCTGAGGAGGAGGGCCGGCGCGGTTGATTCACTTTCGGAGGCGGTAGGGATGATCGAGTCGCTCATAGAATCGTTCGTGATGGCGGAGGACTTTTGCTATTGGTCCGGTTTGAAGTCGGAGTCCGTTCGCCCTGAGGTATCGAAGGGCGAACTTCACGCCAAGATTGCCGTTCGTGGTTCGATACCTCACCACGAACGGAAAGCAAAGTTTCAAACTGGACAATTACCGGATTTTTGCATGAAGCGATGAACTCACGGAACAGGGACAATACCGGGATTCCGAACGATATCTCGCCGGCCTGCAACGGCGTACACTGTCCCTATCGCTATTTCCGCTTCCCGACGCCATGCGTATTCTCATCACCGGCGGCAGCGGCTTTATCGGCCAGGCGTTGTGCCGCTCCATTCTTGCGGACCGAGACGAGGCCGTCGTCCTCACCCGCGACGCGCGGCGCGCGCGCGCACGTCTGCCGGCGGAAGTCGCACTGATCGAACGGTTGCGCGACGCGGGCGAGGTCGACGCGGTGGTCAATCTCGCCGGGGAGAATCTGGCCGATGCGCGCTGGACCGACGCGCGCAAGCAGGCGCTGCGCGAATCGCGCCTGGGTACCACGCGCGCGCTTGTCGAGTGGATGGGCGCGCGCCAGCGCCGGCCTTACGTGCTCGTGTCCGGCTCGGCCGTCGGCTGGTACGGGCCGCGCGGCGACGAGGCGCTCGGCGAGGATGCGTCGCCCGGCACGGATTTCGCGGCGAAGCTGTGCCGTGATTGGGAGTCGGAAGCCGAGGCAGCGCGCGCGCTCGGCGTGCGCGTCTGCCGCATCCGCACCGGCATCGTGCTCGACGCCGACGGCGGTGCACTGGCGAAGATGCTGCTGCCGTTCCGTCTCGGTCTCGGCGGGCGTTTCGGCGACGGCAAGCAGTGGATGAGCTGGATCGCCCGCGCCGATGTCGTCGCCCTGATTCTCTGGCTGATGCGGACGGATTCCGCGCACGGCGCCTACAACGCCACCGCGCCGGTACCGGCGACCAACGCGGATTTTTCCGCCACCCTCGCCGCCGTGCTGCATCGGCCGGCGATCCTGCCGGCGCCGGCATTCGCGCTGCGCGCGCTGCTCGGCGAAATGGCCGACTTGTTGTTGACCGGGCAGCGCGTGATTCCCGTGCGCGCGCAGGCGGAAGGATTCCGCTTCCGCTATTCCGATCTGTCTCCGGCCCTGCGCGCCATCGTCGACGGATAATTCGGGTTCGCTTTCGCCTCGGCGAGGTACGCGCTCTCGCGCTTGACCGCGAACATCGCCGCGTCGGCGCGTTCGATGAGATCCGGCGCGGTGAGGTACCTGTCCGGTCCGGTCATGTGCACGCCGATGCTGACGCCGACGTCGGGCAGGCGTTCGAGCAGCTTCAGCCGAAACCGGGTGCAGAAGCCGCTGATTGCCGTTTCCTCGTCGCAATGCGGCAGCACGACGCAAAACTCGTCGCCGCCGACGCGGAAGCAGGTGTCGCCGTGGCGTGCGGTAGCCAGCGCGATTTCGCCGATGATCTTCAGCACCTCGTCGCCGTGCTTGTGCCCGCCGCGGTCGTTGATCCGCTTGAACTGGTTGACGTCGATGTAGACGAGCGACAGCGGCTCGCACTCGCGCTGCATGGTGATCAGGTCGCGCGCGAGCAGCCCGGTCATCGAGCGCCGGTTGAGCAGGCCGGTGAGCGGATCTTTGCGCGAGAGGTGCTCCAGTTGGCGGCTGCGTTCCTCCAGATGCTGCGCGTACTGCTCGGATTTCTGCTTCTCCGCGTCGATTTCGGAAAGCATGCTGCGGATATAGGTTTCCACGACCAGCGTCACGTCGAAATAGAGCAGCTTGTCGAGCGCGGCGATGATCGCATCGGCGGTGCCGCGGTCGGGCGCACGCTTGCTGATCAAATCGTTCAACTGGCTTTTCAACAGATGCGTCGCCGACAGGTACAGCTTGGGCTCGACGCCGATGCGCTTGTGTACGAGGCCGATGCGCAGGCGATTGTTGACGTACTCCAGATCGTACACGCCGGTGAACAGGTCGATCACGTACTTGCGCTGCGCGGCCTGCAGGCGATTGAACGTGTCGAGATCGCCGATCAGGAGGGCGATCTCGGGATTGGAGGTCTGCACGCGGTAGAACTCGTCGACGAGCGCGTCGAGATTCTGCGCCACGACCGGCGCGAAGCTGGACAGCAGTTCGATGTCCTGCGTGGAAAAATCCAGCAGCTCCATGCGTTGCGAGATCGCCGTGTCGGTGATCCGCATTTGTTCGAGCAAAGTTTTGATCGCAGCTTGCATTTGTCCCCCTGACGAAACACAGGCGATGGTTGAAATACGCGGCGCGGAAATTCAGTCCTCTTCGACTTTCGGCTTGTAAGCCTCCACGAGTTTCTTCTGCACCTGAGCCGGTACCGCATCATAATGGCTGAATTCGATCGCGTAACGGCCCTTGCCGCCGGTCATCGACTTCAGCTCGGTCTGGTAGTCGGCCACCTCGGCCAGCGGCGCCAGCGCGCGGATGACCAGCTCGCCGCTGCCAAGCGTGTCGGTGCCGCTGATCTGCGCACGCTTGCCGGCAAGGCCGCCGGTGACGTCGCCGACATGTGCGCCGGGCACGAACACTTCCAGATTGACGATCGGCTCCAGCACCTGCGGATGCGCCTTGGCGACGGCGTCGAGAAACGCCTTCTTGCCCGCAGCGACGAAGGCGACTTCCTTCGAGTCGACCGTGTGGTACTTGCCGTCGTAGACGACGACGCGTACGTCCTGCATCTGATAGCCGGCGACGGCGCCGTGTTCGAGCACCTGGCGCACGCCTTTCTCGACTGCGGGCAGGAATTGGCCCGGAATCGTGCCGCCCTTCACCTCGTCGACGAACTCGAAGCCGCTGCCGCGCGGCAGCGGTTCGATGCGCAGGTAGACCTCGCCGAACTGTCCGGCGCCGCCGGTCTGCTTCTTGTGGCGGTGATGGCCCTCGGCCCGGACGCCGATCGTCTCGCGGTAGGCGATGCGCGGCGGCCGCGTCTTCACTTCGACGCCGTAGCGTTCCTTGAGGCGCTCGAGCATCAGGCGCAGGTGCAGATCGCTCAAGCCGCGGATCACCGACTCGTTCAATTCCTTGTTGTGCTCGTAGCGGAAGCACGGGTCTTCCTCGGCGAGCTTGTGCAGCGAGGCGGCGAGTTTCTGCTCGTGGCCCTTGTGCGCGGGCTCGACCGCGAGGCCGAACATCGGCTGCGGGAACGCGAGCGGGGCAAGGTGGATCTGGTCCTCGTCGTGCGAGTCGTGCAGCACCGCGTCGAAATGGATTTCCTCGACCTTGGCGACCGCGGCGATATCGCCCGGAATCGCCTGATCGATTTCGACGTAATCCTTGCCTTTGAGCTTGAACAGGTGGCCGACCTTGAACGGCTTCTTGCCGTCGTCGATGAACAACTGCGAGTCCTTCTTGATCGTGCCCTGGTAGACGCGGAACACCGCAAGCTTGCCGACGAACGGATCGTTGACGATCTTGAACACGTCGGCGATCACGTGCGCTTTCGGGTCGGGCCGGGCCTCGATCGGCGTCGCGCTCGCGCCCGTGCCTTTGACGAACGGCGGCGGATTGCCTTCCATCGGATTGGGCAGCAACTTTTCCGCGATCTGCAGCAGCTCGCGCACGCCCGCGCCCGTGCGCGCGGAGACGAAGCAGATCGGCACGAGATGGCCTTCGCGCAGGCACTGCTCGAACGCGTCGTGCAGTTCGGCGCCGCTCAGCGCCGATTCGCCGGCGTCGAGGTAGTGGCCCATCACTGTTTCATTGATCTCGACGACTTGATCGATGATGCGCTGGTGTGCGGCGGCGACGCTGTCGAAGTCGGCGACGCCGTCGGGCCGGAAAAAACAGTCGACCACGGCCTTGCCGCCCTGCGCAGGCAGATTGATCGGCAGGCACTCGGGGCCGAACGCGTCGCGCAGCTGTTCGACGATGGCGCGCGGATTGCCGCCGTCGATCTTGTTGACCACGATCATGCGCGCGAGGCCGCGTTGCTTGGCGTGGTGCATCATGCGCTGCGTGCCGTATTCGATGCCGGCGTGCGCGTTGACGACGACGGCGCAGGTCTCGACCGCAGCGAGTGCGGTCAGCGTCGGTCCGCGGAAATCCTGCGAGCCCGGCGTGTCGACGAGATTGATATGGCAGTCGCCGCTGTCGATCGAGGCGATGCTGGCGTTGAGCGAATGCTGGCGTTGCTTTTCGAGGGGGTCGTGATCGGAAACCGTGGTGCCGCGCTCGATCGTGCCGGGAGTCTGGATCGCGCCGCCCGCGTGCAGCAGAGCTTCGAACAGCGTGGTCTTGCCCGCGGCGGAATGCCCGACGAGCGCGATGTTTCGGATGCCTTCGGTGGTATAGCCCATAACCGGCTCCTCAATATTGGCCTTCGTTCCTGAAGGCGGAGATCGCGAAGCGGCCGTCCCCGGCCGCGTGGTGCCCATGCCCGTGTTTGTTGCTGATTTCCAAGGGTTCTCCTTTTGCGCGGCGCGGTCAAGGCGCGATGCGTCAGGAAGCTCGCAATGCCCGGGCAGACCGCCAATTAATCGGCGGTTCGGGCCGGCGATGCGATAGTCCGGCCGCATTGCCCGGCGACGGCGGTCGGAGCGGAACGGTACGGATGAACAGCACAGCGGAAACGGCCGCGGAAGGCATTCGGGAGCAGATTCGCGCCCGCGCGCGGGCGCGCTCCGCGGCGTGGCTGTCGCGTCGTACGCCGCCGGCGTCGCGCGCCGCTGCAATCGCGGCGGCCGTGCTGCTGCATGGGATCGCGGCGATCTGGTTGTATCACTTGATGCGAATCGCCCCGACGCCCGATCGCGGACGCGTCGAGGTGCGTTTGCTCGACGCCGCGCCTACCGAGCCGGCGTTGCCCGAACCGCCGCAGAAGGCACGAACGGACATCGGATTTGTGCCGCCGCCGACCGTTGCGCGCCCGCCCCGCGCGCCCGCCCCGCCGCCGGCGGCGGAAACCCGCGGACCCGAGCCGACGATAACGGTGGACACTGCGAGGTTGTTCCATGCCGACGGCAGCGTGCGCATCCCGCGCATGCAGGAACCACCGAAACTCTCGCCTCACGCGGAAGGAATTCAGCGTGGTCGCGAGATGATGGCCCGCGGTCTGGATTGCGAGGCGCATGCGGCGGACGACGTCGCGCACCGCGAAAGCGTGGGCGAGGAGGTGACGCGCAAATATCTCGCCTGGATCGGACTCTACAATCCCGCCGCGGCGCAGCTACGCGCCGAGCAGGAAGAACAACGCCAAACCCGTTGCCGTCTCTCGAAAGAAGCGGCGCCATAAAAAAAGGACGGGCATCGAGCCCGTCCAAGTTCGATGTGCTCGCGTTGTTATCGTTATGGCAGGTCGCCCGCGGCGCTCGGGGGCGTCAGCCCTTTGGCGTTGCCGAATTCGGACAGCGACAGCTTGCCGTCGCGGTTGGCATCGAGCTTGTCGAACTGCGCGGTCAGCGTCTTGTTGGCGGCCGCTTCGGTCTTGTCGATGTAGTTATCGTGATTCAAATCGAGCGCCTGGAAGCGCGCCTGCACGCTGGCGGGCGAATCCGCCTGGCCGGTGTGCTGCATCGGCGTCGACGGCTGAGTCGGATTGGTCGGGTTCGTCGGATCGGGCGGCGGCGCGGCAAACGCCGCGGCGCTGCCTAGTCCGAAAGCGACGGCGGAAGAAATCGTCAGAAGTTTGGGAATGAGGGATTTCATGGAAAGCTCCTTCTCTTGCGGAGAATGAAGGCTCGATTTTTCGAGCCCAAGATCGGCGATATGCACCGACAAGGTGACCATACGCGACCCAGCGCAACCTCGGCTTAATGCATCCGTGCCGTACGCGACGCGTCATGCCGAGTCTGAGCAGACGCGATCGTGAGTATAAAAAAATATAAATATACTCAACGCGAAACATCGACTGAACAGCGATCGCCGTCGCGGCGAAATTCATAACGAATTCACTCGCGCGGGCCTAGCGTGCAGATAGGGTTAAATCAGGGCGCTTCCTTTTGCCCTGCGGAGGTAGATATGAGACACGTGACGAAAACCGTCGTTGCAACCCTGGGGCTGGCGCTGCTCGGTACCGCCTGCGCATCGGATCGCTACGTGCGTTACGAGAGCAGCAACGATTCGTACTTCGACTATGCCCGTGTGGAGCGCGTGGACCGCGTCGTCGATACGGTCAACGAGCCGGTCAAACGCCGCGAATGCTGGAATGAACCGCGCACGGAATACCATCCGGAAGGAACGTATCGGCGCGAGGAGCTGTCGCCGACCGTGGTCTCCAATGTGAACGGCGCGGCGGTCGTACGCAGTGAAGTGGTCGAAACCGGCGGCTACTACACGCAAGGCTACGAGCAGCAATGCCGGACGCGCACCGATTACGACAACTCGCAGCGCGTCGTCGGTTATGACGTGGTCTACAACTATCGCGGCGAAGACTATCACGACCGCATGAGCCACGATCCGGGCGAGCGCGTTCGCGTTCACGTCGAAAATGGCTATGTGGAAATCGCCGAGTAACGATTGCCGACAACGGATGTCGTTTTCCGCGAAGGCAGCTGAGCGCGATCCCTCCCCCGCACAGGCGGGGGAGGGTGTTTTGTTTCACCCGGTCGCGGCGGGAATGTTCAGAGAATCTTGCGCAGCTGATCGCCGATCGGCAATTCGCGGATGCGCACGCGCGTCGCCGCGTAGATCGCATTGGTCAGTGCCGGCAGCGCGCTCGGCAGTCCCATCTCGCCGGCGCCGGACGGCTCCTTGCCCGAATCGACGACGACCACCTCCACATCGACCGGCGCCTGACCCATGCGCAGCAGCGGATAGTCGGTGAAATTGGATTGCTGCACCTTGCCGTCTTTCAGCGTGATGCCGAGGTTGAGCGCGGTCGACAAGCCGTCGATCGTGCCGCCGATCATCTGCGCTTCGAGACCGAGCGGATTGACCACGCGGCCCACGTCAATCGCGCAGACCGCCCGGTGCACGACGACATTGCCGTCGATCGCCGACACTTCGAGCGCGTGCGCGGCATAACCGCCGAAGGTGAAATGGCCGGCGATGCCGAGGCCGCGATCCTGATCGACCTTGCGGCCCCAGCCGATTTTCTGCGCGGCGGCGTTGAGCACCGCGGCCATGCGGCCGGTGTCGAACGTCGGCCCGCCGTGGCCTTTGTAGGGCAGCTCGCGCGGCTCGCCGAGCAGCTTCAGGCGCAGCGCGAGCGGGTCCTGTTTCAGCGCCACGGCAATCTCGTCGATGAAACTCTGCACCGCGAAGGCCGTGGCGTTGTGCGCCGGCGCGCGCCACCAGCCGCGCGGCTGGCCCGATTCGAGCGGCAGCAGCGACAGGTCGAAATTCGCGATCAGGCCGGCAGGAAAATCGTCGGGCGCGAGCGTGCCGTTCCACAGCGGACGGTCTTTCATGCGCGCGTCGCGATAGTTGCGCGGCGTCGCCGCGCAGCGCGCCGACCAGCCCACGATCTCGTTTTTGCGGTCGAGGTTGGCCGTCATCTGGAAGACGCAGAACGGACGATAGAAGTCGTGGCGCAGATCGTCGTCGCGCGTCCAGATCAACTTGACCGGCTTGTCCGTTTGCTTGGCAATGAGCGCAGCTTCGGCGACGTAATCGTTTTTCAAACGCCGGCCGAAACCTCCGCCTGCGCGCGTGAGGCGAATATCGATCTGGCTGCGCGGTATGCCGGTGATGGTGTTGATGACCTCCGACGCGCCTTCCGGATCCTGCAGCGAAGCGGCCAGCAGCACCTTGTCCTTTTGCACGTGAATCAGCGCCGACGGAGGTTCCATCGTCGCATGCGCCAGGAAAGGCACGGTGTAACGCGCATCGATCGACTTGCGCGCCGTCTTGCGTGCCTTGTCGATGTCGCCGTCGCGGCGCACGCTCACCGCCTTGCCCGCATTCGCCGGCTTGAGCAGATCGTCGGCCTGGCGATGCAGCGCCTCGGTGGATTCGTCGGCGAACGGGCCGGGCTTCCATTCGATTTTCAGCTTGTCGCGGCCCTTGAGCGCCGCCCAGGTGCTCGTCGCAAGGACGGCGACGCCTTCGGCGAGCGCACCGTCGAACGCGTCGCCGGGCTGCGGGCCGGCGATGCGCACGACATCTTTCACGCCGGCAACTTTGCGCGCGTCGGCATCGTCGAGGCTGATGATTTCACCGTCGATCCACGGCGAGCGGGCGACCACGGCGATCAGCGCTTCCGCGCGATAGGCGTCGATGCCGAATTGCGCCTGTCCGGTGACGATCTCACGCGCATCGACCGTCGGCGTAGGCTGGCCGATGATTTTGAAATCCTCGGGCTTTTTCAACGTGCGCGGCTCGGTCGGCGGATCAAGCGCGGCGGCGGCGGCGACCAATTCGCCGTAAGCAAGCTTCGTACCGTCGGGCGCGATCACATTGCCGGATTCGGTGTGCAGCTGTCCCGCAGGCAGATTCAATTTCGCCGACGCGGCGACGAGCAGCAGCCAGCGTGCGGTCGCGCCGGCCTGGCGCAGATCCTTCCACGCCGTCGTGATGCTCGTGCTGCCGCCCGCGCTCTGGTCGCCGTATTTGTCGGACGGGCCCTTGTCGGTGTCGATGTAGCCGTAAGGCAGTTGCTCTACCCGCACGCGGTGCCAGTCGACGTCGAGTTCCTCGGCGATCAGCATCGGCAGCGAGGTTTTCACGCCCTGGCCGATCTCGCAGCCGCGCGCGCCGATGACGATCTCGCCGCTCTTTTCGATGCGCACGAACGCGCCGAGCAACTGCGGCTCGATGCGCGCGCCCAGATAAGGCAGCGACTGCTGAGCGCTCGCCGCGCGCCAGCCGACGATCAGCGCGCCTGACGCCGCCGCGCCGACGACGAGAAATTTGCGCCGCGAGGGATTAGCGAGAACCTTGTCGCGCGTCATGACTTGCCGCCTTCGCGCGCGGCGCGTTCCTTGCTGATTTCAGCGGCGCGCTTGATCGCCTTGCGGATGCGCGGATACGTGCCGCAGCGGCACAGGTTGGAAATCTTGCCGATGTCCTCGTCGTTCGGATTCGGATTGCGCTTGAGCAGATCGGCCGCCGCCATGATCTGCCCGGCTTGGCAGTAGCCGCACTGCGGCGCGTCGATTTCGATCCAGGCCTGCTGCAACGGATGCAGCTCGCTGCCGGCAAGCCCCTCGATCGTCGTCACTTCGCGTTTTGCCAGCGTCTTCATCGGCGTCACGCAGGCGCGCTGCGCCTTGCCGTCGACGAGCACCGTGCACGCGCCGCACGCGCCGATGCCGCAGCCGAACTTGGTGCCGGTCAGACGCAGTATGTCGCGCAAAAACCAGAGCAGCGGCATCGTGTCGTCGCCGTCGAACGCGTAGGCGCGGCCGTTGATGCGCAGCGCGAGCGATTTGTCGTCGTCGGTCTTGGCGGCCGCCGAAGCGGCCGTGGGCTTGGCGGGATGGATCGGGGTGGTCTGCATGGGGCGCCTCGCTGGGACGGGGCATTTTCGCATTACTGGGGCTGGAGCACACCTTTCTTCGC
>DAIMZS010000114.1:0-3001 GCA_036733825.1 Rudaea sp.
TCAAGGAGTTCTTCCCGCACAACGCGGTCGAGTACTTCGTCAGCTACTACGACTATTACCAGCCCGAAGCCTACGTCGTCGCCAGCGACACGTACATCGAGAAAGACTCGAGCATCAACGAGCACATCGAGCAGATGCGCCTGTCGGCCACCAAGGCGCTGCTGTCGCGGCCGGATGCGCTGATCGTGGCGACGGTGTCGGCGATCTACGGCCTCGGTGATCCGGAAGATTATCTGTCGATGCGTTTGATCCTCGCGCGCGGCGAACGCGTCGATCAGCGCGAATTGATCCGCCATCTGACCGAGTTGCAGTACGAGCGCGGCGACTACGAACTGCACCGCGGCTCGTTCCGCGTGCGCGGCGACGTGGTCGACGTGTTTCCGGCCGAGAGCGAATTCGACGCGGTGCGCATCGAGCTGTTCGACGGCGAAGTCGAGAACATTTCCGTGTTCGATCCGCTCACCGGCGCGGTGCTGCGCAAGGTGCCGCGCTACGTAATCTATCCGTCGACGCATTACGTGACCACGCGCAAGCGCGTGCTCGATGCGATCGAGACGATCAAGCCCGAACTCAAGGAGCGCCTCGACCAGCTGTACAAAGCGAACCGCCTGGTAGAAGCGCAACGCCTGCAGCAGCGCACGCAGTACGACCTCGAGATGATGGCCGAGATCGGCTACTGCCAGGGCATCGAGAATTATTCGCGCCACTTCACCGGGCGCGCGCCGGGCGAGCCGCCGCCGACGCTGTTCGACTATTTGCCGCCGGATTCGCTGCTCGTCATCGACGAATCGCACGTCACCGTGCCGCAGCTCGGCGCGATGTACAAGGGCGACCGTTCGCGCAAGGAAAACCTCGTCGAATACGGCTTTCGCCTGCCCTCCGCGCTCGACAACCGGCCACTGAAGTTCGACGAATTCGAAGCGCGCGAACCGCGCACGATCTTCGTCTCGGCGACGCCCGGGCGCTACGAGATCGAGCATTCGCAGGGCAGTGTGGTCGAATTGGTCGTGCGGCCGACGGGTCTGGTTGATCCGGAAGTCGAGATCCGCCCTGTGCGCACCCAGGTCGATGATCTGCTCGGCGAAATCCACAAGCGCGTGAAGATCGGCGACCGCGTGCTGGTCACCACGCTGACCAAGCGCATGTCGGAAAATCTCACCGACTATCTCGAGGAGCACGGCGTGCGCGTGCGCTACCTGCATTCGGATATCGAGACGGTCGAGCGCGTCGAGATCATCCGCGATCTGCGTTTGGGCAAGTTCGACGTGCTCGTCGGCATCAATCTGCTGCGCGAGGGCTTGGACATGCCCGAGGTCTCGCTGGTCGCGATTCTCGACGCGGACAAGGAAGGCTATCTGCGCTCGACCGGCTCGCTGATCCAGACGATCGGCCGCGCCGCGCGCAACCTGCGCGGCAAGGCCATTCTCTACGCCGACCGCATCACCGACTCGATGAAGCGCGCGATCGAGGAAACCGACCGACGCCGGCAGAAGCAGATCGACTACAACATCGAACACGGCATCACGCCGAAATCGGTGGTGAAGAAGATCGCCGACATCATGGAAGGCGCGCGCGCCGACGCCGAAACCGAACGCGCCGGCGGCAAGCGCGCAAAGGCGGGCGTGTTCGCCGTGGCCGAGGAAACGGTCGACTACGCGGCGCTGTCGCCCGAGCAGCTCGCGGCCAAGCTGAAGAAGCTCGAAGCGCAGATGTACAAGCTCGCGCAGGATCTGCAGTTCGAGGAAGCCGCGCGTGTGCGCGATGAATTGCAGCGCGTGAAGGCGCTGGGTTTGCTGAGCTGATTTCCGTCAAACGCGCCGTAAAAATGCCTCCCCTCCACGCAGGGGGCGTGGAGAGGAGGCGAAACTCCTTACGGTCGGAGTGATTTGCTCTGCAGGCGCGCGGCGAGCGCGCCGAACGCGGTCAGTAGAACGATCAACAGGGCGAGACTGCGCGGATCGAGCGCCGGCGCCGGTATCGTGGGCTGCTGCGAGACCGCAGCGGTGACACCCGGACCGCCCGCGTCGATGATCGTGCCGTTGACCGCGAGGTCGTCGTCGCCGAGGCCGCCGTCGGCGATCGTGAACGTGGCCACGTGACCGGCCAGCGAAAGGCTGTTCGCCGCGCCGAGCGTGTACCAGTGATTGCTGGCCTGGCCCGACGTCGGGCCGTACTTCCAATATTGTTCGCCGGCTGCAAATGCGGTCGGGAAAGTAACGGTCAGCGTCACGCTGCCCGTGCAGCCGCTCGCGGTGAATTGGAACAGTCCGTCGGGGAAGCTCACGCCCGGCAGCGAGGCGGGTGCGACGACGAAGGCGGGATTGACCAGCGTGCAGGCCGCTCCGCCGCCCGAAAGCACCGCGGTCGCGCTGCCCGTGCCGGTCGCGGTCGGACCGGTGAACGTTGTCACCACAGGGCAGGCCGAGGTCGCGAAGCTCATATCGCCGCCGTGCCCCGTGCCGTTGCCGCTCGTCGCGTCGATGCGGAAGTGGTAGGTCTGGCCGCAGCTCAGCCCGCTCAGCGTCGCGGACACCGCCGTGCCGACCGCGTTCGCCGGCAGCGAGGCGGGCGTCGCCGCGGCAGTGCCGCCGTAGGCCGCGGTGGCGCCGTAGGAGAACGACACGGTCGTCGCTGCGCCGTTGGCGTTGACGGTGCCGTTGATCGTCGCCGAAGTGGCGGTGATCGCGGTCGCTGCGAGTGTCGTCGCGGTCGGCGCCTGCGCGGCGCAGGCGGAGGTGGTGAAGCTCAGATCGCCGCCGCTGTTCGAGCCGTTGGTATTCGTCGCATCGACGCGGAAGTGATAGGTCTGGCCGCAGGCCAGTCCGCTGAGCGTGGCGGACACCGCCGTGCCGACCGCGTTCGCCGGCAGCGAGGCCGGCGTCGCCGCGGCGGTGCTGCCGTAGGCTGCGGTGGCGCCGTAGGAGAACGACACTGTGGTTGCTGCGCCGTTGGCGTTGACGGTGCCGTTGATCGTCGCCGAGGTGGCGGTGATCGCGGTCGC
>DAIMZS010000114.1:3101-9568 GCA_036733825.1 Rudaea sp.
GCGAGTGTCGTCGCGGTCGGCGCCTGCGCGGCGCAGGCCGAGGTCGTGAAGGTCTGGTCGATGCCGTAGACCGGACCGCCGATGCCGTTGTCGGCGACGACGCGGAAGTGGTAGGTCTGATTGCAAGCCAGCGAACCGACGAGCGCCGACACCGGCGTGTTGCCCGCGACCGCGGAGAGCGGACTTTGCGCGGCCACGGCGTTGAGGCCGTAAGCCATCGTGGTGCCGTAGTCGAAGCTCACCGTTGTCGCCGCGCCGTTGGCGCCGACCGAGCCGTTGAGCGTGGCCGACGTGGCGGTGACGCCGGTGGCGACCCCGGTCGCGGCGGTTGGCGCCTGGGCCGGGCAGGCCGCGGTGAGGAAGGTGCCGTCGGCCGTGTTGACCGTGCCGCCCGTGTTGGTGGCGTCGAGGCGGAAGTGATACGTCGTGCCGCAGCTCAGGCCGCTCAGGTTCGCCGTCACGGGTGTGTTGGACGATCCCGACAGCGGGCTCGGGATTCCCGGCGCGGTCTGGCCGTAGTTCGTCGTCGTGCCGTACTCGAACGTGACGCTCGTGCTGAAGCCGTTGGCGTTGCCGGTGCCGTTCAAGGTCGCGCTCGTCGCGGTGACGCTGGTCGCGGCGGAGATCGACACGGTCGGCGGCGTCGCGCCGCAGGCGCCGATGACGGCGCTCAGGTCGGCGCCGTTGGTCGGACCGACCGAGTTGGTCGCGCGCACACGGAAGTGCACGGTCGTACCGCATTGTGCGGCGACGGTGGCCGACACGGCGGTGGCCGCGGCGTTCGCGAGCACGGTGCCGGGCGTGGCGGCGATGGTGCTGCCGTAGTTCGTGTCAGGGCCGTAGTCGAAGACGACCGTCGCATCGTTGCCGTTCGCCGTGACGCTGCCGTTGAACGTGATCGAACTGGTGGTCACGTTCGTCGCGGCCAGGGTGACGGCGGTGGGCGCGGGACACGCCGAGGTAGTGAAGGTCAGATCGCTGCCGAGCGTCGCCGTGCCGCCGACGCCGTTGAACGCCTCGACGCGGAAATGATACTGCGTACCGCAGGCGAGGCCGGAGATGTTCGCCGTCACCGACGCATTGCTCGCATTGGCCGGCAGTGGATTCGGAGTGGCGTTGACGCTCGAGCCGTAGCTGATGGTTTTGCCGTAGTCGAACGACACGCCCGTCGTCGCGCCGTTGGCGCTGATGACGCCGTTGAGTGTGGCCGTCGTCGCAGTGATGTTGGTCGCTGCCGCGGTCGTCGCGTCGGGCGCCAGCGCGGGGCAGGCGAGCGTGGAGAAGCTCATGTCGTTGCCGTTGACCGTGCCGCCGACGCCGTTGTTCGCGTTGACGCGGAAGTGATACGTCGTGCCGCAGGTGAGCGCCACGGCAGGCGTCGCCGAGACGGCCGTGCTGCCCGTGTTCGCCGGAATGCTCGAAGGGGTGGCGGCGATATTCGTGCCGTAGTTCGTATCGGGGCCGTAGTCGAAGGTCACCGTCGTCGTCGAGCCGTTGTCGTTCACCGTGCCGTTGAACATCGCGCTGGTGGTGGTGATCGCCGTCGCCGCGGTCGTCGTCACGCTCGGCGGCGCCAGCGGCACGTTGGCCGTATTGGAAAATTCCGAGGTGTTGTTCGCCGTGCACGCGGAGATGATGCCGGTCGGATCGCCGAACGCGCCGACGAAACACTTGAGGCCGGCCTTCCAGTCGCCGGGATCGCCGGGTTTGTCGGTCATCGCGGTGATGTCGGTCACCGTCATCAGCAGATAGCTGCCGCCGGTCGAGGCGGACAGCGAGGCGCTGCAGCGCTGGCTCGGGCAGGCGCCGAGGGCGCCGGTCGCGTCCGTGGTGACGGTCTGTTCGCCGATCCAGGTCATCGTCGTTGCCGCGTTCGGGTCGGCGTTGTTGATCGAGAAGAACTCGACGCGGAAGCTCGCGGGCCCGTGCGTAGCGAGCGTCCATTGCAGTGTCGTGGTGCCGCCGGCCGACGCCGGCGCGGTCGAACCCGAGCATGCGCCCGTGTCAGCCGGACCGGTGCAGATCACCGGCTGCGCCTGGTCGAGGTTGGTGTAGTTCGCCGGAATTTCCGTATGCAGCGGATTGGTTGCGTTCTGCGCATAGTCCAGATCGATGCCGACGCCGGCGATGGCGACCGCGTTGTGGTAGATGCGATTGCGCTGCAGCAGGTTGCCCCAGCCGTTCTGCGTGCCGCCGTTGACGATCTTGACGCCGTTGCGGCCGTTCGCGGCGATCGTGTTGAAGTCGCTCGCGCCGGTGCCGCCGATCGTGGTCGAGCTGGCGTTGTCGATATGGAATCCGTCGACGCCGTTGCCGAGCGTGAGATTGCCGGCCAGACCGGGATGCACGCCGATCGAATTGCCGAGGAAACTGTTGCCCGTCGTGTCGCTGCCGCTGACGACGATGCCGTGGCGCGCGTTCGCCGCGATGATGTTGCCGTCCGTCGCGCCGCTGCCGCCGATCTGGTTGCCCGAGGTGGTGACGATGATGCCGTCGCCGAGATTGGCGTAGGCCTTCGAGGCGAGCGGCGTGCCGGCGGGGAACTCGGCGATGCCGATGGTGTTGCCGAGCACCTTGATGCCCGTGCTCGCGCCGGTGATGAGAATGCCGGCGTTGTCCGAACCGAGCACATCGGGGAAATTGTTGTTATTCGCGCCCTGATTGTCGGCGATCACGTTGGCCGGGCCGATGATCAGCCCGATCATGCTCGGATTGAAATACGCCGGGTCCGTCGACGGGTTGGTGTCCACGCCGATGCCGCTGAGCGTGTTGCCGACGTGCGTGCCGTTGACGTTCGACAAACCGATGCGGTTGCCCATGATGAAGTTCGGCAGATACACCGCGCCGGCGTCGACCTGAATGCCGTTCTGCGTGTTGCCGCCGATCACGTTGTTCGGGCCGATCAGATTGCCGAACGTGCTGCCGGTGAGGTGCACGCCGTTCTGCCCGTTCGCAATCGTGATCGAGCCGGTGAGATCGGTGCCGATCATGTTGTTCGACACCAGCGTGCCGGCGAGATTCTTGCTGAACAGCTCGATGCCGTTGAGCGCATTGCCGGAAAGGACGTTGTTGCTGATGATGTTCGGCTGCAGGTCGTGCAGCACGGTGGCGAGATTGGCGGAGAAGTTGCTGATGTCGGCCGCGCTCACCGGCTGCACCGGCAGCGCGTTGTTCAATGCGTTCAGCGCGGAGGTGTCGACGAACTGATCGTCGTAGGCCGTCGAGGCCGACAGCCAGATGCCGTTGCCGTTATTTCCCCACGCCGTCACGCCGAGCGGATCGACGCCGATGTAGTTGTTGGTGAACGTGTAGCCGTGTCCGTTCGCGCTGATGCCCGCGCCGCTGCAGTTGCCGATCACGAGATTGGCGATCGTCGAGCCGGTCGCGCCGTTGCCGTTGTGGATCGGCGGGGAAGCCTGGTCCGTGCCCGAGTCGGTCAGATCGAGGCAGCCGTGGCCGCCGCCGTCGATGATGGTGCGGATGGGCAGCGTGCCGGTGACGATGAACTGGGCGCGCAATTGCGCCATCGCGCCGTTGACCACGGTGACCGTCGTCACCGTCGGATCGAAAGTGATCGTGTGCGGCCCGGTGATGTTGTTGCCGACCGAGATCGCCGCGCGCAGGCTGCATTTGCCGGTCGGCTGATTGCTCGCGTCGACTTCGACGCAGGAGGTGGTATTGCCCACCTGCTGCGACCCGTCGGTGCCGGTCGTGACGGTGAACGTATTCGCCGCCGCCGGCAGGGCGAAGGCGGCGAGCAGCACGGCCAGCGCCGGTGCAACAGGAATGAGGCGCGCGCGACGAACGCGCCGGTGCGTGGTGCAAACGAACTTCATTGAGGTTTCCCCGGTGATGGTCTTGTACCCAGACGCAAAAAGCCGGAAAAACGGGTCACTCAGGAATGCACGGGCCGGCCCTGAGGAAAGCGGTCGATGCTGCCGTGCTGAGGCCGCGGAAATGCGAAGTCCTGCCAAACCGCGTCACATTTTGACCTGAATTAATTGCCAAATTAGTCACGTTTGCGTATTCTCTGTGACGCGGTTGACTGTCTCAAGCGTGTGTACAGCGCGCTGCCGTGTCCCTCGGGTGAAATTTTGCCTCGGTCGAAGGAAGCAGACCGTGATGGCATAGATTTTGCTCTAAGACCGCGAACCACTCGTCAACCACGGAAATCTCTGCCGCGCCGCGGAGCAATGCGCGCGGGAGCGGGTGAGTTTGCGCGAAATTCAGGGGGCAAGACCATGGCGTACACAACGCTCGTGTGGGGCATCGTCGCGCACGGACGCGGCGTTCTCAGTCGTTCCGACTTCGTCACGTCCCATCTCGCCGCCGTTTTCGACGAATACCTCCAACAAAACCGCCGCACCGGTTCAGGTCGCGGCTTCTCTGCTTATGCCCACGATCGCGCGAGCCGGCTGCTCGGCGCGTCCGGGTGCCATTGAGATGCGAATCATGCGCGTGAACGTTTCGGTAAGCCTGGCGAAGATCGCTTTGGGCTGCGTATCGCTATTGGCCGTTTGTATCTCCGCGCCTGCCTTTGCCCAAGTGCAGCGCAGCATGATCAATCCCAGTTTCGAATCGCCCGCGTTGACGGCGTCGAACAACGCGAACGGCTGCTACGTACAGGTACCCAGCAGTCTGGTGGCGGGATGGGATACCACGCATCCGTCCGCGACCGGCTCCGGTAGCTGTACCAGCCCCGCGTCAGGCCAGACCGGCCCGCTGATCGAACTCTGGCGCACGAATTTCAACGGCGTCGTCGCGCGCGACCAACTCAACTTCGCGGAGCTCAACGCGCAGCAATCGTCGCGGATCTACCAGACCATCTGCTTCGTCAACGGCGAACAGATCAACTGGAAATTCAGCCACCGCGGCCGCGGTAGCGCTACCGTTCCCGACGTCGCGCAGATGAAGGTCGGCGCGACGGCGAGTCTCGTGCAGGTCAGCACCACGAACAACGGCACCTTCACCACGCCGGTCGTGAGCCAGGGCACGGCCAACACCCCGGTCTCCGGCGGCGGCGGCTGGGTGGACTACAGCGGCACCTTCTTCTATTCCGGCGCCAGCGGCCAGAACAGCCTGGGCTTCGAGTCGATCAGTACGGGTTCCGGCGACAACTCGGTCGGCAACTTCCTCGACAACGTCCAGATCAGCCTCGCGCCGTTCGTGGACTTCACCAGCGCAAGCAGCTCGGATCTGGAAGGCGACACCGGCACGAACCTTCTTTCCAACCGGCCGACATTGCGCGTCAACGGCACCGTTGCCGCCGCTTTCAACGTCACCGTCAAGATCACCGGCGGCAGCGCGGTGATCGGCACCGACTATTTCACCAACACCGCGACGGGAACCAGCACCACGCTGACGGTGAATGTGCCGGCCGGCGTCTACGACGGCGTGACGACCGGCCTGTTCCAGCTGCCGGTATATGTCGTCGGCAACACCACGCCGCAAGCGAACAGGGACATCGTATTCACCATCCAGCCTGCGACGGGGACGAATCCTCCGTTCCTGCTCGCCTCCAGCTCGACGTGCGGTGCCGCCGTGCAGACGACTTGGGACTACACCATCATTGATGATGATGGCTCACTCGCCGTGACCAAGACGGCAGCCACGCCCGTCGGCGTTTCGGGATCGCAGTACGACGTCACTTATACGATCGTGGTGGACAATCCATCGACGGTGTCGAGGACCTATTCGCTGAGCGATGCCCCGGCGTTCGACCCGGACGTCACTATCAATAGCCTGACCTCTTTGTCCTGCGTGAGAACGGGCGGCGGCAGCGGCACGTGCGGCGGCACTCTTCTCACCACACCGGTGAATAGCAGCGGGCCATGGGCGTTGAACACCAGCCACGCGCTGGCCAGCGGCCGCACCGAAACCTACACCATGACCGTGCGCTTCACCGTCAAGCCGGGCCAGACCGGCAACGACGCTTGCGGCCCGAGCGGCACCGGCTTGTACAACAGCGTAACCGCGACCGTGACGGGTTCCGGCGCAGGCAACTTCTCGGCCACCGCCTGCCAGAGCACGCCCACGCCGGTCTGGGTGACCTTGAACAAACAGGTGCCGAGCGGCCGTGTCGTCTCGACCGATCAATTCCAGGTGCGCACGGCATCGGGTGGCATCGCGGTCTCGGGCGGTAATGCGACCACGTCGGGCACCGGCACGAGCGCGACCACGGGACAGATCGTACTGCCCGCTGGATCGACGATGCAGTTTTCCGAAGCGCTCCTGACCAACGGAACGGGCGCCGACCAGGCGCCGAGCAACTACAGCACGGTGTTGTCCTGCACCAATTCGACCAGCGGCTCGCCCACCGTGCTGCCGAGCGGCAGCGGTACTGCCCTGGCGACGACGCAGCAGTGGGCGGAGTTCTCGCCAACCGCGGGCGACGTGTTGAACTGCACGATTACGAATACCCCCAAGCCGGCGACGCTGACGCTGACAAAGACGGTCAGCAACACGCA
>DAIMZS010000115.1:0-9421 GCA_036733825.1 Rudaea sp.
TGCGAGCTGCCCGTGCCCGCGCCCACCGCCGTGTCGGTGTTGAGCGTATTGCCCCAGCGCAACGTGCGCGCGCTGTCGCGGTAGAGGTCGTAGACCACGGCGTTGCCGCCCTGGAGCATGCGCCGGGTCGAGCCGAGCGCATGCTGGCCGTTGTCGAGGCCGACCTGCCACGAGGTGCGGTAGACGCAATTCATGGTGATCGTCGAACTCGCACTGAGGTTGCCGGAGAAATTGCTCGGCGCCGAGCCGAAACCCATGTCGCTCGCGCCGGTGAGCGTGCAGCTCGGCTGCACGGTCGCGCTGACATTGAACGGGAACGTGCCGGTGCCGTTGCCCGACGAACCGTTGGTGCATGTCGTCGGATACGTACCCAAGCTCAACAGCGCTTCGTTATAGGCATAGGTCAGCTGCGTGTGGGCGCCGTTGAACTGGCTCAGATAGCTGCCTGCGCCGAGCGCGACCTGCCCGGCCGGGACTTGGCCGTACAGGAACAGCGTGCCACTCTGCGTCGCGCCGACCGACAGAACAGTGAATGGCACCAGCGCCTGCGGCACGGTGAAACCCGAACCGGTACCGCCCCATACGTTGGTGTGGAGAAGATCGGTATACATCTGGAAATTCATCGTGTCGCCGGCCGTGCTCGTCATCGTGCGCGGCGCGTAGCCGCTGCCGGCGGAGCCGGTGCCGATGCTGAAGCACAAGCGCGCGTAGACGCCGTCGAGGATGCTAAGCAGACCGCCGTTGTAGGTGCAACTGTAGTTCAGCGTGGCCGTCGCGTTGACCGCGGCGCCGTTCGGCGCGACCGTGCCGAAGTTCAGGCCAGTCATCGTCGCCGAGCATGTCAAGCTGGCTGCGGCTACGGCGCGGCCGTGCGCGAACAGCGCGGCGAGCACGAGCAGCACGAGTGCCGCGAAGCGCGGCCATGTTCGTGTGTGGATCATGGTGCCTCCGCAGCGCACAGCAACGGGCCCAGACGCGGCACGGTTCCCTTCGCCGCCGCGGGATAATCGAATCGCACGGTGCACACTCCCTGCGCGGTGCGCACGCGCACGACGTCGTGGTCGTGCAGATTCTCCAGATAGACCTCGCCGTCGAATCCGACCGGCGTTTCCGCCGCCTGCCCCTCGACGAGCGCGCGGCTGCCGAGCGCGAGCGGCTGTCCCTGCGCGTCGTGCAGAACGAGCACCGCCGCGCGCATCCGGTGCAGGCCGAAATCGACCACCGCGCCGGCGCGATCGCGCGGCGCGGCGATCACCGACACCGTGTCGACGCGCACGTCGGCGGGCAGATTGAGCGGATCGATGCCGATCTGGTTGCGCTGATAGGCGTTGAGCGGCGTGACGAGCAGCAGCCCGTCCGCGCCGGTCTGTCCGATCGTGCGGTTTTCGAGCATCACCGGCACGTTGCCGATGTCGCCGGTGGAGACGAGGGCGAATGCATCATCGATTTCGCGCGCAAGAAAACCGTGGCCGCCGATCAGCACGGCCGAACCGATCGCCTCGGCATAGGCGTAGCGGCTGTCGCCGAGCGCGGAGACGCCGCCGCGCAACAGCCCGTGATCGCCGAGCCAACTGCCTTCGGCGCCGCCGCCGTTCTGGCCCTGGCCGTCGCGCGCGTACACGCGCCAGCCGACGCCGCCGTCGCCCGGCACGCCGCGGCTGGCTTCGAGCAGGCTCGAGGTGTCGCCGCGGTTGCTCTGCGCGCTTGCGCTGTAGCTGAGCCGGTCGGCCGGCATGTAGGTCACGTTCGCGAACAGCAGATTGCCCTTCGTCGCGCCGAGATCGCGGTTGACGCTGAGGTTCACCGCCCAGCGGCGATCGAACGTCTGCGACCAGAACAATCCGGCGTAGCGCGTCGACGCCTGCCCCGCATAGCGCTGGCGCAGAAAATTGACGCCGAGGTTGCCCGCCGTATCCGTGGTGATGCCGGCGAAAGCCGTGTCGAGCGCGCGCGCCGGCGCCTGCCCGTAATTCGCGGCGACGTCGCGATAGCCGTCCGAGGCGCGCATCGAAGCGAGGGAAACGTTGAACACGCGGCCGGTCCAGGCATAACTCCAGCTGCGCAGCGATCCGCTCGTCGCGTGATCCTCGCTGCGCACGTACGCGAGCGAGAGCACGCCGCCGCGCGTGCCGAGCAGCCAGTTGCCGCCGGCGCCGGCGTTGTGCAGACCGGCCAGCGCTTCCGCGTGCGTTTCGGCGGTGAACCAATCATTGACGCCGTAGCGCCACGTCCCGCTCGCCATCGGCTGCGCGGCGTAGTCGAACGAGGCGATGCCGTAGCTTTTGCGCACCGGGCCGACTTCCACCGACCAGTCCGCGAGGCCGGCGCGCAGCAATCGGTTCGTCGCGTACAGCGACATGTCGATGACGTCGCGGCGGCCGAGCGCATCGGTCAGCACGAGCTGCGCGCTGCCCGCGCCGTTGACGATCGGCGCGGTGCTGAGCTGGAACGGCCCGGCCGGCACGTTGCCGCTGTATTGCTTGATGCCGTTGATGTACAGGTCCACGGCCGAGGGCAGCGTCGCCTGGCCGAAGAACTGCGCGAGCGGCGTCGTCACGCGATACGGCTGCAGCGAGAAATCGGTGCCGATCGCGATGCCGCCGAAGCGCGTCGCGCGCGTCCACGGCAACGCCTGCGTGATCGCGTCGCCGAAATTCAAGCGCAGCGCGCTGTCGGGAAACACGAACTGCCAGCGCGTGTCGAGGCGCACCGAGCTGGCCGACCAGCCCGCACCGGGCTGCTCGACATAGCGCACGAGCTGGCTGTCGTCGAGCACGCCCGCGCCGAAACCGAACGCGCGCGCGTTCAAGCTCGCGGCGACGTTGCCGACGCTATCGCCGCGCGCCGCGTAGATGTCGTAGCCGACGAGGACGCCGGGCGCCGCGGCGGCGACGGGCGCGGGCGAAGTGTCCTGCGCGCTCAACTGCGTCGGCGGCGCGGTCAGCAGCGCAGGCGGCACGACGATGTCGAGCCGCTGCAGCGCCTTGTCGTAGCTGACGCTGGCGCCGGCGAGCGCGTCGAGCCGGAGCGGATCGTCGCCGTGCGCCGGCGGCGCGATGCCGAGGCCGCGCAGCGTCGCCGCACGCGTGTACAGCTCGCCGCCGCGCTCGTCGAAATGGGCGATGCGGCCGCTCGGCGTGGCGTTCACCGTCACCTCCAGATAGACGCTTGTGCCGCGCACCCAATCGTCGTCGCCGTCGTTGAGCACGCCGGCGTCGTCCGCCGCCGCGGCCATGCGCCCGACGGTGGCGCACAGCAAGCCGAGGCTAAGGCCGGCCCGCACCCAGCGACGCCACCTTGCGTTCGCGCGGCTCACCGTTGATCCTCGACTGGAGTTCCCCGCCCGACGCGAGCGTCGCATGGTCCACCGGCAGATTCCACTGCATCGTTTGTCCGGCGAGCACGTAGCCGAAGAGGCCGGGCGAGAGCTCGCGATGCTGTCCGCCTGCGTCGACGAGCACGAGATTGCCGAGCTGCGCGTGCATGCCGCCGCGATTGCGCACGATCAGGCGCGGCGGCGAAACGCTGGCGTCGACTTCGCCTTCGAGTTCCGCCTGCGCGCCGCTGCCGTTCGGCGCGAGGAACACCGGCACCGAATAGCGCAGCACGAAACGTATCGCGCTTTCCTCCCGCGCCACGGGCGTTGACGGCTCATCGATCGGCAATTCATCGATCACGATGCGGAACGCGTCTTCGCGCTCCGCCGGCGCGCCGCCGGAACGAATCACGCGCACGAACTGGCGCGCGCCGGCCTGCAGCTCGATCAGCGGCGGGCTGACGATCAGGCCCGGCGACGGCGTCAGTTCATCCTGACTCTGCGTCTGCGACCAGTGATACACACGCACCTGCGCATGCAGCGGCGCGTCGCCCGTGTTCGACAACCATAGGCCGGCGGCGCTGCGGCTGGCTTCCACCGTCAGCAAGGTCGGCGTCACCTGCAGCCCGGTCGCGGCCGCGCCGAGCGCGTGCAGCATCAGCGCGGCGGCGAGCGGCCACCGTCCGATCGAGCGCCGGCGACCGCCTGCCATGGCTGCGACGACCTCAGTAGGTCAATGTGGCAACGACGGTATCGCTGTAGCTTCCGGCCGGCGAGTTCGCGCTGCTGACCAGGCCGTAGACGGTCACCGGCGCCGCGAGGCCGAGCCCCGCCCCGGAGAACACGTTGCCGCCGCTGCCGGTCGTGCTGCCCCAGACCTGGGTGTGCAGCGCATCCCGATAGAGCTGATAGCCGACCTGGTTGGTGCCGCTGTCCTGCATCGCGCGCACCGGGCCGGCGCTGCCGTGCAGGCCGTTGTCGAGCGCGATCGTGTACGGCGTCAGCAGCGTGCAGTTGACGGTCAGCGTGCTCGTGGCCGAGACGTTGGTCGCGGTCGACGCCACGCTGCCGAACGCCATGTTCGTGGCCGGCGTGGTGTGGATGTCGCAGGCGCTCGTGATCGTGATCGTCACGTTGAACGAAGTCGAGTCGGTGGCGGCGTACGCCCCGCCGCACACCGCGAACGCCGCAGCGATCGAAACGGCAAGCATTATTTTTTTCATGGAAACCTCCCCCTTTGAAGGCCCGATCAGGCTACCCCCATGGGCGCTTCATTTGGGTGACGGCGGTCAAGAAGTTCGGGAATTTCCCTACAGAATTTGTGACGGATTGGGCGGTTTTCCGCCCCTGCTCGCCGATGCGGCGTCAGACGCGTGTCAAGTGTGCTTGACATGTCGGTCAAGCGTCCGTATTGTTCGCTTGTCAAGCAAACTTGACACTCGATTCGATGCCGCGCAGGGGACTTTCAATGACGCGCCTGTCCAAAACTCAATACGACCTGCGCGTGTTCGCCGCGATGGTGGTCTACGTTGCGCTCGTACTCGTCCTGCTGCCGCATGCGCGGCACGCGGAAACATTACTGCCGCGCCTGGCGTCGTCGCTGCTGCCGACCATGCCGATGCTCTACGTCATTTGGCTGCTCGGACGGCGCATCTGGCAGAGCGACGAACTCGAACAGCGCACGCATCTGATCGGCCTCGGCGCCGCGAGCGCGGTCGTCGGCGTGTTCGGCCTGATCGGCGGCTTTCTCGCCGCAGCCAAGGTCGTGCCTTACGATGCGGCGGCCACGCTGCTGCTGTGGACATTTCCGGTCTTGATGTTCAGCTACGGCATGGCGCGCACCTGGGCAGTGCGGCACTACGGCGGCAGCATCTGCGACGAAACGGACGGCATCCCAATGCATCGCCGTCTTCTCGGCCTCACCCTCATGTTCGTCTTCATTGCCGCATGGGCTTATTTCCATTCGAACGACGACGCCGCGGTGGGCGTGTTCTGCGGTTTCGCCACCGCATTCGCATTGGTCACCCTGATTTTCGCCCTGCGCCGCTGGCGGCAGCGCCGGCAGAGCAGCGAATGAACAACAAAGTGCGCGAACTGCGCGGCGAGCGGGGCTGGTCTCAAGGCGATCTTGCCGAGAAGCTCGACGTCTCACGGCAGACGGTCAACGCGATCGAAACCGGCAAGTACGATCCGAGCCTGCCGCTCGCGTTCCGCATCGCCAAACTGTTCCGCTTGCCGATCGAATCCATTTTTCAACCGGGGAAGGATTGAATGACGAACCCAAGACTCATCGTTCGCGCCGCCGTGCTGCTGGCCGTGCTCAGCGTTTTCGCCTGGCGGCATTGGCAGCAGCCGGGCGACGGCAACCCGTCCGCCGCGCTCTCCGCGGCGATCGCCGGCAACGCGCGTGAATTCCAGCTCGGCACGCTGGCATTCAAGGCCTGCGAGCTCACGCAGAAGCATTCCGGCGCGACCACGGCCGCGTTCTGCGCGCCGTTCTCCGTTTCTGAACGTCGTGACGAAGATCAGCGCGACGACAAGGTTGGCCGCAAGATCGACCTCAACCTCGCCCTGATCAAGAGCGACGCCGAGCGCGCGGACAGCGACATCGTCGTCTTCCTCGCCGGCGGGCCGGGTCAGGCCGCGGTCGAAACCTATCCGCAGATCGCCGGCGCGCTCGCGCCGCTGCGCAAGCATCATCACATCCTTCTGCTCGATCAGCGCGGCACGGGAAAATCCCATCCGCTCGACTGCGAAGCGGCGAAGGACGACGACAAGCACAAGGAGCAGATCGGCGAAACCGACAACGGCCTGGACGTGGCGAAGCTGCGCGAGGCGATCAGCAAATGCCTGGCCGAAGTCGAGAAGAACGCCGACCCGCGCCAGTACACGACGACCGCCGCGGTGCACGATCTCGAAGAGTTGCGCCAGGCGCTCGGCGCGCCGCAGTTCGATCTCGTCGGCGTCTCCTACGGCACGCGCGTCGCCCAACAATATCTGATGCGCTTTCCGGCCGGCGTGCGCAGCGTGGTGCTCGACAGCGTTGCGCCGAACGAATTGATCTTCGGCCAGGAATTCGCGCAGAACCTCGACGCGGCGCTGAAGGCGCAGTTCGCCCTGTGCGGCAAGAACGAGGCCTGCGCGAAGGCTTTCGGCGATTCCTACGCCAGCCTCGGCAAACTGCGCGACGCGTTGCGCGCGCAGCCGCAGAACACCGCGCTGCGCGATCCGGTCACGTTCAAAGCGATCGACATGCGCCTCACCGCGAACCGCCTCGCCGGCCTGGTGCGCATGTTCGCCTACACGCCGGAGACCGCGGCGCTGCTGCCGCTGTCGATTGCCGAAGGTTTGAAAGGCAACTACACCCCGCTCGCCGGTCAAGCGCGGCTGCTGCACGACGATATGTCCGGCACGATGAACGGCGGCATGCAGGCTTCCGTCGTCTGCGCCGAGGACGCCGATCTGATCAAGCCCGATCCGGCCGATGCGAACACGCTGCTCGGCACGACCCTGACAGACGCGCTGACCGCAATGTGCTCGGTGTGGCCGCACGGCACGCGCCCCGACGACTTCCACGCGCCGCTGAAGTCCGACAAACCGGTACTTCTGCTCGCCGGCGAACTCGACCCGGTCACGCCGCCGCGCTACGCGACACAAGCCGCGCAAGGCCTGACGAACGCGCGTCTCGTCCTCGCGCGCGGCCAAGGCCACAACGTGATCGGCCGCGGCTGCATTCCGAAGGTCGTCAACGAGTTCATCACCAAACTCGACCCGAAGATGCTCGATACGAAATGCGTCGACGCGCTCGGCCCCACGCCTGCGCTGATCGACTTCAATGGAGCCGCGCCATGAACTGCTTTCGCTGTTCCCTTCTCCCGCCGGGAGAAGGTGGCGCGGAGCGCCGGATGAGGGTTCGACATCGGAACAACGTTGCCGCTCTGACGAACCCTCACCCCAACCCCTCTCCCGACGGGAGAGGGGCTAAAGCAAGCGATTTCAACGGAGCCACGCCATGATCGAAGTACGCAACCTGCACAAAACCTTCGGCAGCGGCGCGAAGAAAGTCGTCGCCGTCGACGGCGTTCATTTCAGCGCGCGCGACGGCGAGATCACCGGCTTGCTCGGCCCGAACGGCGCCGGCAAGACGACGACGCTGCGCTGCCTATACACGCTGATGCGGCCCGATTCCGGCCAGGTGCTCGTCGACGGCGTCGACGCCGCGGCCGATCCGCTCGCCGTGCGCCGCGCGCTCGGCGTGCTGCCCGACGCGCGCGGGCTGTACAAGCGCCTCACCGCGCGCGAGAACATCGCCTACTTCGGCCAGCTGCACGGTCTCGACGACGCGACGATCCGCACGCGCAGCGCCGCCGCGATCCGCGCGCTCGAGATGGAAGACATCGCTGATCGCCGCACCGAAGGTTTCTCGCAAGGCCAGCGCGTGAAGACCGCGATCGCGCGCGCGCTCGTGCACGATCCGAAGAACGTGATCCTCGACGAGCCGACCAACGGCCTCGACGTCATGGCGACGCGCGCGATGCGCACCTTCCTCAAGCAACTCAAAAGCGAAGGCCGCTGCGTGCTGTTCTCCAGCCACATCATGCAGGAGGTGGCCGCGCTCTGCGACCGCATCGTCGTCATCGCGCGCGGCCGCGTCGTCGCCGACGAGTCGCCCGACGCGCTGCGTGCGCAAACCGGCGAAGCGAATCTCGAAGACGCGTTCGTCAAACTGATCGGCACCGACGAGGGACTTGCCGCATGAGACTCGAGAACGATGCCCTGCAGCCCTCCCCTTCAAGGGGAGGGTTGGGTGGGGATGGTTTCGATCTTCCCGACCTCGCCGCACACACCATCCCCACCCCGGCCCTCCCCTTGAAGGGGAGGGAGGAGAAGCCATGAAATCTGCTCTGATCGTTTTTCTCAAAGAAGTCCGCGAAAACCTGCGCGACAAGCGCACCGTGATCAACACGCTGATCACCGGCCCGCTCATGGGTCCGCTGCTGTTCGTGGTGCTGATCAACACGATGGTGTCGCGCGAACTCGAAAAGGCCGAGCAGCCGCTCAAGCTGCCCGTGATCGGCGCCGAGCATGCGCCGAACCTGATCGACGCGCTCAAGCAGCAGCGCTTCGACATCCAGCCCGGCCCGGCCGACGCCGAGCGCGCCGTGCGCGAGCAAGACGCCGACGTCGTGCTGCGCATCGCCGCCGACTACGCCGAAAGCTGGAACAAGGGCGAGCCAGCGCAGGTCGACATCGTCTTCGACGAATCGCAGCGCGACGCGCAAAGCTCGGTACGCCGCCTGCAGGGCGCGCTCGACGCCTACGGTCAGCGCACCGGCGCGCTGCGCCTGCTCGCGCGCGGCCTGTCGCCGAGCGTGATGAAACCGGTCGTCGTCGCCGAACGCGATCAATCCACGCCGCAGAGCCGCTCGGGCACGATGTTCGGCATCCTGCCCTACTTCTTCATCCTGGGCGCGCTGATCGGCGGCATGGCGCTCGCGATCGACACCACCGCCGGCGAACGCGAGCGCCAGTCGCTCGAACCGCTGCTCGCCAACCCGGTGCCGCGCGCGCAGATTCTTGCCGGCAAGCTGGCGACCACGACTGCGTTCTCGATGACCACGGTGCTGCTGAGCATGCTCGCCTTCTCCGTCGCGAGCCGCTTCCTGCCGACCGAAAAACTCGGCATGGACCTGCACATCGGCCTCGGCTTCCTGCTGCGCGGCCTGTTCGTCATGCTGCCGCTCGCCGGCCTGCTCGCCGGCCTGCAGACGATGGTCGCCGCGTTCGCCAAGAGCTACCGCGAAGCGCAGACTTGGCTCGGCCTGCTCACCTTCGTACCCGCGATCCCGACGATGCTGCTGACGGTCCTACCGTTCAAGCCGCAAGCCTGGATGTATGCGGTGCCGCTGATGGGCCAGCAAATCACCCTGACCCGCTTCCTGCGCGGCGAAGTGGTCGCTACGCAGTCACTCGTGCTTTGTTTCGTGTGCACGACGTTGGCGGCTCTGGTCGTGTACTTCGTCACTTCGCGTATTTATCGCAGTGAGAGGTTGGCGATTTCGGCATAACTCACTTCTCACTCGTCATTGGCTCGTCATTCCCGCG
>DAIMZS010000116.1:0-5299 GCA_036733825.1 Rudaea sp.
TTCTTCCGATCGCCGGCGGTAGATTTCGCATCACCGCGGCGGGCGGTCGCCGCGCCATCACGGAGAGCACCACAATGAAGTCGAACAAGATCAGCTTGGCGATACTGAGTGGAGTCATCGCGGTATTCGGTGTCTGCGCCAGCGCGGGAGCACAGCTCGGCGATCTGAAAGGGCTCGCCGGCGGCGACCTGTCCTCGCTTGCCTCGGGCAGCGCGGGCAACGCGGCGGGTGTCGTCGAGTATTGCCTGAAGAACAACTTCCTCGGCGGCGACGCGGCGAGTTCGGTCAAGGACCAGCTTATGGGCAAGGTCACCGGCGGCAGCGACAATGACAAGGCCGACTATGCTGACGGCGCCAAGGGCCTGGTCAAAACCGGCGACGGCAAATCGGTCGACATCGGCAAGCTCGGCGAAATGAAGAAATCGGTCACGAAGAAGGCGTGCCAGAGCGTGCTCGATCACGCCAAGTCGTTTATTTGATGCCTCGGACGCGAGGGCGCGTTCGCGCGTCCTCGCGCGATGCTGGACATTCGCCGCGCCGATCTCCACAGTAGCGCCATCGATCCTGCGGAGGCGGCCATGAGCGGCATCTACGACTTCAGCGCGAAAGACATCGACGGCAAGTCGCAGTCGCTCGGCGACTATGCCGGCAAGACGATGCTGATCGTCAACGTCGCAAGCAAATGCGGGTTCACGCCGCAGTACACGGGCCTCGAGGCCTTGTACGAAAAATTCCGCGACAAGGGGCTCGTCGTGCTCGGCTTTCCCTGCGATCAGTTCGGCCATCAGGAACCGGGCGATGAAGCGGAGATCAAGAATTTCTGCTCGCTCAACTACGACGTGCAGTTTCCGCTGTTCGCCAAGATCGACGTCAACGGCGCGAATGCCGATCCGCTGTACAAATACCTCAAGCACGAAGCGAAAGGTTTGCTCGGCAGCGAGTCGATCAAGTGGAATTTCACCAAGTTCCTCGTCGACAAGAGCGGCAAGGTGCTCAAACGCTATGCGCCGACCGACACGCCGGAATCGATCGAGAAAGAAATCGCGCCGATTCTGTGAGCCCACAACAATGACATCGTCATCCCAGCGAAAGCTGGGATCCAGTTTTTGTTTTCTCCCACAGGCGAAGCGCGAAGCTGGATTCCAGCTTTCGCTGGAATGACGAGCAAAGGCTATCCAATCACTTTGACTGCAATGAGCAACCAGAACAGCGGCACCTTGTCCCGTCAGGACCTGAAAACTCTCTCGCTCGCCGCGCTCGGCGGCGCGCTCGAGTTCTACGATTTCATCATCTTCATCTATCTCGCCGAACAGATAGGAACCTTGTTCTTCCCGGCCTCGACCGCGCCGTGGCTGCGCGAGCTGCAGACCTGGGGCGTGTTCGCCGCGGGCTATTTCGCGCGGCCGCTCGGCGGTGTGATCATGGCGCATTTCGGCGACAGGACCGGGCGCAAGCGCATGTTCACGCTGAGCGTGTTCCTCATGGCCGTGCCGACGCTGCTGATCGGCCTGCTGCCGACGTTCGCGCAGATCGGCTACCTCGCGCCGTTCGCGCTGCTCGCTTTGCGCATCGTGCAGGGCGCGGCGGTTGGCGGCGAGGTGCCCGGCGCGTGGACCTTCGTCGCCGAGCACGTGCCGACGACGCGCACCGCCTTCGCCTGCGGCACGCTGACCTCGGGCCTGACCCTCGGCATCCTCGCCGGATCGATGCTCGCGGCCGGCCTCAACGCGTCGCTGACTTCGGAGCAGATGCTGTCGTACGGCTGGCGCATTCCGTTCCTGATCGGCGGCGTGTTCGGTTTCTTCGCCGTGCTGCTGCGCGGCATGCTCGCGGAGACGCCGGTGTTCGAAGAAATCCGCCGCCGCCGCGAACTGGCGCGCGAGCTGCCGCTCAAAGAAACCTTGCGCGGCCACGGCGCCGCGGTGCTTTCCTGCGTCGTGCTGACCTGGGTGTTGACTGCGGCGATCGTGGTGATGATTTTGATGACGCCGAAACTGATCCAGAAGCTCGACGGCATCGCGCCGGCCGTGGCCTTCACCGCCGACACGATCGCGACGCTCGGCCTTGCGATCGGCAATCTCGGCTTCGGCCTCGCCGCCGATCGCTTCGGCACCACGCGCGTGTCGGCGATCGGCTGCGCTGTTCTGCTCGTCGTCGTCTATGTGTTTTATCTCGGCGTCGCAGCCGCGCCGCAGTATCTGTATCCGCTGTCGTTCGTCACCGGATTGAGCGTCGGCGTGGTCAGCGTGATTCCGACGCTGCTCGTGCGCGCGTTCCCGGCGCCGTTGCGTTTCACCGGCGTCGCGTTTTCGTACAACCTGGCTTATGCGGTGTTCGGCGGCTTGACGCCGGTGTTCATCGGCTGGGCGCTGGGCTTCAACCGCCTCGCCCCGGCGCACTACGTCGCCGCGCTCTGCGTCGTCGGTGTCGCGGTCGTGCTGCTCAACGCGCGCCGGCCGTCGTTCGCACCATCGTTTGCATAAGCGCCTCGAGCGCGCCGGCCGGGTCGCTGCAGCGGCCGGTGTGCACGGGCGAGGTCTGGATCAGCGCGCTGCGCGGCGCAGTCAGCCAGTCGAAACGTTCGCGCCGCGACAGCGCGCCAAGCGCGCCCGCGCGTTTGCCGCCGGCGCAGATCGCCGGAATCGCAGCGAGATGCTCGGCGATCATCGCCAGGTCCGCGGACGGATCGAGCGCGAGCACGCGCGCGGCGTCGAGTTCGATGCGCGCGTCGAGGAAGCCCGCCTCCTGGCAGGCGAGGATGACGCCGGCGTTGACGAATTCCTCGCGATCCACGCGCGGCACGACGCGGATCACCGCGTAATCGTACGTGCTAGGCATGCGTTCAGCCGGCGTGGACACGGATTGCCTCCGCAACGAAAGCGCGCGGTGCCTCGAGCCGCCGCGTCAGGTATTCAATGTACGCCGCGCGATGCTCGCGCGCATCGGCGAACGGCGCGCCGTCGCAGAGCCAGCTGTCGGGAATTTGGCCGACGATCTCGCTGATGACCTGTGGCGTGATCGCCGCGCGCATGCCCTCGTCGACCTGCGCGATGCGGCTCGCGAACGGCAGCAGCACATGATTCTTGATCTGCGCGAATGGCAGCACACTGCGCGCCTGCCAGTCGCTCCAGTCGTGATGGAAATACAGCGCCGCGCCGTGGTCGATCAGACGCAGCTTGCGGTGCCACATCAGCATGTTGGTGTTGCGCGCGGTGCGGTCGACGTTGCTCACGTAGGCGTCGAACCAGACCACGCGCGAGGCGAGGTCGGCATCCGGCTGCTCGACCAGCGGATCGAACGTGACCGAGCCCGGCAGATAGTCAAGCGCGAGGTTGAGGCCGGCGCTCGCGCGGATCAGCTGCTGAATCTCGGCGTCGGGTTCGGTGCGCGCGAGGTCGCCGTCGAGGTCGACGAGGACGATCTCGGGCACGGCGAGGCCGGCCGCGCGCGCGATCTCGCCGGCGATGAGTTCGGCGATCAGCGCCCGCGGCCCCTGTCCCGCGCCGCGGAATTTGAGCACGTAGAGGCCTTGGTCGTCGCCTTCGACGATGGCCGGCAGCGAGCCGCCCTCGCGCAGCGGGGTGACGTAGCGGGTGGCGATGACTTTGCGTAGGTTCACGCCGCCTATGATCGACGATTGTCCCGGTTTTCGTCCATGTTGCCTCACGCTGGCGCGGTGCCGGGGCGCTCGCCATAATCGGCCGCATGAGCCCATCCAATCTTGACGTGATCCTGATCGGCGGCGGCCACAACGGCCTCGTCTGTGCAACTTACTTGGCCAAAGCTGGACTGAAGGTCACCGTGCTGGAGAAGCGCGACGTCGTCGGCGGCGCGGCGGTGACCGAGGAATTCCATCCGGGTTTCCGCAATTCGGTTGCCTCGTACACCGTGTCGCTGCTGCAGCCGAAGGTGATCCGCGATCTCGAATTGGAAAAGCACGGACTCAAGATCGTCCTGCGCAAAGCGAACAATTTCCTGCCGCGCCCCGACGGTACATATCTGTTGACCGGCGCCGGCCGCACGCGCGACGAAGTGGCGAAGTTCTCCAAGAAGGACGCCGACACGCTGCCCGAATACGAGCGCCGCCTCGATCTGATCGCCGACGTGCTGCGCGAACTCGCGCTCGAAGCGCCGCCGAACATGACCTCGGGCGGCTGGGTCCAAGCGCTGCCCGAGCTGATCCGCGCCGGCAAGCTCGGCAAGCGCTTGGCCGCGCTTGACGAGGCGATGCGCATCGAGCTGCTCGATCTGTTCTCGATTTCCGCCGCCGAATACCTCGACCGTTTCTTCGAGAGCGAGCCGATCAAGGCCGTGCTCGGCTTCGACGGCATCGTCGGCAATTACGCCAGCCCGTACACGCCCGGCAGCGCCTACGTGCTGCTGCATCACGTGTTCGGCGAAGTGAACGGCGTCAAGGGCGCCTGGGGCCATGCCATCGGCGGCATGGGTGCGATCACGCAGGCGATGGCCAAGGCGGCGACGGCGGCCGGTGCGGACATCCGCACGGGCGTCGGCGTGCGCGAGGTGATCGTCGAGGGCGGCAAGGCCGTCGGCGTGATTACCGAGAAGGGCGAGACGCTGCGCGCGCGCGCGGTCGCCGCCAATGTCAATCCGAAGCTGCTCTACGAGCGCCTGTTCGAGCAAAAAAATGTGCCGGCGCTGACGCGCGAGCGCATGGCGAATTATAAATGCGGCTCGGGCACGTTCCGCATGAACGTCGCGCTGTCGGGTCTGCCGAGTTTCAGCTGCCTGCCGGGCGACGGCGATCATCTGACCTCGGGCATCATCATGGCGCCGAGCATCGACTACATGGACCGCGCCTATCTCGACGCGCGTGCTTACGGCTGGTCGCGCGAGCCGATCGTGGAGATGCTGATCCCGTCGACGCTCGACGACTCGCTCGCACCGAAGGGCCAGCACGTCGCCAGCATGTTCTGCCAGCAAGTGGCGCCGACGCTGCCGAATGGGAAATCATGGGACGATCATCGCGAGGAAGTCGCCGATCTGATGATCGCGACCGTGGACAAGTTCGCGCCAGGGTTCAAGAACCTCGTCGTCGGCCGCCAGATCAAGTCGCCGCTCGACCTCGAACGCGACTTCGGCCTGATCGGCGGCGACATCATGCACGGCGCGCTGACCCTCAATCAGCTGTTCAGCGCGCGGCCGATGCTCGGTCAAGGCGGCTATCGCGGCGCGCTGCCGGGCTTGTATCTGTGCGGTGCGGGTACGCATCCCGGCGGTGGCGTCACCGGTGCGCCGGGGCACAATGCCGCCAAGGTCATCATCAAAGACCTGCGCT
>DAIMZS010000116.1:5399-7853 GCA_036733825.1 Rudaea sp.
GGTTGACGCTTAGGCGACTTGCACCTGGTCGGCCTGCAGACCCTTCGGGCCCTGCACGGTCACGAAGGTGACCTTCTGGCCTTCCTGCAGGGTCTTGAAGCCCGAACCCTGGATGGAACGGAAGTGCACGAACAGGTCCGCGCCGCTTTCCGGGGTGATGAAGCCGAAGCCCTTGGCATCGTTGAACCATTTCACGGTGCCGGTTTGACGGTCAGCCATGTTTAACTCCTAACTCTAATTTGTAAGACAAAAAGTGCGCGATCTTCGGGAGACCCGCAAGACCGGGACTGGGTATGCGAAAGGAGAACACGGGCGGAACGTGAAGCGGTTCGTTGGATTGACCCAACGGCCACGATGCACAGTGACCTTGAGCAAACGCAGTGCGCGCACGATACAGGCAAATCGAGCGAAAAGCCACTGTAGATACTGCGCAGTGGATGCGCAACCTGTCACAATCCCGGCAAAAATCGAGGGGGAAAGGTCATGAAACAGCTCCGATGGGCCGCTCCGCTGTGGCTCGGCAGCCTGATGTTGGCGGGATGCGCGAGCGCGCCGTCCAAGCTTCCGCGCGAGGAGGCGCAGCGCGAGGTCGAGGCGACCGAGCGCGCGTTCGCGAAGACGATGGCCGATCGCGACCATGCCGCGTTCACCCGTTTTCTCGCCGACGAGGCCGTCTTCCTCGGCGGCAAGGAACCGCTGCGCGGCAAAGATCAGGTCGCCGCCGGCTGGAAGAAATACTTCGACGCGGCCGCCGCACCGTTCTCCTGGGAACCGGCACGGGTGGAGGCGCTCGAATCGGGCTCGCTCGCCCTGAGTACCGGGCCAGTGCGCTCGGCCGACGGCAAAATCATGGCGACGTTCAATTCGATCTGGCGCCGCGAAGCGCCGGGTGTCTGGCGTATCGTGTTCGACAAAGGCAGCGAGGTGTGCGGCGATGGCAAGTAGTGCGGCGGCGATCGAAGCCGGGGTGGCGGTAAATTCCAAATGGCGCGTGTTGTTCGCCAGCCTGATCGGCACGGCGATCGAATTCTTCGATTTCTACATCTTCGCGACCGCCGCCGTGCTGGTCTTTCCGAAGCTGTTCTTTCCGGCCGGTGATCCCACCTCGGCGCAGCTGCAGTCGTTCGCGACGTTCGCGGTCGCATTCTTTGCGCGGCCGATCGGCTCGGCCCTGTTCGGTCATTTCGGCGACCGCATCGGGCGCAAGGCGACGCTGGTCGCGGCGCTGCTGACGATGGGTCTGTCCACCGTGATCATCGGCCTGCTGCCCACCTACGAGGCCATCGGCATCGCGGCGCCGCTGCTGCTCGTCGCCTGCCGTTTCGGCCAGGGCCTGGGCCTCGGCGGCGAGTGGGGCGGCGCCGTGCTGCTCGCGACCGAGAACGCGCCGCCGGGCAAACGCGCCTGGTACGGCATGTTTCCGCAACTCGGCGCGCCGATCGGCTTCATCTGCTCGGCCGGGATTTTTCTTGTCCTGACCGACTTCCTCAGCGATGCGCAGTTTCTCGCCTGGGGCTGGCGCGTGCCGTTCCTGCTCAGCTCGCTGCTCGTCATCGTCGGCCTCTACGTGCGCCTGAAACTCTCGGAAACGCCGGCGTTCCTGCGCGCGATCGAAAAGAACGAGCGCGTCGCCGTGCCGATCGGCGTCGTGCTGACGCGGCATCCGCTGATCCTCCTGATCGCGACATTCACCTGCCTGGCCACCTTCGTCCTATTCTATCTGATGACCGTATTCTCGCTGAGCTGGGGCACGGGCACGCTCGCCTATCCACGCGGCGAGTTCCTGATCATGCAGATTCTCGCGATGCTGGTGTTCGCGCTCGGTATTCCGCTGTCGGCGGTGATCGCTGACCAGCGCGGGCGGCGCGCGATGTTGATCATCGCTACGGTCGCGATCCTGCTTTTCGGTTTCCTGTTCGCGCCGATGTTCGTCAAGAACCAGCCGCTGCTCGTGCTCATCTTCCTCTCCCTCGGTCTGTTCCTGATGGGGTTGACCTACGGACCGCTCGGCACGGCGATGGCCGAACTGTTCCCGACCTCGGTGCGCTACACGGGCGCTTCGCTCGCGTTCAACCTTGCCGGCATTCTCGGCGCCTCGCTCGCGCCGTACTTCGCGACGTCGCTGGCCAAGGATTACGGCATCGCTTCGGTGGGCTGGTATTTGTCGGCGGCGGCATTGTTGACCTTGCTTGCCGTGCTCGCGATCCGGCCGCATCAGGTGCACGACTGAGCGCCGTTTGAGCGACCTTCATTCTTTTGCCGTCATTCCCGCGAAAGCGGGAATCCATTTTGATCTTGCTTATGTACGAACAGCATTAAAAGAAAAAGCTGGATTCCCGCTTTCGCGGGAATGACGAGAATTAGTGTCTTTCCACCGATGGGGCTGTGGCCACAGCGGTCTTGAGGCCGCGCAGCTCATCCTTTTCTTCCGCGCTCAGGCTGGCTAAACCCTCT
>DAIMZS010000116.1:7953-9356 GCA_036733825.1 Rudaea sp.
AGCGCGGAAAACGTGTGCGGGGGTTCGATTTCCGCAGCGAATCCCGGGTTTTGCAGCAGCAGTGCGACCGCGATGCGCACGAGCGAGCGCTCCTGCGTACGCGCAGGTTTGCGCGGCGCGTCGGCCGGCGCCGCATCGATACGCAGCGTCACGTTCGCGCGCCGATCGAGTTCGGCCAGCATCAGATCGCGGAACGCGCCGTCGGGAATCTGCGTGAGCAGCGGCCGCGCGCGCTCGGCGAGCCGCGCCTTGCCGTCGAGGCTGGCGAGATTCACATCGCTGCTCAAGTGGCCGAAGAAGAATTCCGACAGCGGCGTGGCCGCTTTCAAGCGTTCCTCGAAGCCGGCCTGGCCCTCGTGGCGCACGAGCGAATCGGGGTCTTCGCCCTCGGGCAGGAACAGGAAAAACGCCTGGCGGCCGTCGCGCATGCGTGGCAGCACCGACTCGACTGCCTTCCACGCCGCGCCGCGGCCCGCGCGGTCGCCGTCGAAGCAAAAGTAGACGTCGGCACAATTTCTGAAAAGCAGCTCGGCATGGTCGCGCGTCGTCGCCGTGCCGAGCGTGGCGACGGCCTGGGTGACGCCGTGCTGGAACAGCGCGATCACGTCCATGTAGCCTTCGACGACGATCAGGCGCGGAATCTTCGCGTGCGCCTGGCGCACCTGCCAGAGCGCGAACAGCTGCTGGCCTTTGTGGAACAGCGCGGTTTCCGGTGAGTTGAGGTATTTCGGACCGGAGTCCTCGGTTTTTTCGAGAATGCGGCCGCCGAACGCGATCGTGCGCCCACGCCGATCGGCGATCGGAAACATCACGCGGTTGCGGAAGTATTCGTATTTGCCGCGTTCGCCGCTTTTCACCAAGCCGCTCTTTTCGAGCAGGTCCATGCGCTGTTTCGAGGTGCCGAGCGCCGATTTCAGCGCATCCCATTGATCGGGCGCGTAGCCGAGGCCGAAGCGCTCGATCGTGGTCGCGTCGAGCCCGCGCGAATCGAAGTAGGCGCGTGCTTTGTCGCTTTTCGCCAATTCGCGCTGATAGAACTTCGCCGCCGCGTCGAGCACGGCATACACGTCGGTCGAATCCTCAACCGGCCGCTTGCCGCCGCCTTCGTACGGCACCTTGAGGCCGACGCGCGCCGCGAGTTCCTCGACCGCATCGGGGAACTCCATGCGGTCATAGTTCATCAGGAAGCCGATCGCGCTGCCGTGCGCGCCGCAGCCGAAGCAGTGATAGAACTGCTTGGCCGGGCTCACGGTGAACGAGGGCGAGCGCTCGTCGTGGAACGGGCAGCGCGCGGTCCAGTCGCGCCCGGCTTTGCGCAGCGGCACGCGCTGCTCGATCACATCGACGATATCGATGCGCGCGAGCAGCTCGTCGATGAATTGGGCGGGGATGCGGCCGGACAT
>DAIMZS010000117.1:0-9263 GCA_036733825.1 Rudaea sp.
AGGCCGAACCAGCTGGCGAGCGTCGCCGAATACTGGTCGATCGACGTCGTCGGGATGATCTGACCGTAGCCGGCATCGTTCGGATTGCTCTCGGACAGGGCCAGGCTCGGCATCGCCGCGGCACCGCCGGCCGCCGCATTGTCTCCGTAGAAACCACCGCCCTTCACCGCGCCGCCGACGACGAGGTGATGCGAGCCCCAGCCGTGATCGGTGCCGTCCTCGTTGCAGGACAGCGTGCGGCCGAAATCCGAGGCGGTGAACGCGGTCGCCTTGGTCGCGAGGCCCGTGCTGTTCAAGGCGCGATAGAAACCGGCGAGTGACTTCGACAACAGGCCGAACAGGCCGGGCTGCGCGGACAATTGATGGTCGTGTGTGTCGAAGCCGCCGGTCGAGACGAAAAATACCTGGCGCTTTTGCCCGGTATACCCGGCGACATTGTTGTTGGCGGCCCAGATCAGTTTGGCGACGGTGCACAGTTGCCGGTCGAGGTCGTCGTCGCTGATGTTGGGGAAGAAGGTCTCGAACGCCGGCATGCCGGCCGCGTTGATCGTCGCATTGATCTGCGCGGCGGTGTCGATCGAGTGGTTCATCCGCGCCGCGTAAGTGCGTTCGAGCGCGTTGGCCTGCGTGCCCGAGGCGCGCAGTGCGTCGAATGCGCTCTGCAGATTGTTCGCATCGGTGTCCCAGGAGTCGGGAGCTTCGATCACGGCGGCATCGCCGGCATTCATGATGTAGTTGTTGCCGGTGTCGCCGCGCATGAACGCGTCTTCGCCGGACAACGAATTGAGCATCGGCAGCGGCGAGGTGTTGGCGCTCGCGAGCAGATCGCAGATGCGCCCACCCCAGCCGGTGGTCGGCGCGTTCGACGGCGGCGAGGATTGCCAGTACGCCTGCTGATCGTTGTGCGAAAACAGCTGCGGCGGCAGCGCCGCGCCGCCGTTCTGGTATTGCGTCTTGGTGAGCGGCGCCACCAACGCGCCGACGTTCGCGATGATGGCGACGGGACTCGCCGGCTGATTGAACAGCGCCTGCAGGTCGGTCATCGCCGGATGAAATCCGTAGGCGCCGCCGTCGCCCGGCGAACCGCTGCCGGAAGCCGGTGCCTTGAGCGCAAGCAAGGTGTTTTGCGCGAGCGCGATCTTCGGCCGCACGGATTTGTACGACGCGTAATGGGCGCTGTCGGTCGGCACGATCATGTTGAAGGCATCGTTGCCGCCGTAGAGGAACACGCAGATCAGCGCTTTGTAATCGCTGAAGCTGTAGTTCGCCTGCGCCGCCGCGCGCACGAGCTGCAGCTGGCCCAGCGCGGAATACACGCTGGCGCCGATTGCCGCATGCGCGGTCCGGCAAAGAAATTTGCGGCGATCGAAGTTCATGGCGTCATTTCTGGATCGCGTATTCGGGCGAGGTAAAAATCAGGTAGAGCGCGCGTTGGATGCGTGCGAGACGCCAATCCTGCTTGCCGTCGTTGCTCCAGTAGTGATCGATACGGTTGAGGTAGTTGATCAGCGTCGTGCGCATGTAGGAAGACATCTGGCCGCCCATGAAGCGCAGGTTGTAAGCGTCGACCAGACGGTCCGCCGGGTCGCTCGGCCCGCCCTGGCCGCTGCCGGCGAGGGCGAGATCGCGCGCTTGATCAATGGCGACGTCGCCGAAGTCGTCGTCCGCGTCGCAGGTGTCGTGGATGTCGAGCCACATCGCCCGCGGCAGCACGTCGTTGGTGACTTCGGCAACCTCCGAGTCGGTCGCAATCTGAAATTCGGGCCCGTACAGTTTTTTCGTCGACATCTCGCCGGGTGGGACGAATCCGGGGCGGAAGAAGTTGAACACCGAATTGGCGTTGAGCGGCTGCTGGTTGAACTGGTAGTCCGTGCCCCAGGCCGAATACCAGCCGGCGTAGCGGTAGGGGCGATTGGCGTAGTGCAGCGTGTAGCTGCCGCTGTCGGTCTGCTTGATGGTGTCCTTGCCACAGCGGTGCTGCGCACCCATTGCGCGCCAGATGTGCGACAGGCGCAGCAGCGGCTCGCGCAGCTTGCCGAACGTGTCCGGATATTTCTGCGCGCCGTTGATGGCTTCGTCGTCGAGGAGGATCGCCGCGACCACCGCCTTGAGATCGCCGCGCACGCCCGCGCCGTTGTTGTCGAACACGGCCGCGACGCGCTGGACGTAGGCCGGCGTCGGATTACTTGTGACGAGGCGCTGGATGAGCTGCTTGCCGACGAACGGCCCGACATTCGGATGATTGAAGATGTTGTCGAGGGCGAACTTGAGATCGCTCTGCGGCGTCCCGCCGGCAGCCAGCACGCCGCCGTTGGCCGCGCCGGAATAGGCCAGCAATTGCTTGTTCGGCAAATCGTCCGGCGAATGCGTGCCGTTGTCATGGAAATCGGCGAACGCCGCCATGGGCTGCTGCATGTTCGCGCCGGTGTTCCAGTCGACGTCGCAGTCGCTGAAGCTGTCGTGGTCGGCCGGCACGCAGTCGGCCCAGTTCCAGCCGGTGAACGTGTGCGCGAAGGCTTTGACCGTGTCTTGGGTATACGTCGGAACGGGCTGGCCGTTGGCGAGTTTCGGCGTACCGTCTGGATTGAGCAGGACGAGACCGACGCTGAACAGCTGATTCACCTCACGCGCATAGTTTTCGTCGGGATGGATGTTCTGACTGGAGTCGGCGCGCTGATTGCTCAGCATGTTGAGATAAACGCCCATCGCCGGGCTCAAGGTCACGTCCTCGAGCAACTGCCGATAGTTGCCGAAGGCATCGTTGACCAGAATGTCGTAGAAATACGCCTGGCCGTTGGCGAAACTCTCGACCATGCCGTTCTTCGTCGATACGACGAAGATTTCCGACAGCGCGAACGCGATGCGCTGGCGCAGCTGGTCGCGGCGGATCACGGTGGGATTGGCCGGATCGGGGCCGCCGAGCGCGCCGAGCCACCAGGCCTCGAGCACTTGGTCGGTGTTGAAATCCTCGTGCAGCGTGTTCACCACCCAGTTCATATAGTCCATGCGCCGCGTGGCCGGCGCCGCGAACTGTTCGTCGAGCCAAGCGGAGTAGCCGACGGCCTGCAGATGCGCGATATCGGCATCGGTGGGGCCAAAGGTCGCCCGGGCGAGAAAGCGCGAGGCTTCGGCGGCGCTCGGCGTCGTCTGCGCACGCACCGGCGGGCGCGGTTGCCCCGTATGCGGCGGCAGAGGCAAGCGAGGCGGAACCGCGCCGCTCGCGGCGGCGCTGACGCCATACGCAGCACCGAAAAACAGGGCGCAACAGAAGACGATCTTGGAGGAAATCCGTCGGGCCAGGCGCACGGTCAGTTCTCGGTCGGTTGAGTTAACTTAACCGAGTCCAGGCACCGCCGCCGCGACCTATGCCGCAGTTTTCGCTTCAGTACAGCACGCGTGTGCGCAGGGTGCCCGGAATTGCGGCGAGCGCGTCCCTGAGTTTGTTGGCGTTCTCGGCCGTCGTCGACACGTCGATGACCACGTAGCCGACTTTGGAGTCGGTTTGCAGATACTGCGCATCGATGTTGATGTTTTCGCGCGAGAAGATCTCGTTGATGCGCGAGAGAATGCCGGGCGTGTTGCGGTGGATGTGCAGCAGGCGCTGACTGTTCGGATGCTCGGGCAGCGACACTTCCGGGAAATTGACCGCCGAGAGCGTGCTGCCGTTGTCGCTGTAGCGCACGAGCTTCGCGGCCACCTCGATGCCGATGTTGTCCTGCGCTTCGAGCGTCGAGCCGCCGATGTGCGGCGTCAGGATCACGTTGTCCATGCCGCGCAGCGGCGACACGAACTCATCGTCGTTGCCCTTCGGCTCGACCGGAAACACGTCGATCGCCGCGCCGGCGAGATGGCCGGATTTCAGCGCGGCGGCGAGCGCGTCGATGTCGACGACGGTGCCGCGCGCGGCATTGATCAGCAGCGCGCTGGGCTTCATCTTCGCGAGTTCCTTCTCGCCGATCATCCACTTGGTCTGCGGCGTTTCCGGCACGTGCAGGGTGACAATGTCGGCGCGCGCGAACAAATCGTCGAGGCCGTGCGCGGCGCGCGCATTGCCGAGTGCGAGCTTGGTCTCGATATCGTGATAGATCACCTGCATGCCGAGCCCCTCGGCCAGCACGCCGATCTGCGTGCCGATGTGGCCGTAGCCGATCACGCCGAGCGTCTTGCCGCGCACTTCGACGCTGCCCAGCGCCGATTTCGACCAACCGCCGCGGTGACATTCGGCATTTTTCTGCGGGATACCGCGCGCGAGCAGGATCGCTTCGGCAATCACCAGCTCCGCCACGCTGCGCGTGTTCGAGTACGGCGCGTTGAACACAGGGACGCCGAGCGTTTCCGCCGTGTCGGTGTCGACTTGGTTGGTGCCGATGCAGAAACAGCCGACGGCGATGAGCTTCTTCGCCTGGGCGAACACATCCGCGGTCAGGTTCGTGCGCGAGCGGATGCCGACGATGTGCGCGTCGGCAATGGATTTTTTCAGATCGTCCGACGACAGCGATTTTTTGTGGAACTCGATATTCGTATACCCGGCGGCCTTGAACGTGTCGAGCGCGGTCTGGCTGACGCCTTCGAGCAGGAGCACCTTGATGTCTTGCTTGGGAAACGAAGTCTTGGTCATGAATTGCGGCGGACGGAGGGGAGTGAGCGGATGGCCAACTATGCCAGAAATCTCGCCCGGTGTTGCACTGCGACACACTGACCGCCCCTGCTAGAATGAGGCGAAAAGGCGGGAAAATGGCATGACAGACAAGAGCAAGGGCGCCGAGCCTGCGAAGGCGGCGACATTGGACGAATTGCGACGCGCGCAGCCGGAGCTGCGCCTGGTCACCGATCCCGCGGATTTGGAACACTACGGCCGCGACTGGACGCGGCGCTGGATCCCGGCCCCGCTCGCGATCGCGCTGCCGGCAAGCATCGAAGAAGTGCAGGCGATCGCGCGCTGGGCCAGCGAGAACGGGGTGGCCATCGTGCCTTCGGGCGGCCGTACCGGCCTGTCCGGCGGCGCGGTGGCGGCGAACGGCGAGCTCGTCGTCAGTTTCGAGCGGATGAATCGCGTGCTCGATTTCAACGCGGTCGATCGTACCCTGTCGGTGCAGCCGGGCATCGCGCTCGAGGCGGTGCACAAGGCGGCGGCGGAGCACGGCCTGATCTATCCGGTCGATTTCGCCGCGCGCGGCTCGTGTTCGATCGGCGGCAATATCTCGACCAACGCCGGCGGTATCCGCGTGATTCGCTACGGCAATACGCGCGAATGGATTGCGGGGCTCAAGCTCGTCACCGCGAACGGCGATTTGCTCGAATTGAACCGCGGCCTGATCAAGAACTCATCGGGCTACGACCTGCGTCATCTCGTGATCGGCGCGGAAGGCACGCTCGGCCTGATCGTCGAGGCGACTCTGCGGCTCACCGATCCGGCGCCGCCATCGCAAGTCATGCTGTTCGCCGTGCCGGAAATGGCCGCGCTGATGCGCGTGTTCGCTGTCTGCCGCACGCGCCTGAATTTGTCCGCGTTTGAATTCTTCACCGACCGGGCGCTGCATCATGTGCTCGTGCACGGCGCGCAGAAACCGTTCGATGAGGTATCGCCGTACTATGTCGTCACCGAGTTCGACGCCGCCGACGAGGCGCAGCAGCAGGCCGCGCTCGAGGTGTTCGAACAGTGCTTGAACGAAGGTTTGGTCAACGACGGCGTGTTGAGCCAGAGCGAGGCGCAGGCCGCGGCGCTCTGGCGCCTGCGCGAAGGAATTACCGAAAGTCTGGCGCCGCACAAGCCGTACAAAAATGATATTTCGGTGCGCATTTCCGCGGTGCCGGCCTTTCTTGACGAGATGCAGACCTTGCTCGCGCGCGAGTATCCGCATTTCGACGTGGTCTGGTTCGGCCATATCGGCGACGGCAACCTGCACATCAATGTACTCAAGCCGGCCGATCTCGCCGACGCCGATTTCGTTGCGCAATGCGAGCGTGTGACCAAGTTGCTGAGCGACGTATTGGCGCGCCACGGCGGCAGCATTTCCGCCGAGCATGGCATCGGCCTCGTCAAAAAAGCGTACCTCGCCGGCACACGCAGCGCGGCCGAAATCGCGCTGATGCGCGGTGTCCGCCGGATATTCGATCCTCGGGGATTGATGAATCCGGGCAAGCTGTTCGACTGATTTTTTCTCTCCTCGTGGAGAGGTTCTATGGAGTTTTCGATGCAAGAGCGCCGCACGCTGTATCCCGACGTCGAACCGTTCGACACCGGCCGCTTGCCGGTGTCGCCGCTGCACACGATCTACTACGAACAGTGCGGCAACCCCGGCGGCAAGCCAGTGGTGTTCCTGCACGGCGGGCCCGGCGCGGGATGCAATGCGCGGTCGCGGCGCTTCTTCGATCCGAAGCACTATCGCGTCGTGCTATTCGACCAGCGCGGCTGCGGGCGCTCGACGCCGCACGCGGAGTTGACCGATAACACGACCTGGCATCTCGTCCAGGACATCGAAACGTTGCGCGCGCATCTGGGCATCGACCGCTGGCAGGTATTCGGCGGCTCCTGGGGCTCGACCCTCGCGCTGGCCTACGCCGAAACGCATCCCGACCGAGTGACCGAACTCGTCCTGCGCGGCATCTTCATGCTGCGCCGCTGGGAACTGGAGTGGTTCTATCAGCACGGTTGCGATGCGATTTATCCGGACGCGTGGGAGGCTTACTTGAAGCCGATTCCGCCCGTCGAACGCCACGATCTGATGAGCGCCTATTACCGCCGATTGACTTCAAGCGACGAGAAGATCCGCCTCGAGGCAGCGAAAGCCTGGTCGATCTGGGAAGGCTCGACGAGCTTCCTCGCGCCGAGCGTCGATTATGTGAATTCGACGGGTGCGGATCAGTTCGCGCTCGCGTTCGCGCGCATCGAATGCCACTACTTCGTGCACGGCGGCTTCTTCGAGCGCGACGATCAGCTTTTACACCATGCGCACAAGTTGAAAAAGATACCGGCGGTGATCGTGCAGGGCCGCTACGACGTGGTCTGTCCGATGCGCAGCGCCTGGGATCTGCATCGAGCGTGGCCTGAGGCCGATCTGCGCATCGTCGGCGACGCCGGTCACTCGGCTTTTGAACCGGGAATCGCGCACGAGCTGATCAGCGCGACGGATCGATTCCGCTGAGCGTTATTTCGCTTCGGTCGCGTGTGCGGCCTTGGCTTTGGCGATCGCGTCGGCCACTTCCTTCGGCATGTAGCTCTCGTCGTGCTTCGCCAGCACCTCGCGCGCGACGAAGCGGCCGCCCTGCATCTTGCCGGTGGCGATCACGCTTTGACCCTCGCGGAACAGGTCCGGCAGGATGCCGGTGTACTCGACCGGTATCTGCTGGAAGCGATCGGTGACGACGAAATCGACCTTGAGCGAATTTGCATCGCGCTGAATCGAATGTTCGAGCACGACGCCGCCGAGCTTGAAACTCGCGCCGGCCGGCGCCTTGCCGGCCAAGGTTTCGGTCGGCGAGAACAGATAGGTCATGTTCTGGCTCAACGCGGTCACGGTCAGCGCGGTGGCCACGCCGACGGCGAGCAGGATCAGGGCGACCGCGATCAGGCGGCGTTTGCGGGTGGGAGTCATGGATTCGGCTTTCTAGTGGACTCGCGGCGCAGGCGCGCAGCGATGTCGCGCAGCGTATTGCGCCGCTGCCAGAGCGGCGTCAGCGCATCGGCGATCAAAACGATCGAAAAAACGGCGTAGGCCGCCCAGACGTAGGCGCCGTAGCCGCCCATATGGAGGAAATCAGCCATGCGCCTGCGCCTCCTGTTGCGCGGATGCGATATCGCGCACCCACTCCTTGCCCGATTCGAGCGACAGCAGCGCCGCGCGCGCACGCGCGAGCAGGCTGGCGAAAAAGTAGACATGCGTGGCGAAAGCCATCGTCAGCAGCGGCCACAGCATGCTCGCGGAAATTTTCGACTGGCCCATCAGGCTGACGGTCGTGCCTTGATGCAGCGTGTTCCACCACACGACCGAGTAATGCACGATCGGCAGGTTGACGACGCCGATCAGGGCGAGGAACGCGGCGGCGCGTGCGGCCTGGCGCGTATCTTCGATCGCGTGATAGAGACCGATGACGCCGAGATAGAGGAACAGCAGCACCAATTCGCTGGTCAGCCGCGCGTCCCACGTCCACCACGTGCCCCACATCGGCTTGCCCCAGAGCGAACCGGTGACCAGCGTGATGAACGTGAACGCCGCGCCGACCGGCGCGCTCGCCATCGCCAGCGTTTCCGAAAGTTTGATGCGCCAGACCAGGGCGATGAACCCGTTCGCGGCCATAAACGCGTAGACGAACAGGCTCATCCACGCGCAGGGCACGTGCACGTAGATCATGCGGAATGAGTCGCCCTGCTGATAATCGGCCGGTGCGATGAAGAGACCGCCGTACAACCCGGCCGCGCCCGTGATGAGCGCGATGGCATACAGCCACGGCAGAAAGCGCCCGGCGAGGCGGTAGAAGTACGGCGGCGAGCCGAGTTTGTGGAACCAGAGGACGAGAGGATTCATGGCTTAGGTCAGCGATATCTTCAATGCCGCGGCGGTCGCAAGCGGCGCCAGCACGAGGGCCAGCGCGAGCCATGCGGCCAGCCACAACAGGGGCGCACCGTAAGGCAATCCTGCCTGCGCAGCATTGCAGGCGCCGGCGCCGAAAATCAGCACCGGCACGATCAGCGGCAGCACGAGCAGAGTCAAAAGCATACCAGAGCGGCGCATGCCGGCCGTCAACGCCACGCAGATCGCGCCGATCAGACTGAGCAGCGGCGTCGCCAGCGCGAGCGCGGCGAGCAGCACCGGCAGCACAGTGTCGGGGAGATGCAGCAACATTGCGAGCAGCGGCGCGACGACAATCAGCGGCAAGGCCGTCGTCAGCCAATGGATCGCGATCTTGCAGGCGAGCAGCAGCGAGAGCGGATGCGGCGAAAGCACGAGCTGTTCGAGCGAGCCATCGTCGAGATCGCTGCGGAACAAGCTGTCGAGCGAAAGCAGCGCGGCAAGCAGCACGGCGACGAAGATCGTGCCGGCGGCAATGCGTTCGAGCACCTGCGCTTCCGGGCCGAGCGCGAACGGAAACAGCGCGACCACGATCACCGCAAAGAGCAATGGATTGAGTGCATCGCCGCGCCGGCGCCAGGTCAAAGCGAGATCGCGTTTGAGCAGCGCGGCGCAGGCCGCGGAAGTCGTTCCCGGCTTCATATCTTCGCTTCCCCCGCCTGCGGGGGAAGCTCCGCGGAGCGGTGAAGGGGG
>DAIMZS010000118.1:0-1335 GCA_036733825.1 Rudaea sp.
CGGCTGCGTCGAGATCTGGACCGCGAAAGGCGTGTACAAACCCGGCAGCGCGACGACGAACAGTTTCCAGCCGCGGCCCGGCCAGAAGATCTACGGCGGCTTCGCCGGCGTCGAAGCCGCGTTGACCGACCGCACGCCGAGCGTGATCGCCGCCAACCCGACGGTGATGTCCGGCGATATCGACAACAACGATGCCACCGACGCCACCGGCGTGGTGCTCGATGCCGCGCAGATCACCGGCAGCAACAGCGTCAACGTGATCCTGATGAACCTTGCGGGTGCGGCCGGCTACGGTCCCGATACCGTCATCGACGGCTTCATCATCACCGCGGGCGACGGCGGCAGCGGCGGCAACGGCGGCGGTCTGCGCTGCGATGCGTCGCTGGCGCAGCCGACGTGCAATTTCACCCTCAACAATGTGGTCTTCAGCGGCAATCGCGCGGGCGGCGGCGGTGCGCTGAGCCTGTCCAGCACCGCCGGCACGGCGAACGCCGTGGTGTCGAAAGTCCTGTTCCGCGGCAATCGCGCGATCGGCCTCGGCGCGTCCGGCGGCGCGGTCCTCCTCTCGGTTTCCACGGCGGCCGGCAACACGAGTCCGGCGTTCTCCAACGTCGTCTTCAGCGGCAACACCTCGGCGAACTGGGGCGGCGCGATCGATCTCAACGTCAACCTCGGCACGGTCACGCCGACGTTCGACAACGCCACCTTCTCCGGCAACGTCAGCAGCGTGCAGCGCGGCGGTGCAATCGCGAGCCAGGCCTTCGGCGGCGGCACGGCGCGCCCGACGCTGCGCAACACGATTCTCTGGGACGGCACCGATCCCGAGATCGTCCTCGACGGCAGCGGCGCGGCGGTTCTCGACCACGGCATCGTGCAGGGCGGCTGCCCGGGTGCAAGCACGTGCACGAACATGATTGCCGGCGATCCGAAGCTCGGCCCGCTCGGCAATGACGGCGGCGCCGTCCCCACCCTGCCGCTCGGCGCCGGCAGTTCGGCGGTCGACGCCGGAACTTGCGCATTGACCGACGACATGCGCGGCGTTTCGCGCCCGCAGGGCGCGGGCTGCGACGTCGGCGCGTTCGAGTGGCGTCAATCGGCGCTGACCGTAATCGTCAGCGGCGGCGGCAACGTGTCGGCGGGCGCGACGCCCGTGCCGATGAGCGGCGGCATCGCCAATTGTTCGAACACGTGCGCGGCGACGTACGACGGCGAAGCACTGCCGACGCCGACCGTCACCCTGACCGCGACGCCGAACGCACAACAGAGTTTCTCGGCCTGGAGCGGCGATTGCAGCGGCAGCAATCCCGTCGTCAGCGTCACGATGACGTCGGCGAA
>DAIMZS010000118.1:1435-9225 GCA_036733825.1 Rudaea sp.
ACGCCGGCGGCGCTGACCTACCGGGCGACGCCGACGACGATTCCGTACGGCACGACGCCGAGCGGCTTGACCGGCACGGTCAGCGGTTTCATCGTCGGCGAATCGCAAGTCACGGCCACCACGGGCACGCCGAGCTTCACGACGACGGCGACCGCGTCGAGCCCGACGGGCAGCTACGCGATCAACGGCGGCGGGCTCAGCGCGAATAACGGCAACTACACGTTCGCGCAGGATCCGGCCAACGCCACCGCACTGACGATCGCGGCCGCCGCGTCGACGACAACCTTGTCGGCGCCGGCGACGGCGGTGTACGGGCAAAACGTGACCTTCACCGCGGCCGTCGCCCTGCCGGGCAGCACCGGCACGGCCGCCGGCACGGTGACGTTCACCGAAAACGGCAATCCGCTGCCGGGCGGCTGCGCGAACGCGGTAACCGTCGCGAGCGGTACGGCCTCGTGCACGACCTCGGCGTTGACGGTGTCGGCGCACTCCGTGATCGCCACATTCACTCCCGGCGATGGCAATACGAGCAGTTCGACCGGCGGCGCGAACATCGAGGTGAGCGCGGCCGCGACGATGACCACAATCGCCAACGCACAGCCGTGGACCGTCAGCCTTGGCGCAGCGACGACGGTGAGCGTGACGGTCGCCGCCACCGCGCCCGGCTCGGGCACGCCGTCCGGTGCCGTGGCCGTAAGCGATGGCAGCGGCGCTCAGTGCACGATCGCCGCGTTGTCGAACGGCTTCGGCAGCTGCACGCTTACACCGACCAGCGCCGGCACGAAGACGATCACCGCGACTTACGCGCCCGATGTCGCGTCGAGCGCGAATTTCCTCGGCAGTTCGTCGAGCGCGACGCTGAACGTCACGCCCAGTCAACCGGGCAGCACGTTGATCAGCTCCGCCAATCCGAGCGTCTATGGTCAGGCGGTGACGCTGACGGCCACGGTGACGCCGGTGTCCGGCGGCGTCATGCCGAGCGGCGCGGTGCAGTTCTTCATCGACGGCAACACCGAGATTTGCGCCGGAACGAGCTTGACTGCGACCGGCTCTGCAAATTCGGTGAGCGCCGTGTGCGCGGTGCCGCAGGACGATCTCAGCGTCGGCGATCACCCGCTGCGCTTCCAGTACGCGGGCGATGCGAACAACCTGCCGTCGAGCGCAACCTTGCTCGACAACGCGAACAACACGATCCCGCAAACGGTGACGGCGGCGCAGACCACGACGACGATCACTGCGCCCGCGTCGATCGTCCTCGGCAGCACGGTCACGGTCGGAGTGAACGTGATCGCCAACGCGCCCGGCGCCGGCATTCCAACGGGCGAAGTAGCAGTGAGTTTGGCCGGCTCGAATTGCAGCGTGACGCTCGATGCGAGCGGCGCCGGCACGTGCACGTTCACTCCTCCTCCGCCCGCGGGCAATCAGACGATCACCGCTGAATACGCCGGCACGACGAACTTTGCGGCGAGCTCGGCCGGCGCGAGCCTGCAAGTCGCGATGGCGACGACGAGCACTGCCCTCGCCTCGCCGGCGCCGATCACGCTCGGCAGCTCGGTCAGCATGACGGCGACCGTCGCCGTGAACGCGCCGGGCGCGGGCACGCCGACGGGCAGCGTGACGATCAGCGACGGCGGTTCGGCGTCGGGCGATCACTGCACCTTCGTCCTTCCCGCCACGAATTGCGCGCTGACGCCGAGCTCGGCGGGCAGCAAGACGGTCACCGCCGTCTACACGCCCGATGCGGCGGCGAGCGTCAACTTCGGCGGCAGCAGCGCGAAACCGGTGCTTCTCATGGTCAATCCCGCGGCGTCCGGAACGAGTCTGGCCAGTTCGATCAACCCGAGTGCGTTCGGTCAAGGTATCACCTTCACCGCCACCGTCACGCCGGCGGCGGGCGGTGTCGTGCCGACCGGCAGCGTGGCGTTCGCCGACGGCGCAACCCCGCTGTGCAGCGCGGTCGATTTGATCGCGGGTGCGAACAACGCGACGGCGGTTTGTACGACGTCTGCGCTCAATGTGGGCACGCATGCGATCACGGCGCAGTATTCCGGCGACGCCAACAATCAAGCGTCGACGGCGGACTTGAGCCAGATCGTCAACAAAGCCGATCAGACCCTGATCTTCCCCGCGCAGACGCCGCCGAGCCGGACCTTTGTCGTCAACGGCACGTTCGCCGTCGCGCCGCTCGCCACCAGCACGACGCCGAATTCGGGCCAGCCCATCGTGTACAGCACGAAGAGCGCGAATATCTGCGTCATCAACGGCACCACGGTGACCATGCTCGCCGTGGGCACGTGCACGCTCGCGGCGAATCAGGCGGGCGATGGCAGTTACAACGCGGCCGCCGAAGTCACGCAAAACATTGGAATCGGCATCGCGGCGAGCACCGTGACGCTCGCGGCGAGCACGACGACGCCGATCGTCGGTGCGACGGTGGTGCTCACCGTCACCGTTACCGGACAAGCGCCCACGGGCACAGTGTCGATCACGGACGGCGGCACAGCGTTGTGCAGCCAGGTCGCGCTGACGACCGCCGGCAACACCGCCACGGCGACCTGCGAGACGAGCTTTGCGACGTCGGGCAGCCGCACGCTGAGCGCGGCCTATTCCGGCGACGCCAACAACGCGGCGCAGAACGCCGCGCCGCTGCAGATCGATGTCGGTTTGAAATGTTCGGCGACGAGCCTGACGGCAACACCGGACCACATCAGGGCCGGCCAGAGCCTGACCGTCGCGGCGACGGTATCCGGCTGCAGCACGCCGACGGCGACGAGCAACCCGGCGCCGAGCGGAAACACGTCGAACATCTTCGCCGCGGACGCGCCGCCCGCCAGCCTGCCGACGGGCGTGGTGACCTTCTACGACAACACCGTTGTGCTCGGTCCGGTCGCGCTCGACGGCACAGGCGTCGCGACGCTGCCGCTGTCGACGTTGAGCGCCGGCACGCATACGCTCCAGGCGCGTTATGCCGGCGACGATATCTATGCGCCTTCGCAGGCGCAGCTCGCCGTCGTCGTCGATTCGCCGGCGGCGCCGCCCGTGCCGGCGCCGGCGCTGCATCGATGGACGCTGTGGCTGCTCGCCGCGATGCTCGGCCTCGCCGGCGCGGCTGCGCGTTCGCGGCGCAAACGCAACGGCATCTTTTGACACTCGCGCGCCGAAGTGCCGTCGTTTCTCATGAATCGACGGCAAGGCACTGAAAAAAAAAAAGAAAAGCGCGAACGGCACGCCGTTCCGCGCTTTCGTTGCGCGCGCGAAAAGCGCACTATAACCGTGAATCGAGAGTCATCGCCTTCCCGGTCAGTCAAATCATGCCGAGCGCCCCGAATCCCCCGCCTCCCTCGCCTTCCGTACTCGTACCCGTCTGCGGCATCGGCGCGTCCGCCGGCGGCGTGGAGGCGCTGCAACAGTTTTTCACTTCGGTACCGGCCGATCTGGGTCTGGCGTTCGTCGTCATCGTCCATCTTGCGCCGGATCGCAAAAGCGAGCTGCCCTCGATCATCTCGCGCTGGACGAAGATGACGGTGATTCAAGTCGTCGATCATGAGCGCGAAACACTCAAGCCCAACACCATTTATGTGATCGCCCCGGACCGCAAGCTCGAAATCACCGACAGCTCCGTGGGAGCGTCGAACTTCGAGCAGCCGCGCGGCCGGCGCACGGCGATCGATCTGTTCTTCCGCTCCCTCGCCGAAGCGCGCAGCGAGGGCTTTGCAGTGGTGCTCTCCGGCAGCGGTTCGGACGGCGCGCTGGGCGCAAAGGCCATAAAGGAACACGGCGGCGTCGTGCTGGTGCAGGATCCGGAAGAAGCCGGCCATGGCGAAATGCCGGGCGCGGTGATCGCGACGGGCGCCGCCGATCTGGTGTTGCCGCTGCCGCAACTGGTGCAGGCACTCACCTCCCTTGTGCGCAACAAATCGCTGTTGTCCGTGGCGCTGCGCAGCGCCGATCCGGGCGAGTCGATCGGCAACGACGAAGCGCGCGCGCTCAAGGGCGTTCTCGACCTGCTGCGGCAGCGCACCGGCCACGATTTTTCCAAGTACAAGCGGGCCACCGTGCTTCGGCGCCTGTCGCGCCGCATGCAGCTCAACCATCATCTGACGATCGCCGAATACCTGCAGCATCTGCGCACGGAGCCGGCCGAGGCCCAGGCGCTGCTCAACGATCTGCTGATTTCGGTGACCACCTTCTTCCGCGATCCGGAGGCCTGGATCGCGCTGCAGGCGCTGGTCGAGCGTTTGATCGACAACGCCGAAGACGGCGAGCAGATCCGCGCCTGGACCGTCGGCTGCGCCACCGGCGAGGAAGCCTATTCGCTGGCGATCCTGTTTGCCGAAGCATTCGAGCGCCGGCAGACGCACCGCAATCTGATCATCTTCGCCTCGGACGTGGACGAGAACGCGTTGGCGCATGCCCGCGAAGGACTCTATCCGGCGGCGATCGAAGCCGATGTCTCCGAAAGCCGCTTGGCGCGCTATTTTCGCGCCGAGGACGAGCACTATCGGGTGTCTTCGGAGATCCGCGACTGCGTCGTGTTCGCCACGCACAACATCCTGCGCGATCCGCCGTTTTCGCGCCTGCATCTGATCACCTGCCGCAACCTGCTCATTTATCTCAATCGCGATCTGCAGGAACAGGTGATCAGCATATTCCGCTACACCTGCCGCGATCAGGGCTACCTGTTTCTCGGCGCCTCCGAAACGGCCGACGAGGATCAGTTCGCCGCGATCGACAAGAAACACCGCATCTTCACCCCGCAGCCGCGCAGCGACGGCGGCGGGACCCTGCCCGAACTGCTCGCCGCGCCGGCCACGCGTTTTGCGCGCATGGTGCGCGAAGCCCAGCCCGCGACGCGCGCGAGCGGGAGCGAGCTGCATCTGGCCATGCTCGAGTCAATGGCACCGCCGAGCGTCGTCGTCGATGAGCGTTGGAACGTGGTGCACCTTTCCGGAACGGTCGCGCGCTTCTTTCAGCAAAGTGCCGGCGTGCCGGCGCGGCGCGTAACCGACCTGGCGCGGCCGGAACTTCGGGACGAGCTGCACGCCGCGCTGCACCGCGCCGGCGAGCAGACCGATCCCGTGCTGTCGGCGTTCGTCGCGGTGAAGTTCGGCACGTCCCAGCGCCGCATTGCGGTGCTCGCGCAAAAACGCGCGCAGCCCGTGGATGGGCGCACGCATATTCTGGTCACGTTTCTCGACGGCGGCGAAGCGGGCAGCGAAAACATCGCGCCCGAAAACGAGGCGAGCGACGAGCTGGTCCGCGAACTGCGCGAGAAACTGCGCACGGCGGATCAGCGCATCGAAGGCATGCGCGAGGATCACTACGCCACCAACGAGGATTTGCGCGCCGCCAACGAAGAGCTGCAGAGCCTCAACGAGGAATACCGCTCGACCACGGAAGAACTGGAAACGAGCAAGGAAGAACTGCAGAGCATCAACGAGGAACTGCAGACGGTCAACAACGAACTGCGGCTGAAGTTCGACGAGGTGTCGCGCGCGCACAGCGATCTGGAAAACCTCATGGGTTCGACCGACGTGGCGACGCTGTTCCTCGACCGCGAACTGCGCATCAAGCGGTTCACGCCCAAGCTCGGCGACATCTTCAACATCAAGCCGCGCGATCACGACCGGCCGATCGGCGATCTCACCCACGCGCTCGACTATCCTTCGCTCGAGTCGGATGCCGCGCGCGTACTGCGCGAAATGGCGCCGATCGAATGCACCGTCAACAGCCGCGCCGGCCAGGTCTTCATCGCGCGGCTGCGGCCGTACCGCGTCGCCGGCGGGCGCGAAATCGACGGCGTGGTGATCACGTTCCTCGACGTGAGCGCGCTCAAAAAAGCCGAGGCCGCGTTGCGCACGAGCGAGCAGCGGTTGGCGAACGAACTCGACGTGCTCCGGCGCCTTCATCAGCTGACCTTGTCCGTGGCCACCGCGTCGGCCATGGGCGACGCGCTGGAACGCATCCTCGACGCCGCCATCGAATTGCACGGCGCGCATTCCGGTGATTTGCGTCTGTTCAGCCCGGACAAGCAGCAACTGCGGATCGTGGCTCAGCGCGGCTTCGACGCCGAGTCGCTCGAACAAGTCACCGAAGTCGCCTCCGAAGCGCCCTCGGCGAGCATCCGCGCATTGCAAACCCGTCAAGTCTGCCGTATCGAAAACATCCACAGCGATCCGAGCTACGCGACCCAGCGCCTGGCCGCGCTGCAGGGCAGTTTCCGCGCCGTGCAGTCGATGCCGCTGCTCGGGCGCGGCGGTCCTCCGCTCGGCGTGCTGTCGGTATACTTTCTCGAGCCGCACATCTTCACCGAGCGCGACAAGCAGATCGCCGATCTGCTCGCGCAGCCGGCGGCCGCGCTGATCGAGAGCCGCGCCCAGCAGGACAGCCTGGCTGCGCTCAACAAGGTGCTGCAGGAGCGCTCGGCGGAACTGGAGGAGAGTCAAAAACGTCTGTCCGTGCAGACCGAAGAACTGGTCGCGCAGGACCGCAATCGCGACGACTTCCTCTCCGCACTCGGCCACGAGCTGCGCAATCCGCTGGCCGCGATCAACAACAGTCTCGCGGTGATGACCGCGGGCGACGACCGCTCGCGCCGGGCGCTGGCCATATTCGAGCGCCAGGTGAAAAACCTGACTCGGCTGGTCAACGACCTGCTCGACAGCACGCGGGTGAAACATGGCCGCCTGCGCCTCGAATACCAGCCGGTCGATCTGGGCCAGAGTGTAACGGGCGCGCTCGAGACGGTTCGCGCGCTGGCGTTGGCCAAGCACATCGCGCTCGAATTCTCGCCGCCGCCGGCGCCGATCATCGTCGACGCCGATCCGGACCGTCTCGCTCAGATACTCGACAATATTCTGCGCAACGCGGTGACCTACACGGACGACGGCAGCGTCGCGCTCACGCTGACGAGCAGCGACGGCTTCGCCCGCGTCACCGTGCGCGACACCGGCGTCGGCATCGATCCGCGCGATGCGACCGAACTGTTCAAACCCTACGAGCAGCGCGACCACGGCGGCCGCAGCAAGGGCCTGGGCCTCGGCCTGACGCTGGCCAAGGCGATGGTGGAAGGACACGGCGGCAAGATCGGCTTCGAGAGCGACGGCGTCGGCAAAGGCAGCACGTTCTGGTTCACGTTGCCGCTGGCCAAGCGTGTGCCGAATGCGAAGCGCAAGGTCGCCGGCCCTCCGGCGACGCGCCGGCGCATTCTCGTCGTCGACGACAACCGCGACGTAGCCGAATCGACGAAAGTGCTGTTCGAACATCTCGGCCAAACGGTGCAGATCGCCTTCGACGGCGAAAGCGCGCTCGCTTTGGCACGCGATTTCCGTCCGCAAATCGCGGTTCTGGATTTGTCGATGGCCGGCATGAGCGGCACCGAGCTGGCGCGTCAGCTGCGGGAACTGTATCCGGAACAGGACCTGACCCTGATCGCATTCACCGGCCGCAGCGACGCGGAAAGCAGCGCACGCGCGAGCGGTTTCCAGCACTTCCTCATCAAGCCGCTGGATCACGAGGCCGTCGGCGCGCTGTTGAATTCGCTCGCGCCGGGAACCTAGTGAACTAACGAACCAACCGCGCATCCTTGCCGACGCGAATCGCTAATGCAGCATTCCGTCGCGTTTGCCGTGGATCGCGTTCAGCAGATCCGCCGCGTTGCCCGCGTCTTCAAACGGAATCGCACCGAGCCAGGTATCGTTGATGATGACCACGTCGCCCGTAGCGGTGTCGAAAACATCGTAGGCGTTTTCGTAGTTTTCGGTTTCTCTCACACTGAATTTCGACATGGC
>DAIMZS010000119.1:0-9193 GCA_036733825.1 Rudaea sp.
GGCACCTGGAACGTGCACAGCGGCGGATCGTCGACGACATTGACGAAGATGCGCCGCGCCGTGGCCGCGGCGGCGACACGCGCGTTCAAGGCGCGATCGTCGGTGGCGGCGATGGCGAGCCAGCAGCCGTCGAGCTGCTGCTCATCGAATACTTGACCGCAATGCCGCGCTTTGCCGGCGGCGATCCATTTGCCGAACTGCGTCGTCACCTCATGCGCGGCGACGTCGACCTGCGCGCCCGCGCTCAGCAGCAACGCGGCCTTGCGCTCGGCGACGGCGCCGCCGCCGACGATCAGGGCGCGGCGGCCGGCAAGATTGGCGAAAATCGGAAAAAGGTTCATCGGCGTTCGAACGATTCGTCGAACGCCGATTTTGACACGGACCCGTGCCGGGTTTCAGCGCATGCCGCCGGAGGCCAGCAGCGTATCGCCGGTGATCCAGCCCGAGTCGTTCGAGGCAAGGAACGTGGCGATCGCCGCGATCTCGTTCGGCTGGCCGACGCGGCCGAGCGGGGTCTGCGCCGCGGCCATTTTTTCGAAGTCGCCGCCGATGACGCCCGCAGTGTGCGTGCCCTCGGTTTCGACCACGCCCGGATTGATCGCGTTGACGCGGATGTTCTTCGGTCCCAGATCCTTGGCCAACACGCGCGTAATCACGTCGACAGCGCCCTTGGTGCCGGAATACAGCGCCGAGTTCGGCACGACGGCCGTGGTCACCGCTGAACTGATGTTGATGATGCTGCCGCCCGTGGCCGGGAAAAGCTTGACCGCTTCCTGCGTCGCCAGCAGCAGGCCGAGCACGTTGGTGTTGTATTGGCGATGGAATTCTTCCTCGGTGATTGCTTCGATCGGCGCGAATGCGTACACGCCGGCGTTGTTCACGAGCACGTCGACTTTGTCGAACGCCTTTTTGGTTTCGACGAACAGGCGCTGCACGTCGGCGGCCTTGCCGACATCGCCCTGCACCGCGAGCGCCTTGCCGCCCGCGGACTTGATCTCGGCCACCACGCGCTCGGCGCCGTCTTTGCTTGCCGCGTAGTTCACCACGACGGCGGCGCCTTCGGCCGCCAACGCTTTCGCAATCGCCGCGCCGATGCCTTTCGAGGCGCCGGTCACCACGGCCACTTTGCCTTGCAACTTGCTCATGGGTTTGTCCTGTCAGTTAGAAGATTTTCAATTAGATGATTGTCTAATTGTCTAACGATAAGGGGCTGGGCGCCCGGCGTTTCAAGGGGCGAGAACGAAGAAATTTTCGTAAGCCGCGGGCGGGATCAGATCGCCGCGAGGCGCGCGAGATAGGCGGCGAGCACCTCGCGGCGCAGACTCAGGCGCGCGAATTTGCCTTCGCGCACGATGTCGACGAGGCCGGCGGTTTCCAGCTCCTTGAGATGATGCGAGATCGTCGCCGCGCTGACCGCATGCGCGCCCTGCAGTGCGCTGCACGACATCGACGCGTCGCAGGTGCCGATCTGCTTGAGTATTTCGACGCGGCGCGGTTCGGCGAGGGCGCGGCCGATGCGTTCGAATTGCCGGTCGCTGAGTTTGGGTTGGGCGGCAGCCATGTCCTTAGAATGGGTGTGCGACCGCGCCGATGCAAGCCGGCGAAAAGCGCCCCCTTCCGCCCTTCGGGCACCTTCCCCCGCTTCGCAGGGGAAGGGATTCTTTCGCTTCCTCCGCTTGCGGGGGAAGCTGTCGCGAAGCGACTGAAGGGGGCGCTTTTGATAAGCGCCAAATGCGCTACCCGTGCGTGCCGTGCTCGCTGCCCGCAGCCAACTGCGCCTGCGTCTCCTCGCGCGATTCGAGCTTGTCGCCGAGCAGGCGGCGCACGAACACGTAGAACACCGGGATGAACAACAGGCCGAGGAAGGTCGCGAACAGCATGCCGCCGATGACGCCTGTGCCGATCGCGTGACGCGAGTTGGCGCCGGCGCCGGTCGAGATCGCAAGCGGGAACACGCCGAGGATGAACGCGAACGAGGTCATCAGAATCGGCCGCAGTCGCAGTCGCGCGGCATCGATCACCGCCGCGCCGAGCGGACGGCCGCGGCGTTGTTCGTCGACGCAGAATTCGACGATCAGGATCGCGTTCTTCGCCGCGAGGCCGATGATGGTAAGAATGCCGATCTTGAAATAGACGTCGTTGGTCAACCCGCGGCCCCAGGTCGCGAGCAGCGCGCCGGTGATGCCGAGCGGCACGACGAGCAGCACCGCGAACGGAATCGACCAGCTCTCGTACAGCGCGGCGAGGCACAGGAAGACGACGAGGATCGACAGCGCATACAGCATCGGCGCTTGGTTGCCGGAGATGATTTCCTGCAGCGACTGGCCGGTCCAGTCGAAGCCGAAGCCGGCCGGCAGGTCGTTTTTGACGATGCCGGCGATGGCGTCCATCGCCGCGCCCGAGCTGCCGCCGGGCGCTTCGGCGCCGACGATTTCGATCGCCTCGAAGCCGTTATAGCGGGTCAGCGCGGGCGAGCCGAAGCTCCAATCCGTGCGCACCACGTTCGACAGCGGAATCATCGCCGGCGTGGAAACGGTGCCGCCTCCGCTCAGCGCGGTCGTCGTGCTCTGCGTCGCGCTCGGTACGTAGAAATGGGTCAGCCCATCGGTCGTCGCGCGGAACGGCGCATCGGCCTGCATGTTCACGCGCAGCACGCGGCCGCCGTAGAAGAAGTCGTTCGCGTAGACCGGCGCGAGCATCAGCTGGATGGACGTATAGACGTCCGACAGCGACAGGCCCATCGACTGCGCCTGCACGCGGTCGACCGACATCTTCAGCTGCGGCGCGCCGGGCAGCACGTTCGGGCGCACGTTGGCGAGCAGGTTCTTCTTCTCGGCCGCCTTGGCGAGCAGGGTATTCTGCGCGGCGATCAGCGCGTCGTGGCCCTGGCCGCCGCGGTCCTGCAGGTACAGATCGAAGCCGCCGAACTGCGACAGGCCGCGGATCGTCGGCAGGTTGACGACGAACACCATCGCGTCCTTGACGCCGCCGAACAGCTGGCCCTGGAACTTGCGGATCAGATCCATCGCGGTGTGCGAACGCTCGTCCCACGGCTTGAGCTTGGTGAACGCCATGCCGACGTTCTCGCCGGCGCCGACGAAGCTGAAGCCGGAAATGGCGAAGACGTGGTCGACTTCGGGATCCTTGCGCAGCGTTTCGGAAATCTGGTCCATGACCGCGTTCGTGCGCTGGATGCCGGTGCCCGAGGGCAGTCCGGCGATGACGAGCGCGTAGCCCTGGTCTTCTTCAGGCACGAAGCTGGTCGGCAGTATTTTGAAGAACCAGCCGCAGATGACGCAGACGACGAGGAATACGCCCATCCACGTCGGCATGCGCCGGATCGCGCCGGTGATGTGGCCGACATAAGTACCGCGCACCCACTCGAACACCTTGTCGAACGTGCGGAAGGCGATGTTCTTCTTGCCCTGCTCGTGCACGGGCTTGATGATCGTCGCGCACAGCGCCGGCGTGAACGCGAGCGCGAGGAAGGCGGAGAACGCGGTCGACAGCGCGATCGTCAGCGCGAACTGCTTGTAGATCACGCCGACCGAGCCGGACTGCAGCGCGCTCGGAATGAATACGGCCATCAGCACGAGCGCGATCGCGACGACCGCGCCGGAGATCTGGTCCATCGCCTTCTTCGTCGCTTCCTTCGGATCGAGGCCTTCCTCGGTCATGATGCGTTCGACGTTCTCGATGACCACGATCGCGTCGTCGACGACGATGCCGATCGCGAGCACCATGCCGAACAGGGTGAGCTGGTTGATCGAGAAGCCGACCATCCACATCGACAGGAAGCCGCCCATCAGCGCGACCGGAATGACCAGCGTGGCGATGATCGTCGCGCGGAAGTTCTGCAGGAACATCAGCATGACGATGAACACGAGCACGATCGCCTCGGCCAGCGTCTGCACGACTTCCTCGATCGAGATCTTGATGAAGTCGGTCGTGTCGTACGGCACGACGTAGTTCACGCCGGGCGGGAAGATCGATTTCAGTTCCTCGAGCTTGGCGATCACCGCGTTGCGCACGGTCAACGCGTTCGCGTCGCCCGCGAGCTGCACGCCGAAGCCGGCCACGCCTTTGCCGTCGAATGTCGAGCGCAGGCCGTAACTGAACGGGCCGAGTTCGACGCGGGCGACGTCGCCGAGCCGCACCGAGGTGCCGTCGGCGTTCGTGCGCAGGATGATGTTGCGGAATTCGTCGGGCGTGGTGAAGCGCCCTTCGGCGATCACCGGCGCGGTGAAGGCGTCGCCCGCCGGCGCCGGCTCCGAACCGATCGAGCCGGCCGCGATCTGCACGTTCTGCGCGCGCACCGCGGCGAGCGCCTGCGCCGGCGACAGGCTGTAGCCGTGCAGCTTGTCGGCATCGAGCCAGATGCGCATCGCATATTCCGAACCGATCTGGCGCGTGCTGCCGACGCCGGGGATGCGCGCGATCTGGTCGGCGATGCTCTGCGAGAGGAAGTTGTTCAGCGCCGCCGAGTCATAGCGCCCGTCGTCGGAGACGAGCGAGAAGAACATGAGGAAGTCCGGATTGGTCTTCACCACGGTGATGCCCTGCTGGGTCACCTCGGACGGCAGGCGAGGCGTCGCGAGCGAGACGCGGTTCTGCGTCTGCACCTGGGCGATGTCGGGATCGGTGCCGGGCTGGAAGGTCAGCGTGATCGACGCCGAGCCGTTCGCGCTCGAACTCGAGCTGAAGTACATCAGGTTGTCGATGCTGGTCAGCTGCTGCTCGATCACCTGGGTCACCGTTTTCTGCACGGTGTCGGCGTCGGCGCCCTGGTAGCTCGCGCTGATCGCGACCTGCGGCGGCGCGATCGCCGGATACGAGGCGATGCCGAGGTTGAAGATCGAGATCAGGCCGCCCATCGTGATCAGGATGGCAATAACCCAGGCGAAGATCGGGCGGTCGATGAAGAATCTGGGCATGGTGGCGTCCTGGGGTAATTCGGTACGTGGGCGAGGAGTGAGGAGGTGAAGAGTGAGGAAAAGCTCTTCCTAACCCGATGCTCCTAGCTCCTTACTCCTTCACTTCGCCGCGGCGGCCTGCGCAGGCGCGGCGGCTGCCGGAGGCTGAAACGGCGTGGCCTTGGCCGGTGAACCGGGCTTCGCTTTCAATACGCCGGAGACGATGATCTGATCGCCGTCGGCGAGACCGTCGGTGACGATCCAGTTGCCGTTCTGCATCGTGTCGGCCGCGATGCGCTTCTGCACGACCTTGCCGTCGCCGCCGACCACGAGCACGTAGGCGCCCTGCCCGTCGCGCTGCACCGCGGCTTGCGAGACTTTCCAGGCATGCGCGAGGTTGCCGAGGGTCAGGCGCACGTTGACGTACTGGCCCGGCAGCAAGCTGCGATTGGGATTCGCGATCGTCGCACGCAAGGTGACCGCGCCGGTCGAGGGATCGACGGCGGTGTCGGAGAAATCGAGCACGCCGCCCTCGCCGGCACTGCCGTCGGCGCGCAGCAGCTCCACCTTGGCTTTGCCCGCGTCGGCGAGCTGCACGCTGCCTTTGGCCGCGGCTTGGCGCAGCGTGTCGATCTGGCCGACCGCCTGGGTGAAGTTGATATAGATCGGATCGATCTGCTGCACCGTAGTCAGCAGGGTCGCTTCGGTCTGGCCGACCAGGGCGCCCTCGGTGACCTGCTGCTGGCCCGCGCGCCCGGCGATCGGCGCGACCACGCGCGCATAGCCCAAGTTGATTTTCGCGGTGTCGACGTTCGCCTTGGCTTGCTGGACCGCGGCGGCGCTGGTGCGCTCGGCGGCGATCGCGCTGTCGACGTCGGACTTCGACAGCAGGCCCTTGGCGCCGACCGAGCGCGCGCGGTCGGCGGCGACATGGTTGTTCGTATAGGTCGCCTGCGCCGAGGCGAGATTGGCGAGCTGCACGTTGAGCGCGGCCTGCAGCGGCGCCGGATCGATCTGGAACAGCAGATCGCCTTCCTTGACGTCGCTGCCTTCGACATAGACGCGCTTGAGCAGCACGCCGGCCACGCGCGCGCGCACGTCGGCGCTGCGCGTCGCCGAGAGGCGGCCGACCAGGTCCTGGGTCAGCGGCACCGCCTCGGACTTCGCCGCCACCACGCCCACCTCGGGCGGCGGCGGCGTCTGCTGTTGCTGCTGGGGTTTGCCGCAGCCGGCAACGAGCGCAATGGCCGCGGAGAGAAGAACGACACGCAGGGGACTCTGGGGCATGGGAGCCTCGAAACGTTGAACGGCGAAGGGCTTGGATCGTTAAATTCGCTCAAACCACCCGCGAAGACAAGCCCGGTTTAAGCGGATTATTGTACCGGTGAGTATGTTAAGAAACGTTTGCAGGGGCATGCGCCGGAAGTCACGGCAGGGTTCCTCGACGGCGGCAGCGGTTTCCGGGTAGCGTATTCGACGGTGCATGCCGGCGCAGAAGGCCCGCCGGGAGCCCGTTGAACAGGGGCGAGGCTCGACGCTCGTGAGCACTCTTAGCTCAAGAGCACATCGCTGTGAAGACCTGATTTTGCCGGAAAAGCCTGATGAACAACAGCTTGAAAGCAATCGTTGTCGCGGTCCTATTCTTCAGCGCCGGCGCTTGCGCGCAAGAAGCCAACAACACGAATGTCGCGCCTCATCGAAGCATCAAAGACCAAACGATCGTTTCGCAAGCGCTGCCGAAGGCGACGTTGACCGTAGCCGAGGATTTTCGCTTTATCGGAACTCAGCAAGTGAATCTGTATGGAAACGCGGACGCGGAACAATACCTCTTCGTGAAGTCCGGGCCTCATGGAAGCGTTGATCGATTCTACTGGGTTCAATTCGAGCACTTTCTTCCGACGAATAAGCTGACGTACAACTACGACTGGAAATGCACGATGCAGCTGGGAGGTCTCCCGTTCGTTTGTGACGTGAAGACCTGGCCCAATTTCGCCACGCTTCTAGCCGACGACGCTGCTTCCGATGGCGCAGCCATAGAACGCCTGCTGAAAAAGCATGATCTCTTCCTTCCGCAGAGAACGGCGCTGGTTCGCCTGTTTCACCTGCCGACAACCGACCGCCGCACCGAGCTGATGATCATTTACGGCGAAGCTCTGCCTCAACAATCGCCAGTTCCCGTCCGCGAAGGGGGTGTCGACCTAAATGCAGAGTCAGCCTCGTCGGCGCGGACGTTTCTTGATCGTGCTCGGCGTGGACTTATCGTACGAACGCAATGAGGGCCGACCGACAAAGTCTGCCGTCGCATGGCATCTAGCAACAACGGCTCCGGCTTCACGCGGCCTTCGGCTTGGCGAAAACGTCGATGCCCTCGCCGGTTTCGAGCAGCGACTTGAGGCTGGACAGAACGATCGGCCAGCCGTGCTGCACGCCCTTGGCCATGCCGCTGCCGACTTCGAGTTCGTCGTGGGTGACGGTGAGGCGCACCATGTCCGCGTAAGCCTCCACCTCGAAGGTCACACGGCTGATGCTGTCCGGATCGGCGGCCTGCGCCGGGCTCGCCCAACTGAGGACCAGGCGCGTCGGCGGGGCGGCTTCGAGCACCTTGCCGACAATATTGACGGTGCGCTGCTCGTCGGCGCGCACGTGCTGCCAGGCCGACCCGGGTGTCCAGTCGGAGAGGTTCTCGTGGCCCCAGTAGCGACGCGCGATCTCGGGCTGGGTGATGGCCGCGAATACCTTTTCCGGCGTCGAGCGGATGTAGGTGACGTAAACGAAGCGGGTCTTCTCAGTACTCATGGTCAGTCTCCTTCGAGTTCCTTTTTCAAGTCGTGCAGCAGGCTCAGCCGCTGGCGTTCGAATTTGCGCACCCAGCGCTCGTAGACTTCCTGCAGCGGCACCGGATTGATGAAATGGCGCTTCTCGCGGCCGCGCCAGACCGTGCTCACCAGATTGGCCGCCTCGAGAATCCCGATGTGCTGGGTGGCCGATTGCCGCGCCATGTCCAGGTGCTCGCAGAGCTCACCCAGGGTCTGTCCGTTCCGCTCGTAGAGCAGGTCGAGCAGCTTTCTGCGTGTCGGGTCGCCCAGCGCCTTGAAAACCTTGTCAGCGTCCATCTGTCGTGTTCGTGCGTGTGGAGAAGTATATGCAGGTAAATACCTGCACGTCAAGCCATGCTGATCGAGCGATCTCTACCGCAGACAAGAGCTCAGTGACGGTGCCCGCTCGCGAGATATTCGCGGCTCTGCATTTCGATCAGGCGGCTTTCGGTGCGTGCGAACTCGAATTTCAGGCGCTTGCCGCGATACAGCTCGACAATCGGCACGGCGGCGGAAAGGACGAGGTTGACGCCGCGGTCGTAGAACTCGTCGACGAGATTGACGAAGCGCCGCGCCGCATCCTCGCTCGCGGAAAAATCGACGAACTGCGGCACGCCGGAGACGAGCACGGTGTGAAAGCTGCGGCCGATCTCGATGTAGTCGGCGACCGCGCGCGGACCTTCGCACAGCGCGGCGAACTCGAACCAGATCGCGCCGTCGCTCTGGCGCTTGATCGCAATTGAGCGCGCATTGATCTCGATCGATGCCGCCGCGAGCGCAGGCTCGGGCGCGACGCACTCGAAACACGCGGCGAGCGCCTGTTCGGCCGCCTCGCCGAGCGGAGTGAAGTAGACGCCGGCCTGGGTCAGCGCGCGCAGGCGGTAGTCCTGCGCCGCGGGCAGCGGCACGATCTCGCAGTTGGCTTCGAGCAGCTCGATCGCGGGCAGGAAGCGCTCGCGCTGCAGGCCGTCTTTGTACAACTCCTTCGGCACGATGTTCGAGGTCGTGACTAGGGTGACGCCGCGCGCGAACAGATGTTTCAGCAGATTGCCGAGGATCATCGCATCGCCGATGTCGGTGACGAAGAACTCGTCGAGGCAGAACACGCGCGCCTCCGCGGCGAAATGCGCGGCGACGGCGACGAGCGGATCCTCATGGCCCTTCAGGCGATTCAACTCGGTGTGCACTTCCTGCATGAAGCGATGGAAGTGCCGGCGCAGCTTGGCCTCGAACGGCAGCGATTCGAAAAACAGATCGATGAGAAACGTCTTGCCGCGGCCGACCGAACCGCACAGATACAGACCGCGCACCGGCGGCGTCGCGCGCAGGCGCTGCCACCATTTGGTTTTTTCCGCGGCGACGAGTTCGGCCTGGATGCGATCGAGATGCGCAAGCACCGCACGCTGCGCGGGATCGTCCTCCCAGCGTCCTTCCGCGACACCCTGCGCATACAGCGCGCTCGGA
>DAIMZS010000120.1:0-5419 GCA_036733825.1 Rudaea sp.
CGATGATCTCGCGCAGCGCAACGCGCTTGTCGCGTGCATGCTGATAGTACGATTTGACGATCCGATAGCCGACCCAATAACCCAAGTCGCTCGGTTTTTCCGGCGTGCTGTTGTAGAGCCAGCGGGAAAGGTCGCGCGATTTCATGTCGGCGACGAACGCCGTCTCGATCTGCGTCTCGCGACCCTTCGTCATGTCTTTCAAGTAGGCATACGATACGTCGCCGGAAATCAGCTCGCCGACGAAATCCGCGGCGCCCTCGATCAGCGACATGCTCAGCACCGTCGGCTTTTCCTCGTCGACCCGCGCTTGGACCTGCTGGACATGCACGTACTCGTGAGCGATGACGTTGACGAAGCGATCCTCGACGTTGGCGTTGAGCCAGTTCGTCGCGCACAACGCCTCCAAACCGATTTGCACGCCCGTCGCCGGGCTGCCGACGCCCACGGGTTTGCCGCGTCCGATGGCGATGGTCACGGGCGGGAAACGCGCTTGCGGATAGAGGCTGCCGAGTTTGCGCATCGCCGCCGCGAGCCGTTCGCGTACGCGCGGCAGCACGGCGGTGCAGCGCTTCGCGTCCGCATAAATTTCCGGGCGCTTGGTCAGCGTCGCCGCAATCGCCTCGCCGGAGATGCGCCGGATCTTGGCGAATTGATGCAAACCTTCCGTTCCGGCATCGAGGTAGTCGTGCTGGAGTTGTTCCGCCGTCGGCCGGCCGTTCGCCGCTTCGTAGATTCGATAGAAACGTTCGACATCTTCGGTCTGAATCACAGGGCCGGCGGTCGCGGCGGAGCCGACGCTCGGCACGAATGTCGCACAAGCCGTCATGATTACCAGCAACAGACCGATTCGGTTTGGAACCATCTAGCGCCGCCGCTTTTCGTTCGACACGCCGTGCGGCACATGCCCCGTCGCGACATGGCGGCGCGCGGACTCGACGTTGTGCGCCGAGTCGTCGAAGAAGATGTCGGCGCCGAACGTTTCCAGAAACGGTCCCTTGTCGCGGCCGCCGAGGAACAGCGCCTCGTCGAGACGCACGCCCCAATGGCGCAGGGTGAGAATCACGCGCTTGTGCGCCGGCGCCGAGCGCGCGGTGACGAGCGCGGTGCGGATCGGCGAATTCTCTTCGGGAAACGCCTCCTGCAGCCGGTGCAGCGCAGCGAGAAAGCCGCGGAACGGGCCGCCCGACAACGGCTGATCGACGCGCTCGACCTCGTGGCGATGGAACGCCTCGACGCCCTGCTCCTGCGATACGCGCTCGGATTCGTCGCCGAAGATCACCGCGTCGCCGTCGAAGGCGATGCGCAGCTGGTCCGACGCCGCCGCCGGCGCTTTCGACGGCAGGATCGTCGCCGCGGCGATGCCGGCGTCGAGCGAATTCTTCACGCTTTCCGGATTGGCGGAAAGGAACAGTTGCGCGCCAAACGAGCGCACGTACGGCCAGACCGGCCCGCCCGACGTGAACGCGGCGCGCGCGATATCGAGGCCGTAGTGCTCGATCGAGTTGAAGATGCGCAGACCGGTATCGGCCGAATTGCGCGACAGCAGGATTACTTCCACGCGCGGCGGCGCCGGCTTCGGCGGATTGAGCCGCAGCAGTTTCTGCACGAGCGGAAACGCGATGCCCGGGGTGATCGGGTCGTCTTCGCGCTGCCGCTGATACGCGTGAAACGCTTCGAGCCCGGCTTCCTCGAACAAGGTATGGCTTTCCGCCATGTCGAACAGCGCGCGCGAGGTAATCGCGACGATCAGGCGGTCGGAAGCATCGGTCTCGGACATAACTTGATCTTGAGCCGCCTCAATACGCAAACTGCTCGTTCAAAATGCGATCTTCGAGATTGTGCTCCGGATCGAACATCAGCACGACGGTCTGATCGCGCGATTCGCGCACGCTGACTTCGACCACGTCGCGCACTTCGTTTGAATCCGCGGTGGCGCTGACCGGGCGCTTGTACGGATCGAGCACCTCGAATTTCACCTCGGTTCCCGCGCGCAGGATCGCGCCGCGCCAGCGCCGCGGGCGGAACGGGCTGATCGGCGTCAGCGCGAGCACGTCGGCGCCGAGCGGAAGGATCGGCCCGTGCGCGGAAAGGTTATATGCCGTCGATCCCGCCGTGGTGGAAACGAGGATGCCGTCGCACATCAGTTCGTCGATCTTCACCACGCCGTTGAGCGAGACGCGCACATGCGCCGCCTGCTTGGTCTGGCGCAACAAGGAGACTTCGTTGAACGCGAGCGAGGTGGCCGTGCTGCCCGACTCGCCCACCGCCTCCATCACGAGCGGTTTCAGCGACGTCGGCTGCGCGCGCGCGAGCCGTTCGATCAGGCCGTCGACGCGGAACTGGTTCATCAGAAAACCCACGGTGCCGAGTTTCATCCCGTACACGGGCTTGTTCAGCGCCATGTGCCGGTGCAGCGTGCGCAGCATGAAACCGTCGCCGCCGAGCGCGACGACGACGTCGGCTTCGTTGAGCGGCACGTCCGTATAGCGCGTGCGGATTTCGGCGAGCGCGGCCTGCGCTTCTTCGGTCTTGCTGGCGACGAACGCAATCGAGGGACGAGTCACGGCGGCTCCGCGGGACGATCGCTGCCGATTCTACCCGGATTGGCCAAATTCCTGGCATCGATGAACGGTTTGCACGCTGCGGCAATCCGCGTCTCGCAAATTCCTGCCGTTCCAAGCGACAATAGGCAATGTTCTGGGGCAATCCACGCGGTCTCGGCCGCATAGTTAAGCCAAGGCTGGATTCGACACTCGCGCGCCGCTGCGCGCGCGCGCCGCTGCGCGCCGCTGCGCTGGCGTGCGCCGGCGTGCTCGCCGCGTGCTCCTGGCATACCGCGATTCCCGATCTGCCGAAAGACGCCCCGGCGGACTGGCAGACGCGCAATGCGGCCGCCGGCGGTTTCGCGCCCGACCTGGATCATTGGTGGCGCGCCTTCGACGACCCGGCACTCAACGCACTGGTCGAACGGGCGTTGACAGACAACCTCAACATCCAGATCGCCGGCGAACGGCTGCAGGCCGCCCGCGCCGCACGCCACGCCAAACGCAGCGCATTCTGGCCGAACCTCAATTTCCGCACCTTCGTCGAAACGGCGCCGAACGCGAGCACCGGCTATCTCGAAGTAGGCTTGGACTCGACCTGGGAATTCGGCCTGTTCGGCCGCGACACCGGCAACAAACGCATTAACTTGGCCGATGAGAACCTCGCGATCATCGACGAGGCCGCGGCGCGCGTCTCGGTCATCGCCGAGGTAGCGCGCAACTACATCGAACTGCGTGCGGCGCAGGCGCGTGCGCAAGTGCTCGACGACGCCGTCGCCGTGCGGCGCAAGCAGGTCGAATTGGCGCAGACCCGCCTGGCCACGCGGCTGGGCACGCAGATCGAACTCGACCGCGCCCGGGCGGACCTGCAACAGGCGCAGAACGACGCTGCCGAACCCGCCTTGACCGTGCTGCAGACCGGCCAAGCGCTGGCCGTTCTGCTCGGCACGACAGCGATCGATCCGTCGCTGCAAGCGGCTTCGAAGCAACCGCAGCTGCCGGCGATCGATTTTCACCAAACTCCGGCCGATCTCGTGCGCACGCGCGCCGACATCCGCCGCGCAGAGCAGAACATCGTCCGCGCCGCCGGCGAACTCGGCATCGCACGCGCCGACCTGTGGCCGAAACTGGGCCTCTACAGCACGTTCATTTCCTCGACCGCGCTGACCGGGTCGACGCGGTTGAACGACGACTTCGTGTTCATCGCCGGTCCGACGATCTCGATTCCGATCGTCGACTGGGCGGCACGGCGCCAGGTGGTCAATGCGCGCGAGCGCGCGCTGCAGGCATCCGTGCTCGCCTATCGCGAAGCCGTGATCGAAGGCGTGGCCGAGGCGCAGACCGCGCTCGCCCAGTTCCAGGCGAAGAGCACGCTCGCCGACAATACGCAGAAGCTGCTCGAACTGAACGAGCACGGCGCGCAGTCCGCACAGACGATGCAGCGCATCGGCCTCGGCGACGGACTGGAAACGGCCGGCGCGAACCTCGCCGCCGCGCAGTCCCGGCTGCAGCGCAACCTCGCCGTGCGCGATCGCGCGCTCGCCTACATCGCGCTGTACAAGGCGTTCGGCGGCACGATTCCGCCGATGGCGAAGGACAGCAAGCACGAAGGCCTGCCGTAGTGGTCGCCCTCGCACGCAAGACGCTGATCTACGAATGGCGCAAATTCCTGCCGGCCGCGCTCGCGGTGGCGTTTTCCGGCCTGCTGCTGCTGATGATGACGGCGCTGATGTTCGGCATCTTCTCCAGCGCCGGCGTCTACGTCAGCCGCTCCGAAGGCGATATCTGGGCCGGTTATCCCGGCACGCAGACCGTGGAACTCGGGCGTCCGATTCCGCGCGACACCGAGATGTGGCTGCGTATGGATCCGGCCGTGGTCCAGGTCGAACCGTTCCAGTGGCTCGACGGCGACTGGCGCGGGCCGGCCGAGCGCGGCAGCGTGTCGGTGTTCATCTCGGGCATCGATCCCGCGCCGAACGGGATGATGTTTTCGCACGTGCTCAGCCTCACCGATCGCGGGCGTCTGCTCGAACCGGGCGCCGTCATCGTCGATGCCGCCGACTTGTCCAAGCTCGGCCTCGACATCGGCGGCACGGCGTTCCTCAATGGTCACCGCGTCAAGATCGTCGCCGCGGCGAACGGCTTGCGCACCCTCGGCGGCGTCAACATCGTCACCTCGATCGCCACCGCACGCACGCTGGTCAGCGATCCGGCCGAGCGCGACAAAGTCGCTTATTACATCGCCCGCCTGGCGCCCGGCGCGGATGCCGATGCCGTGCGCGACCGCCTCGCGCCGATCGCGAACGCGCACCGCTTCGCGGTGTGGACGCACGAGGAGTTCGCCTACAACGCGGCCACGTACTGGATGTTCGAGACCGGCGCAGGCCTCGGCTTCATTTTCCTGTCGTTCGTCGTCTTCCTCGTCGGTGTCGTCATCACCAGCCAGACGCTGTTCGCCGCGGTGGCGAGTTCGGTGCGCGAATACGCGATGCTTAACGCGCTCGGCGCCGGCATCGGCGCGCTGCGCAAAGTGATTCTCGAACAGGCGTTCTGGGTCGGCACCATCGGCGTGATCGTCGGCAGCCTGGTCAGCGTTTCGCTCGCGCTGCTCGCGCACGGGCAGGACGTGCCGATTTCGTTCAACTACATCGCTGCGGTGGCCTGCGGCGCCCTGGTCATGGCGATCGCGCTGATCTCCGGCTTTCTTGCCGTCGGCGCGATCAACCATCTCGAACCGGCGAATTTGCTGCGTTGACCATGACCGCTCTCGTCGCTGAGAACATCACGAAAAGCTATACGAGCGGCCGCGTCGAAACGCACGTGCTGCAGGGCATGTCGATCGCCCTCGACGAGCGCGAGCTGACCCTCATCCTCGG
>DAIMZS010000120.1:5519-9177 GCA_036733825.1 Rudaea sp.
GTGCGCAACATGGCGCTGGCCTCGCTCGAGGAGGTCGGCCTCGCCTCGCGCGCGCATCTGCGCCCGATCGAGCTTTCCGGCGGCGAAAAGCAGCGCATCGCGATCGCGCGCGCGCTGGCGAAGAAGCCGCAGTTCCTGTTCGCCGACGAACCGACCAGCGCGCTCGACTCGGTCAACGGCAAGAACGTCATCGACGCATTGCACCGCGTCGCGCGCGTGTACGGCGCCACCGTCGTCTGCGTCAGCCACGACACGCGCCTGGCCGCGGACGCCGACCGCATCATCCACATGGCCGACGGGCGTATCCTTTCCGACGTGAAGCAGATCAGCGCGTCGGCCCCGTCCCGATCCAAATCCGCGGAAGCGAAATCATGAGCAAGCCGAACCTTTTTCCGCTCGTCCTCGCCATCGCGGCGGCGCTGTCGCTGGGTGCCTGCGGCAAGAGCACGCCGAGTGCACCGCCCACCGCGGCGCCCGTGTCGAAATTCGTCGCGATCGCACGCGGCCGCGTCGATGTGCAGGGCGGGCTCGTGCATGTCGCGGCCTCGCGCGACGGCATCGTCGCCGAATTGCCGAAGGCGGCCGGCGACGAGGTCAAAGCCGGCGACGCGCTCGTCGTGCTCGACACGAAGCAGGCCAAGATCACCCTCGATGCCGCGCGCGCGGAGCTCAATGCCGCCGCCGCGCAGGGTTCGATGCTTCGCGCCAAACAACCGGCGCTCAAACAGCGCGCGGCGCGCGTGCTCGAAGCCGCGGCCGCGGGCGCGGCGACCGGCCAGTCCGCCGACGACGCCAAGCAGGCCCTTTCCGAACTCGACGCCGAAATCGCCGTGTCGAACGCGAATATCGAAACCGCAAAGCAGAAAGTCCGCCAGGCCGAATACGAGATCGAAGCGCGCACGCTGCGCGCGCCGGTCGCCGGGCGCATCATCACCCGTTCGACGCATATCGGCGACGTCGTCTCGCCTTCTTCCGGCGAGCTGGTCGAATTGCTGCCCGACGCGCCGCGCATCGTGCGCGCGGAGCTCAACGAAGGCTTCGTCAACAAAGTCAGCGTCGGCATGAGCGCCGAAATTTCGTCCGAGACCGACCCGGGCAAGCCGCAGACGGCGCGCGTCGTGCGCATCGGCGAGGTGTTCGGCCCAAGCAAGCTCAACGAAAGTTCGCAGGAAGCGACCGACACGCGCGACGTCGAATGCATTCTCGAGCTGCCCAACAACGATCTGAAAGTCGGCCAGCGCGTGCAGGTGCGGTTCCTGCCGCCGTCGAAATAACGCCCCGATCGCGCTCAGCGCAGGATTTGAAATCCTGCGTAAAAAAGGAAGCGCTGCTGCGAATCGCTGCGCGTGCCGAACTCGCGGCCGGCCGCGGCGAGGAAAATCAGCTGTTCGCTCAATTTCCAGTGCACGCCGAGGTTGAGCAGCGTCTGCGCCTCGTCGGCGCTCCACGTGCGGTGCACTTCGACGAGGCATTCGATGTCGTCCGCGCAGGCATGCGACACGACCGCGCCCGCTTCCCACTCGTCGTCGTCGCGTTCGACGAAATTGCGCCCGACTTCGCCGGCAAATTCGAAACCGCCGGCTTCGGCGGACATCTCGATCGGCAGGAAGAATTGCGCGTCCGACGAAGCCACGCCGCGCCGTTTCGCCACTGATGACCACGCGGACAGATATTGCGGATACGTCGACAACGCAAAGCCGTGATCGTCGGCGTCGAGGAAACGCCATTTCACGCCCGCGTTGACCGCGCCGAGGCCGTTGCGCCAGCCGCCGCCGTCGTCATGGACGGCGGTCCAAGGCGCATCGAGCTTGAGCTGGACGTGATCGCCCCAGCCGTAGTTGATGTCGGCATCGAGGACATCGACCGACCAGCGATGCGCCGTACGGCTCCCTATCGTGGCGAGGTTGATTTCCCAATGCCCATCGCCTGGGGTGCCGGGATCGTCGGTGACCAGCGGCGGGCCGCCTTGCGCCCACGCCGCTGTCGTCCCTGCACAAAGAACGGCAAGGACGATCCCGATCCAATGACGCGGCATTCCTCAGCCAGCCCCAGCCTGCACGAGCTGAGCGAGACGACGCACGGCGACCGAAACGATCGGATAGTCGGTGACGACCTGCGAGCGCATATCGGCGAACATCGCCAGGGTGAACTTGAGCGACGGATCGTCGCGGTTGAGCCACCCGGCGACGAGATCGCTGCCCGACGCGCCTTTCTTGCCGCCCTCGAGAATCTGCGCGGTCAGCGCGCGATGCTGCGCGTACAGCTCGTCGCGCAGACCGCCGCGCGCCTGCGCATGCCACTGCGACTCGACCGGCAGCGCTTCGATCTTCTGCATCAGCCAGTTGAGATTGAGCGATTCGCCGAGGCCGAAGTACACCTCGGCCGCTTCGCCGATCTTGAGCTTGTGATCGGCGGCGACGTGGATGATGTCCAGACCCGAGCCCGGCGTGCGCAATCCGGCAAGATCGCCGCCGAGCGCGTCGGGGAAACCCGCATCTTTCCAGCGGCGCTGTTCGCTCTCGTAAATCGCCCGTTCGCTCGGCGTCACCACCTCATAAAGCTGCTTGCGCAGTTCCTGCATGCCCTTGTGGTATTTGGCCACGGCCGCGGCGATGTCGAGCCCTTCGTCGGCGTGGTTGAGCAGCCAGCGCGTGGTGCCGCGCAGGCACTGCCAGATTACCAGTAGCGCATCGATCTGCGAGTTGCCGTTCACCTTGCCGTCGAGCGCTTCGATCTGCGCCCACATGTCGCGCGCGTCGAACACTTCGCGCGCGATGTTGAAGGCGCGCGCGACCTGCGCCGGCGTCTTGCCGGTGTCCTCGCCCATGCGCAGCACGAAGGTCGCGCCCATGCGGTTGACCATCGAGTTGGTCACCGCGGTGGCGATGATCTCGCGCTTCAGGCGATGGCGTTCCATGTGCTCGGCATACTTTTCCTGCAGCGGCACGGGGAAGTAGCGGCGCAGTTCCTTCGACAGGTACGGATCTTCCGGCACGTCGGAATCGAGCAGTTGCTGGAACAGCACGATCTTCGAATACGACAGCAGCACGGCCAGCTCGGGACGCGTCAGGCCCAGGCCGCGCGCCTTGCGTTCGGCGAATTCGGCATCGCTCGGCAGGAATTCGATCTGCCGGTCGAGCAGACCCTGAGATTCGAGCGTGCGGATGAAATGCAGCTTGGAACCCAGGCGCGCCACCGACATGCGTTCCATCAGGCTGATCGCCTGGTTCTGGCGATAGTTGTCGGCGAGCACGAGGCGCTCGACTTCGTCGGTCATCGCCGCGAGCAGCTGGTTGCGGCCGTCCATGGTCAGCTCGTTGCGCTGCACGGCGTCGCCGAGCAGGATCTTGATGTTGACCTCGTGGTCCGAGGTGTCGACACCGGCCGAGTTGTCGATGAAGTCGGTGTTGAGCAGCACGCCGTTCAGTGCCGCCTCGATGCGGCCGCGCTGGGTGAAACCGAGATTGCCGCCCTCACCGATGAGCTTGCTGCGCAGTTCCTTGCCGTTGATGCGGATCGCATTGTTGGCGCGGTCGCCGGCGTCGGCGTTCGTCTCCGATTCCGCCTTGACATAGGTGCCGATGCCGCCGTTCCAGAGCAGGTCGACCGGCGCCTTGAGGATCGCGCGCTTGAGGTCGTTCGGCGACAGCGCGTCGAC
>DAIMZS010000121.1:0-9090 GCA_036733825.1 Rudaea sp.
CGCCGTCGAGCGCGCGGTCGGTGATCGGTTCGCTCGTTTACCGCGGCCTTATCTCTCCGAAGTCTGCACGCTGCTCGAGCCTTGGTTCGCCGAGGTGACCAAAACGCTGGAACACGGCAGCGCCTGGTTCATCGACTACGGCTACGCGCACGGCGAGTACTACGCTCCGACGCGCACAGCGGGCACGTTGCGCTGCCACTATCGCCACCGTGCGCACGACGATCCGCTGATCCTGCCCGGATTGCAGGACATCACGGCCTGGGTCGATTTCGACGCGCTCGCGCGCGCGGGCGAGGCCGTCGGGTTGACCGTGGCTGAACACACGACGCAAGCCCGGTTCCTGATCGCCAACGGCCTCGACGAGGTGTTCGCGCACGCCTATTCCGCGGCCGTGGACGAGACCGTGCGTTATGCGCTGGCGCAGCAGGTGAAGCGTCTGACCTTGCCGGGCGAGATGGGCGAGAAATTCCGCGTGATGAGATTGCGGCGCTAGAGCATTTCGATTTTGCCGCTTACAAAAAGCGCCCCCTTCAGTCGCTTCGCGACAGCTTCCCCCGCTGCGCAGGGGAAGCAAGGACGTTTCATCCCCCGCAAGCGGGGGAAGGTGCCCGAAGGGCGAAAGGGGGCGCTCTTCGCGTCAATATTGAGCAGGAACTGTTCTTAAAGCGCCGCGATTGCTGCGATGCGCGCCTTGCGCATCGCTTCGCCGATTGCCGGCCCGCTCAGGCCGCGATCGACGAATTCCTTCGCGCCGATCGTCTTCGTGGCGGCAAACGCGCGGCGCAGAAACTCGGCTTGCGGATAGGCGGCTTCGCTCGATCCGAGGCGCCCGCGCTTGTCGGCTTCGCAGGCGATCAGGAACGATTCGACGCGCTCGGGCCGGCGAAACGCGTCGAGTTGTTCGAACAGCCCGAGCACGGTGGCCGGTTTCAATTCGAGCGCGGTGTGGGCGAGCAGATGCAGCTTGCAGACGAGCTGAGCGAGCGCGGCGTATTCGGCCGGCACCTTGAATCGCGCGCTCACCGCCGCCACCGGTTCGAGGCCGCGATGTTCGTGGCCGATATGTTTGGGCAGCACGTCTTTCGGCGTCAATGCCTTGCCGAGATCGTGCACGAGCGCGCAGTAGCCGACGAGCGCGTCGCCGGGCGCGAGGCGCGCGGCCATGTCGACGACCATCTCGGTGTGGATGCCGCTGTCGATTTCGGGATGGAATTCCGCCCGCTGCGGCACGCCGTAGAGCGCGTCGACTTCGGGAAACAGCACGCGCAGCGCGCCGCATTCGCGCAGCGCGCGCACGAACGCGCTCGGGGTTTTCTCGCTCAGCGCCTTCTGCGTCTCGGCCCAGACGCGCTCGGGCACGAGGTGATCGACCTCGCCATCGGCGACCATCGCGCGCATCAGCGCGAGCGTTTCTTCGGCGATGCGAAAGCCGCGCTCGGCGTAGCGCGCGGCGAAACGCGCGACACGCAGCACGCGCACGGGATCCTCGGCGAACGCAGGCGAGACGTGACGCAGAATCTTCGCCTCCAGATCGCGCGCACCGCCGAACGGGTCGATCAGCACGCCGTGTTCGTCTTCGGCGATTGCGTTGATGGTCAGGTCGCGGCGGCGCAGGTCGTCTTCGAGCGTCACGCTCGAATCGGTGTCGAAAGCGAAGGCGTGATAGCCGCGCCCGGTCTTGCGTTCGGTGCGCGCGAGCGCGTACTCCTCGTGCGTCTGCGGATGCAGGAACACGGGGAAATCCTTGCCGACCGGCCGGTAGCCCGCGCGCAGCAGATCGTCCGGCACAGCGCCGACGACGACGTAGTCGCGATCCTTCACCGCGATGCCGAGCAGGCGGTCGCGCACGGCGCCGCCGACGAGATAGGTCTTCATGTGCGCATTATGCCGCGCGGGCACGCCAAGCTTTAGCCTCCCCCTTCAAGAGGGAGGTTGGAGGGGGATGGTGTTGTGCGTCCCATTGGAAATCAGAACCATCCCCACTCAACTCTCCCCTTGAAGGGGAGGGCTCATTGCGCTTTCGGTAGCGGCGGGGCGACGGCGGCTTCCGCCACCGCCGATTTCGTCGCCGGACACGTCACTGCCTTGCGCACGGCCTTGCTCCCCGGCGGTTCATAGGCCTGGCCGATGCGCGGCAGGCGCGAGGAGATCGGCAGGGTCGAGCCGTTCAGGCGCCAGTCGTAGATCACGCTGAAGGCGAGCACGCGCGAGACGTATTCGCGCGTTTCCTTGTACGGAATCGTCTCGATGAAGAAATCCGGATCGAGCGCGTCGCGCGCGTTGACCCATTTGTCGACCGCGGCCGGCCCGGCGTTGTACGCCGCGCTGCCGAGCCAGGGGCTGCCGTCGAAGCGCGCGGCGACCTTGCCGAGATAAAGCGTGCCGAGCTTGATGTTGGTGTCGGGATCGAACAGGTCGTTGGCGCCGCCGTACGACACGCCTTCGGCCGCGGCGAGCTGCTTGGCCGTGCCGGGCAGGAGCTGCATCAGGCCGTAGGCGTTCGCGCCGGAACGTGCGTCGGTCGTCCAGGCGCTTTCGGCGCGGATGATCGCGTAGGCCCAGGCGGGTTCGACGCCACCTTCCTTCGCCTCGCGCACGATCTGGTCGCGGCGCGCGAGCGGGAAGCGCAGGGTGTACAAGCGCATGTCATCGCCTTGGTTGAAGGCGTAGACGGCGCGGTCGATCCAGCCTTCCTTCGCGGCGATCGCGATCGCCTGGCGGCGCTGTCCGGCATCGAGGCCGTCCTGAGCGAAATCCCATTCGCGCCGTGCTTCGCTCAGGCGGTTGATGGCGAAGAATTCGAAGGCGCGGGCGAGATTCTTGTCCTTGCGCAGCCCGGCTTCGGCGGTTTTGTCTGCGGAAAATTCGGCGCTGCAGATCGTGTAGTTCGCGTCGATCTGGTCGGCGGCGAGGAAACCGAAGAAGTTCGCCTCGCCGGCGAGTGTGCGGAACACGGCGTCGGCCTCGTCCTTGCGGCCGAGCTTGGCGAGCACGCGGCCGCGCAGATAGCGCCAGCGCGCGTCGTCGCGCTGCGCCGGCGGCATGTTGTCGAGCGCGGCCAGCGTCGCTTTGAAGTCGCCTGCGGCGAGCGCTGAGCGCGCGCGCCATTCGCGCGTGGCGTCGTCGGCGAGATCGGCGGGCAGGGCGGTCAGACGCGCGAGCGCATCGGGTGGATAACTCGACGCACGATACAGCGCGATCGCGCGCAGCGCGCGGCCTTGCTGTTCTTTGTCGAAATGGAACTGCGTGCGCAGCGCCGTCCATTTCGCGTCGGCGGCGTCGGCGTCGCGCTTGGCGAGGCGCTGCACGGCGATCGCGATCGCATCGCGCGAGCGCGGCGTGTCGGGCCAGCCGCTCGCCTGCTTGAGCGCAGCGGCCGGATCGCGCAGAGCGAGCGCGGTGTGTTCGGCCGCGGCCTTGTCGGCGCCGCCGAGCAGCGGCGCGAGCGAAGCGACGACGCCGGCGTTCGCCCCCTTGGCCGAGGCGAGTTCGATGCGCTGCCAAACCAGCGCGGGCGTGAGCTTGCCCTGGCTGCGCGCCCAGCTCGTCGCGGCGCCGCAGGCGTCGGGCAGGTCGTTCGCGCTGAGCCAGATCGGCTGGACGTCCTGCGCGAAATCGATCTTCTGGCCGAGCGCGAGCCTGGCCTGCAGCGCATTGCAGCGCAGCTCGCGGTTCTTGGTGCCGTCGTCGTAAATCGCGAGATAACTTTTCCAGTCCTGCCGCTTCGCCAGCTCGGGCAGAAACGCTTCGCGCAGCAGTGTGGCCGGCAGCGAATTCGGCCAGGCTTTGAGAAACGCCTCGGCCTCCTCGGTCTTCACGTCCTTGATGCGCCGCTGCAGCGAGGCGAGGCCGAGGTAGGGATACAGCGGATAACTTTCCAGGCCCGCCGCGAGCTTGATCCAATTTCCGGTCGGATCGCGCTTGGCCAGTTCCCACACAGCGGGAAACTGCTCGCGCTGGCGGGTCAGTTCGGCGTTGTCGGCAAACGCGGCGGTGGAGACGGCGGCCAGGCCGCAGAAGGTGGTCAGGCGAATTCGAAACGAACGGCGGATCATGAGCGGGTAAGGCAACGTGCGAGTTCAGTGGGAAGGCAGGCGCAGCGGCGCCGGCAGGCGGATGTCGGCGGCGAGCGGAAGATGATCCGAGACCGCGTGCGGCAAAGTATACAACTGCTCGATTTCCATTTTTTCCGAAACGAGAATGTGGTCGATCGCGCGGCGCGGGCGCCAGCTCGGGAATGTCGCCGGCGCCTCGTGCGCCGGTGTCAGGCCGGTGCGGCGCAGCAGCTGGGCCATCTCGGGGCTGTCGAGCGAACAGTTGAAATCGCCCATCAGCACGGCGTGCGGACTCGACCAGATCAGGTCGGCGATGAAGTTGAGCTGGCGCGCGCGCGCCTGCGGCCCGAGCGAGAGATGGACGACGACGACGATCAGCTCCGCGCCGTCGAGATCGAAGCGCACCCACATCGCGCCGCGGCCCGGGATGCGGCTGGGCAGCGCGTAGTCGCGTACCTCCGCGGGCTTGAGCCGCGTGAGCAGGCCGTTGCTCGAGGCGGCGAACTGGGCGATCTTGCGGTTCGGCTGGTGGCTCCAATACGGAAAGCCGGCGCCTTCGGCGAGGTATTCGGTTTGGTTGAGGAAGCCGGAACGCAGCGAGCCGGCGTCGGCTTCCTGCAGGCCGACGATGTCGAAGCCGGCGAGCAGCTTGGCGAGGCTGTCGAGATTCTGCCGTTTGCTGCGCATCGGCAGCACCTGCTTCCAGCCTTCGGTGACGTAGTGCCGGTACTTGCGCACGCTGCCGCCGGCGAGAATGTTGCAGCTCATCAGGCGCAGGCGCGAGCCGGCGGCGGGCTTGTCGGCGGAATGTGCGGCGGCGACGGACACACCGGGAGCCTAAGGCGTGGGCGTGACGATCGCAAGAAGCTTATGTCGCCATCGTCCCCGTGTTCGCGGGGACGAACGACGGGCATCTTACTTCTTCGCGCTTTCCTGCTTGATCAACATCAGCGCGATGTCGAGCACGTCGTTCGGCCCGATATTGCGCTCGCCGCTCATCTCGATGCGGTACTTGCCGTTGATGATCAGCGTCGGCGTCGAGCTGACGCCGTAGCTCTTGACGAGATTGTTGCCGTTCGCCATCTGGCTGTCGATCACGAACGAATTCGCCGTGGACAGGAACGCTTTCGGATCGGCGCCGTAGTTTCCGTAAAAATTCGCAAGCGAATCGAGCGAATACAGCGGCTGATGCTGGGTATGCAGCGCCTCGAACAGCGCATTGTGCGTCTTGTCGAGCACGCCGAGCGAACGCGCCGTGTAGAACGCGCGCGCGAACGGTTCCCACTGCGGGTTGAACACCGCCGGCAGGAGCACGAGCTGCGCATTCGCCGGCAGCTTCGCCTTGAGCGCTTCCATCGTCGGCTGGAAATGGGCGCAGTGCGGACAGGCGTAGGAGAACACCTCGACGACCTCGATCTTGTCGCCGGTCGTGGTCGGCACGCGCGGATCGATCAGGAAGTAGTCGGCACCGAGCTGCCATTCGCGCGCAGGCGCCGCCGCGGGTGCCGGCGCAGGTGCGGCGGCCGCGCCGGTGGCGGCAGTCGCGGCTTTGTCGCCGTTGCAGGCCGAGACTGCGAGCGTGGCGAGAAACAGGAAAGCAAGGCGTTTGAACATGGCGGCTCCGGGCACGGCGAATAGGGCGAGCGCTTACTTGGCGCCCGCGGCCAATTGAATCAGATATTGGGCAAGCGGAATGACTTTTTCTTCGCCGCCGGCCGATGCCGGCGTGAAGCGGTACTTGCCGGCGACGACGAGGGTCGGCGTCGACTCGGTGCCGGTCGCCTTGAGGTAGGCGTCGGCGCGCTTCATCTTCGCGTTGATTGCGAAAGAATTGGCGGTGGCGACGAAATCCTCGGCCTTGACGCCGTACTGCGCGTAGACCTTGGCCGCGTCTTCGATCGTCGGCAGCGGATTCTTCAGCGAGCGGCCGTCCTCGCTCATGATCGCCAGCGGCGCATTGGGCTTCCATACCGCCTCGAACATCGCGTCGTGCGATTTTTCGGCGATGCCGAGCGTGGCCGCGGTCAAATAGGCGCGCTGGAACATCGGCCAGTCTTCGTTGGCCTTGAACGAGGCGGGAACGTAGGTCATCACCGCGTTCGCCGGCAGCGACTTGCGCAGCTTCACCATCGTCGGATTGAAGAAGTTGCAGGCCGGGCAGCCGTAGGAGAACACCTCGGTGACTTCGACCTTGCCCGCCGGGGCTTCGCTCGGCACGGCCGGTTCGACGAGGAAATAGTGCGTGCCTTCCTTCCATGGGCTGGCGGCGGGAGCTTGCGCCACCGCGAGCGGGGCGGCGAGAGCGGAGGTGAAGACAGCGATCAGCAGGCGTGCAAACATGAAGATTCCTTTGCGGCAATACGAAACGGCACCGCCGAAAACGACCGGCAGTGCCATGAATTAATGACGCGTGCCGGCGCGGAAAGTTTCCGCCGGCGTCCCGCTCCGGCGAAACGGGAACGGATTACTTGGCGACTTCGGCCGTCTTCGGCGCCGCCGCATGCAGACCTTCGATGTAGCTCGCGAGTGCCGTGATGTCGGCGTCGGTCAGCGGCTTGGCGACCGAAGTCATGATCTTGCCGTGCTCGTCGTCGCTGAAACCCTGGCCGTCGCGGAACGCCTTGAGCTTGGCCGCAGTGTAGTCGGCGTACTGGCCGGCGAGCTGCGGATACATCGCGCCCGGATTGCCGCGGCCGTCGGGCCCGTGGCAGGCCATGCAGGCCGGCACGCGGTCCTGCGCGTCGCCGCCGCGGTAGTAGCCCTGGCCCTGTTCGACGAGCTTGGTGTCGGCGACGCCCGGCAGCGAGGTCTTGCTCGCGTAGAAGGCGCCGATGTCGTGGATGTCCTGTTCGCTGAGGTTGGCGATGAACGGCAGCATCACCGGATTGGGGCGCTTGCCGCTTTTCATCAGCAGAATCTGGCGGGCGATGTAGCTTTCGTTCTGGCCGGCGATTTTCGGATACTGCGAACTGCTCGAATTGCCGTCCGCGCCGTGGCAGGCGCCGCAGGTGGCGGCTTTCGCCGCGCCGGCAGTCGCGTCGCCCACGAGCGGCTTGTCCGCGGCCTGTGCCAGACCCGCGCCGAGCAGGATCGCCATGCCAATCACGTACCGAAAGCTCATACACTCCACTCCGAGGAAATCGCAACGAGGTCGGGCCGCAGCGGCCGGGAGCCGGCTGCGGCACAATCGGCAAATTATCTCAGCCGCGCTTGGCGGCGGTCAAACACGGCGGCATACGAAATGAAACACAACCCCTTCCGCGGCGCGGCCTTTGTCACCAGCGCCGCCGAATTGCGCCAGATGCCGCCGGACGAAGGCGCGGAGATCGCCTTCGCCGGGCGTTCGAACGCCGGCAAGTCGAGCGCGCTCAACGCGATCTGCGACCAGGCGGGCCTGGCGCGGACGTCGAAAACGCCGGGCCGCACGCAGCTTCTGAACGTGTTCGCGCTCGGCGACGGCCGCCGTCTCGTCGATCTGCCCGGCTACGGCTACGCCAAGGTGCCCGAAGCGATGCGCGAGCGCTGGCGCGCGGCGATCGACCGCTATCTGCGCGAGCGCGAATCGCTGCGCGGCGTCGTGCTGATCGTCGACTCGCGCCATCCGCTCAAGGAATTCGATCAACAGATGCTTGCTTACTGCCACGATATCGGTCTGGCCTGCCACGTGCTGCTGACCAAAGCCGACAAGCTCGCGCGCGGCGAGGCGGCGCGCACGCTCGCCGCCGTGCGCAAGGAAATCGCTGCGGCCGACTACACCGCCACCGTGCAGTTGTTTTCCGCGCAGGCCAAGACCGGGCTCGACGAAGCGCGCGGCGCGCTGATCGGTCTGCTGTCACAGACCTGACACGCCCGGCTGCAATCGAATTGCGTTTGCCATGGTCTTTTGATTCACTCCGACGCCCCAAGATCGGGCGTCTGCTTTTCCCTTCGAGCCGTTTATGTCCGGACCCAGCGCGGTAAAAGAGACCCCGATCGAACGCCGCGAACAGCTCGTGGACTACATCGCCTCCGGCGCGCGCACGCCCGAGGCGTGGCGCATCGGCACCGAGCACGAAAAATTCGGTTTCCGTCTCGACGATCTGCGTCCGCCGACTTACGAAGGCGAGCGCGGTATCGGCGCAATGCTCAACGGATTGACGCGTTTCGGCTGGGCGCCGATCAGCGAGACCGTCGACGGCGCGACCAACGTCATCGCGCTCGCGCGCGGCGACGGTTCGATCACGCTGGAGCCGGCGGGCCAGCTCGAACTTTCCGGCGGCCAGCTTGAGACGATCCACGAAACCTGCGAGGAAGTCACCGGCCATCTGCGCGAGGTGAAGACTGTCGCCGACGAACTGCAGCTCGGCTTTCTCGGCATGGGCTTCCAGCCGAAATGGCGGCGTGAAGACATGCCGTGGATGCCGAAGGGCCGCTATCGCATCATGCGCGATTACATGCCCAAGGTCGGCAAGCTCGGCCTCGACATGATGACGCGCACCTGCACCGTGCAGGTCAACCTCGACTTCGCGAACGAAGCCGACATGGTGAAGAAATTCCGCGTCTCGCTCGCGCTGCAGCCGGTCGCAACCGCGCTGTTCGCCGACTCGCCGTTTACCGAAGGCAAGCCGAACGGCTATCTCAGCTATCGCTCGCACATCTGGACCGACACCGATCCGGACCGCACCGGCATGCTCGACTTCGTCTTCGAAGACGGCTTCGGCTACGAGCGCTACGTCGATTACCTTCTCGACGTGCCGATGTATTTCTCATACCGCGACGGCAAGTACGTCGATCTGGCGGGCAAGTCGTTCAAGAAATTCCTCGCCGGCGATCTCGCCGAACTGCCCGGCGCGAAGCCGACGATGAAGGACTGGGCCGACCACACGACCACGGCCTTTCCCGAAGTGCGCCTGAAAAAGTACCTGGAAATGCGCGGCGCCGACGGCGGCCGCTGGAGCCGGCTCTGCGCGCTGCCTGCGTTTTGGGTCGGCCTGCTCTACGATCAGACCTCGCTCGACGCGGCGTGGGATCTGGTCAAGGATTTCACGATGCCCGA
>DAIMZS010000122.1:0-2193 GCA_036733825.1 Rudaea sp.
ACGCTCGGATCGCGGCCGCGCCAGGCGCGGTAGAGCTCGTCGGCGGATTGGGTGCTGCCGCGCGAGAGCACCATGTCGCGGAAACGCTGGCCGTTCTCGCGGGTCATGCCGCCGTGTTCCTTGAACCAGTAGAACGCGTCGTCGCGCAGCACCGCGGTCCACAGGTAGGCGTAGTAGCCGGCCGAGTAGCCGCCGCCCCAGATGTGCGCGAAATAGCTCGTGCGGTAGCGCGGCGGCACGAGCGCGTAGTCGACGTGATAACGCTTGAGCGCCTGCGCCTCGAATTTGTCGACGTCTTGTTTGGCCTTGTCGGCGGGCAGGCTGTGCCAGGCTTGGTCGAGCAGTGCCGCGCCGAGGTATTCGGTCGTGGCGAAGCCCTGGCCGTAGGTGCCGGCTTTCTTGATCTTGGCGACCAGTTCGGCCGGCATCGGCGCGCCGGTCTTGTAGTGCTTGGCGTAGTTGGCGAACACGCTCGGCTCGTCGGCCCAGTGCTCGTTGAACTGCGAGGGGAACTCGACGAAGTCGCGCGGCACGTTGGTGCCGGCGAGGTAGGGATACTTCACGTTCGAGAACAGGCCGTGCAGCGCATGGCCGAACTCGTGGAACATCGTAACCACGTCGTCGTGGCTGATCAGCGCGGGCTGGCCCGGCGCCGGCTTGGTGAAGTTGCAGACGTTGAACACGACCGGCTTGGTGCCGATGAGGCCGGACTGGTCGACGAAGCTGTCCATCCACGCGCCGCCGGACTTGTTGTCGCGCTTGAAGTAGTCGGCGTAGAACAGCGCCATTGAGGTGCCGTCCTTGTCGAACATCTCGAACACGCGCACGTCGGGCTCGTATACCGGAAGATCGTGGCGCTCCTTGAACGAGACGCCGTAGAGCTTGTTCGCGGCGAAGAACACGCCGTTCTGCAGCACGTTGTCGATCTCGAAGTACTGCTTGATCTCGTTCTGGTCGAGTTCGTACTTCTCCTTGCGCACCTGCTCGGAATAGAACTGCCAGTCCCACGGCGCGAGTTTGAAACCGCCTTTCTGCTTATCGACGAGCGCCTGCATCCCGTGCGCTTCGTCCTTGGCCTTGGCCACGGCGGCGGGCACGATGCCGGTCATCAGCTTGATCGCGTTCTGCGGCGTCTTCGCCATCTGATCGGCGAGGCTGTAGTCGGCGTAGGTTTTGTAGCCGAGCAGGTTGGCTTTCTGCACGCGCAGTTCGGCGAGGCGCTCGATGGTCGCGCGCGTGTCGTTCGCATCGCCATGTTCGGCGCGGTCGATCGAGGCTTTGAACAGCTTCTCGCGCGTCTTGCGGTCGGTCAGCGATTCCTGCGCCGGCTGCTGCGTGGTGTTCTGCAGCGCCACGACGTACTTGCCGTCGAGCTTGCGGTTCTTGCCCGCTTCGAGCGCAGCGGCGAGATCGGCGTCGCTGAAGCCGGCGAGTTCGGCCTTGTTGTCGATCACGAGCGCGCCGTCCTTGGTCGCAGCGAGCAGCTTTTGCTGGAACGCGGTCTGCAGCGAGGATTCTTCCTTGTTCAACTCCTTGAGCTTGGCCTGATCCGTCACCGACAGCTCCGCGCCCGCGCGCACGAAGGCGAGGTGATAGCGATCGAGCAGGCGCGAGGATTCCGCGTCGAGGCCGAGCGAGGCGCGATCGTCGTACAGCTTCTTCACGCGCGCATAGAGCTTGGCGTTGAGGAAGATCGCGTCCTGATGCGCGGCGAGCTTGGGCGCGTAGTCCTCCTGGATTTTCTGCAGCGTATCGTTCGTGTTCGCCTGGGCGAGGGCGAAGAACACCTTCGACACGCGCGTCAGCGTCGCCCCGGTCTTCTCGAGCGCGACGATCGTGTTGTCGAAGCTCGGCGCGTCGGCCTGGTCGGCGATCTTCTCGACTTCTGCGATCTGCTGCTTCATGCCCTCGTCGAACGCCGGCGCGTAGTCGGAGTCGTGGATCTTGTCGAACGGCGGCGCCTGATACGGCAGCGTGCTCTGCGCGAAGAACGGGTTGACCGCCTTGGCCGTTTCACCGGCTTTGGCCGGCTCGTTGGGTTTGTGCGGCGTTTGCGCGCAGGCGGCGAGGGCGATGCTCATGGCGAGAACGATGGGTCGAAGTTGAAGCATGATGGAATGTCCCCCAACTGGATTTTGGTGAAAAGAGAAACGCCGACATGGCGCGGAGCGCGCCGAGCGTAGCGATGTTGCG
>DAIMZS010000122.1:2293-9044 GCA_036733825.1 Rudaea sp.
TCGCGTGGCTTGGTGCCGAACAGGGCAAGGGTCAGGCGCCAGCGATGGGCGAGGTACGCGGCGGGCCGATTAGAGACGGCCTCGGCCCACGCCTCGCGCAGCGTCGCGTTGACCGGATCGCTGCTCAGAAAAAACGGCCCGATCACCCGGCCCTGCGTGGCCGTGAACACCGGAACGTTGGAATAGGGCACGTAGGCCGCGCGCAGATCCTCGAGGCTCAGCTCGGGTTTGCGCGTCTCGGTCGGCAGCAATACCTCGCCTGCGTCGATCGACACGGCGGCCAAATCCCACATCGCGACCGCCGGCCACAAAGTAAAGCGCCGCTGTGCGGATTGCGTGCTGAGCATGCCGACGACGTGTAGCCCGAAACCCAGCACGAGCGTGCCGAGAATCAGGCCGACGCGCATTCGCGTCGGAGGAATCGCGCGCGATTTCAGCCATAGCCAGACTGCGTAAGCGACCAGCGGCACGATCGCGGCGAGCACGTTGTGGCGCAGAACCGCAGCGAACGTGAGCGACAACCAGAACGCCGCCAGCCAACCCGCACGCGCGGTGTCGCGCCAGCGCAGCAGCGCGCCGACGGCGAACGCCAGCGCGGCCAGCAGCATCACGTCGCTCCACACATGCGCGAGCAGCACGAACACGACCGGCGCGAACGCCGCGGCGAGCAGAAAGAAGATGCGTCCGATCAGCCCGCACGTGAGGGCACGCGCGATCAATCCGAGCCCGGTCCAGAACAGCGCGAGTTGAATGAGGAACAGCGGCGCCGGTCCGCTCCAGACCGGATCGGTCAGCTGCCACAGCCAGCGCAGCCCGGCGCCGTAGATGTTCGTGCTCGGCGCGCCGCGCGCCTGCGACCAGATCACCGCGCTGTCGAGCGACATCGCGCCGGGGTAGTAACAGGCGGCGAAGAACGCGATTCCGGCGGCGGCGATCGCCGTTATCGGCCACGACAATTTCGCTGTTGCCGCGGTCATCGGCAGTCATTCCATGAGCTGATCGATGCCCGCCGCCAAGTGCGCGGCGAGCACAGCCGCATCCGCGGCGGCTTGATGCGGCAGCACGCCGAGGCAGGGTGCACCAAGGCGTTCGCGCAGCGTGGCGAGGTTGTCTTCACGGCGCGCCATCTCTGCATCGACGGCGCTGCCGATCCAGCCGGCCAGCGCGGCGCCGTCGGAGCGGATCGCGCGCGCGGACAACAGCGCGTGATTGAGACAGCCCAGACGCAGTCCGACGACGAGGATCACCGGCAGGCCCAGCTCGCGCGTGAGATCGGCCTGCATTAAGCGCGGCCCCAGCGGCGCCATCCAGCCGCCGACGCCTTCGACGACGACGAAATCCGCCGCGGCCGACAACGCGGCGAAGGCGGCGCGGATGCGCGCGAGTTCGATGTCGATGCCAGCATCGGCGGCGGCGAGATGCGGTGCGATCGGGTCGGCAAAGGCATACGGATTGACGTCTGCGTAGGCCGGCGTTCCCACGCTGTGCGCCATCAGCAGTGCCGCGTCTGCATTGCGCAGACCGGCGCTCGTCGCCTCGCAGCCGCTGGCGACCGGCTTCATGCCGACCGCGCGCACGCCGCGCGCATGCAGCGCCGCCAGCAGCGTGGCGGAGGCGAGGCTTTTGCCGACGCCGGTGTCGGTGCCAGTGATGTAGACCGCGCGCGTCATGTGCCGGTGCGTGCCTCGGGGTAGCGAGCGCGCAGCATAGGCATAACGGCCTACGAAGCAAAGTCGGCGCTGGAGTAGAATGGCGGGATTCCCCTCGAGCCGCACCATGTTCACCGCCGCCGCCCTTCAGTCCGACAACAAGCCCGAGCAGTACGCCGAACTCGCCGAACAGGCGCGCGGCCTGCTCCATGGCGAACGCGACCGCATCGCCAACGCGGCGAATTTCGCCGCGCTCGTCTACAACGCGCTGCCCGATCTGAATTGGGCCGGGTTCTATTTCTTCGACGGCCGCGAACTCGTCGTCGGCCCGTTCCAGGGCAAGCCGGCCTGCGTGCGCATCGCGCTCGACAAAGGCGTCTGCGGCGCAGCGGCGTCGACGCGGCAGACCCAGGTCGTGCGCGACGTGCACGCGTTTCCCGGACACATCGCCTGCGATGCGGCGTCGCGTTCGGAAATCGTCGTGCCGTTGATCATCGACGGCCAGCTGCTCGGCGTGTTCGACGTCGACAGCCCCAAGCTCGCGCGCTTCGACGACGAGGACCGCGCCGGCATGGAGCAGTTGGCGAGCCTGTATCTGCAATCGCTGCGCGCCGACTAAACAGGAACCCCGATGGCCGTCAAAGACACTCCCGGAAAAATCCGCAACGTCGGACCGAAATCGGCCGCGTGGCTGCGCCAGGTCGGCGTGCGCACGCAGGAAGACCTCGCTCGCCTCGGCGCCGTGGAGGCCTTCATGAAGGTCAAGCGCGCGGGTTTTCGTCCAAGCTTGAATCTGCTCTATGCCCTCGAAGGCGCGCTGGTCGACTGCCATTGGGCCGACCTGCCCGAAGAGCGCAAGAGCGCGCTGCTGCTCGCCGCCGAAGCGGCCGAAGCGGCGAACCCGATCAAAACGCGCTGGCAGAAGCAAGCCGATCGCAGTGCGGCGCAGGCGCACGCCGGCGGCGGCTCGGCGGATGACGGCGATGCGTCGGTCTCCGGATTTCTCGACGACGATCGCGGCGGCGCATCACCCGACGGGCCGGCGAACCGGTTCGAGTAACGCGCGCTCGTCATTCCCGCGAAAGCGGGAATCCAGTGTCTTTGCTTTCTAGACAAAGCGGGAGCAAAGTCGCTGGATTCCCGCTAAAAGCGCGCGGGAATGACGAGCATTTAGGCCTTCACCGCCGCATGCGCGCGTGCATCCTCGCGCCAGCGCGGCGTGGCGCGGATGCGCGGCAGCGCTTCGGCGACGCTGTTGACCAGCGACCACATCTGCAGGTGTTCGTCGTTCATGAAATGCTCGGCGACGACCTGCTGCATGAACGCCTGCAGCGGCGCGTAGAAATCGCGGATGTTGAGCAGCACGATCGGATTGAAATAAATGCCGAGGCGCTTGAGCGTGATCGCCTCGAACAATTCTTCGAGCGTGCCGCTGCCGCCGGGCAGCGCGATCACCGCGTCCGACCCGGTGAGCAGTTTGTGTTTGCGCTCGCGCATGTCCTCGACGATTTCGAGATTGGCCACGCCCGGATGCTGCCATTCCACTTCGGTCATGAAACGCGGAATGATGCCGATGACTTCGCCGCCTGCGTGCAGCGCACCGTCGGCGAGCGCGCCCATCAGGCCGACCGCGCCGCCGCCGTAGACGATTTGGCAATTTTCGCGCGCAAGCGTGGCGCCGAGTTCGCGCGCGGCCTCGATATAGACGGGATCGCAGTAACGGCTCGAGGCGGCGTAGACGCAAATGCGCATGGCGGGGTCCCGGACAATTGAAGGCGCCATTTTACGCGGATGTCGGCATCGGCAACGAAGGCGATCAAGGTGCTTGCTACACTACGCGCCTCGCCGCAATCCGGGTTTTGCCGATGACGTCAGCCGCCCTGCCGAATCTCGCCGACGCGCGCATTGGCGTGATCGGACTCGGTTACGTCGGTCTGCCGCTCGCGGTCGCGTTCGGCCGCGTACGGGCGACGCTCGGTTTCGACATCGACGCCGCGCGCGTCGACGAACTGCGCCGCGGCCACGACCGCACCGAGGAAACCTCGACGGACGAATTGCGCGCCGCGACCGCGCTGACGCTGAGCGCGGACGCCGCGGATCTCGCCGGCTGCGAGGTCTTCATCGTCACCGTGCCGACGCCGATCGACGCGGCCAAGCGTCCCGACCTCGCCCCGCTCGTCGCCGCGAGCCGCACGATCGGCCGCGCGATCCGGCGCGGCGGCGTCGCTATCTTCGAATCGACCGTCTACCCCGGCGCGACTGAAGAAGTCTGCGTGCCCGTCATCGAACGCGAATCGGGCCTGAAGCACAACGTGGATTTCTTCACCGGCTACAGTCCCGAGCGCATCAATCCGGGCGATCGCGAACGCCGGCTCGACACCATCCTCAAAGTCACTTCGGGCTCGACGCCCGCGGCGGCGGAATTTGTCGACGCGTTGTATCGGCAGATCGTCAAGGCCGGCACCTACCGCGCGCCGAGCATCCGCGTCGCCGAGATGGCGAAGGTGATCGAGAACACGCAGCGGGATTTGAACATTTCGCTGATCAACGAAATCGCGCTGATCTGCCATCGTCTGAATCTCGACACCGCCGAGGTGCTCGCCGCGGCGGGGACGAAGTGGAATTTCCTGCCGTTCAAACCCGGCCTCGTCGGCGGGCATTGCATCGGCGTCGATCCGTATTACCTCACGCATAAAGCGCAGGAGGTCGGCTATCACCCCGAAGTGATTCTGTCCGGACGCCGCATCAACGACGGCATGGCCGCGCACGTGGCGCAGCGCGTGATCAAGCTGCTCGCGCGCCGGCGCATCCACATTGCCGGGGCCAAAGTCCTTGTGCTCGGCCTCGCCTTTAAAGAGAACTGCCCAGACCTGCGCAACACGCGCGTGGCCGACATGATCGCCGAACTCGCCGGCTACGATGCGCAGGTCGACGTGCACGATCCGTTCGCGGACGCGGACGACGCGCGCCGCGAATACGGCATCGAACTCGTGCCGCAGCCGGGCGCCGGGCAATATGACGCGATCGTCCTCGCCGTGGCGCATGCGCCGTTTCTTGCGCTGGGCGCGGCGGGTATTCGCGCGTTCGTCAAACCGGGCGGGGTGGTGTTCGACGTGAAGCAGGTGCTGCCGAAGGACGCGGTCGACGATCGGCTGTAATTCTTTAGCCTCCCCCTTCAAGGGGGAGGTTGGAGGGGGATGGTGTTGGTAGTCCGCCTCGTCATCGGAAACCATCCCCACCCAACCCTCCCCTTGAAGGGGAGGGCTTAAGAGCGCTGTTTATCAGGAGTGGATATGCGAATTCTGGTCACCGGCGCCGCCGGCTTCATCGGCGCGGCTTTGAGCGAACGCCTGCTCGCACGCGGCGACGAGGTGCTCGGCTTCGACAACCTCAACAGTTACTACGACCCGGCGTTGAAGGAAGCGCGTCTCGCGCGCCTAACGCCGCAGGCGAACTTCCGCTTCGTCAAAGGCGATCTTGCCGATCGCGCCGCGGTCGAACGTGTCTTCGCCGAATTCGCGCCGCAGCGCGTCGCCCATCTCGGCGCGCAGGCCGGCGTGCGCTACTCGCGCGAGAATCCGCGCGCCTATGTCGACTCGAATCTCGTCGGCTTCATCAACATTCTCGAGGGCTGTCGCCACGGCGGTGTCGAAAATCTCGTCTACGCCTCGTCGAGTTCGGTGTACGGCGCGAACCGCAAGCTGCCGTTTTCGGTGCGCGATGCGGTCGATCATCCGGTCAGTCTCTACGCGGCGACGAAGAAGGCGAACGAGTTGATGGCGCACACCTACAGTCATCTCTATCGTCTGCCGACCACCGGCTTGCGTTTCTTCACCGTGTACGGCCCGTGGGGCCGGCCGGACATGTCGCCGTTCCTGTTCGTGAGCAAGATCCTCGCGGGCGAGCCGATCGAAGTGTTCAACCACGGCAATCATTCGCGCGACTTCACCTACATCGACGACATCGTCGAAGGCGTCGTGCGCACGCTCGACCGTGTGCCGGAGCCCGACCCCGCGTTCGATCCGCTCGCGCCGACGCCGGGCACGTCCAGTGCGCCGTACCGCGTCTACAACATCGGCAACAACCAGCCGGTGAAGCTCGCGCGGTACATCGAGATCATCGAGGAATGCACCGGCCGCAAGGCCGAGAAGGTCCTGCTGCCGCTGCAACCGGGCGATGTGCCCGACACCTACGCCGACGTCGACGAACTGACCCGCGACACCGGCTATGCCCCGTCGACCCCGATCGAGGTCGGAATCGCGCGTTTCGTCGCGTGGTACCGGAACTATTACCGGGTGTGACTGCGATTTGCGTCGCATTTTGTGACGGAGTGGTGGTTTTACCACCAGTGTTGCTGGACTGAACGGTCCATTAACAGAATCCGAACAACTCGTTTGCTAGGGTCGCGCCTTCGTTTGTCGTTCCGCTGTTGTTTCAGGGGGATTACCGGTCATGATGCAAACCCGAATCGTCCGTTTTGCTGCGCTCGTTTTTTGTGCCGTCGCGCCGATTTCGTCGTTTGCTCAGGTCCAGATCTTTCAGCCGCAGGCCGCGCACGCTGCGTTCTCGCTGGATCAGGTCGTTCCCCAATACCGCCCGTTCGTTCCGCAGCCTGTCGCCGCGCACGTTCCGCTCGCCGCGAAAGCCGCGCTCGACAGCGATGCCGCCATCAAGGCGAGCATGGAAGAAATCGTCGACCGCGCGATCTACAAGACGCCGCGCAAGCGCGTCGCCGATTTCGCCCTGACTCTACGCGACATCCGCTACCGCCGCGCCGGCCGCGATCCGTCGACCGGTTTCGATTGCTCGGGCTTCACTCATTACGTCTACAACAAGACCTTCGGCGTCGACCTGCCTTACGACGCGCCGAGCCAGTTCCTCGACGGCGAGAAAATCGCGCGCAGCGATCTGAAGGTTGGCGATTTGGTCTTCTTCGCCGTGCGCAACCGCATCACGCACGTCGGCATCTACATGGGTGAAGGCCGCTTCATCCATTCGCCCTCGCCGGGCAAGCGCGTACGCGTCGATGAACTCGCCAGCGCGTATTGGGCCAAGCGCTACGCGGGGGCGCGTCGGGTGCACGTGCTCTCCTGACGAGGTTT
>DAIMZS010000123.1:0-8969 GCA_036733825.1 Rudaea sp.
TCAGGCCCCAGCACTGCACCGCGCCCGACGCCAGCAGTGCGCAGGCGTGGTAGGTGCCGGCGGCGATCGCCACCGCAGTGCCGGCGAGATTGGTCACGGTGACCGGCGTCGACGAATCGGTGGTCGAGCCGTTGCCGAGCTGGCCGTTGAGGTTCCAACCCCAGCAGCGCACGCCGCCCGACGCGAGCAGCGCGCAGGAATATCGCAGCCCCGCGGCGATCGCGACTACGCCGCTGTCCAGGCCGGCCGCGCCGATCGGCAATGATGAATTCGTCGTGGAACCGTTGCCGAGCTGGCCGAAGGTATTCGCGCCCCAGCATTGCACGCCGCCCGCCGTGGTCAGCGCGCAGGTATGGTCGTTGCCTGCCGCAAGCGCGGCGACGCCGCCGGCGAGATTGGTCACGCCGACCGGCACGGACGAATCCGTGGTGGAACCGTTGCCGAGTTCGCCCTGATTGTTCAGGCCCCAGCACAGCGCGCCGCCCGCGTTGGTCAACGCGCAGGTGTGCAAGCTGTCGCTGCCCGCCGCGACCGCGCTGACGCCCACGGCGAGGCCCGTCGCCGCCACCGGCGTGGAAGAATTCGTCGTGGAGCCGTTGCCGAGCTGGCCGTGGTCGTTCTGCCCCCAGCATTGCACACCGCCCGCATTCGTGACCGCGCAGCGATGACCGTAGCCCGAGGCGACGGTGCCGCCCGGTTCGGCGACATTGCCGCCGTTGATGACGACATTGCGCGTAGCCACGGCCACGGCGGTGGAGAATCCGGCCACCGCGGCTGGCGTGAGCGAGGCCGTCGTCGTGCCGTTGCCGAGCTGGCCGTTGTTGTTGGCGCCGAAGCACAGCACGCCGCCGCCGGCCATCAGCACGCACGTCTGGTTGGAACCCAGCGCCATCATCGCCGCGCCGCCCGGCAGCGCCGTCGCCGTCACTGGCGTGGTCGAGTTCGCGGTCGTGCCGTTGCCGAGCTGTCCGTTCACGTTCCAGCCCCAGCACTGCATGCCGCCCGTGCTGTTCAACACACAGGTCTGATATTTGCCGACGGCGATCGTGGCAAAACTGCCGGCGAGGCTGGCGACCGGCCCCGGCAGCAACGCGTTGCTGTTCGAGCCGTTGCCGAGCTGGCCGTAGATGTTGTAACCCCAGCACTGCACCCCGCCCGCGGCCGGCAAGGCGCAGGTATGCCGATAGCCGGCGGCGATCGCGGTCACGCCGCCGCCGAGGTTCGCCACCGTCACCGGCGTGGAGGAATCCGTGGTCGAGCCGTTGCCGAGCTGGCCCTGGTTGTTCTGGCCCCAGCACTGCACCAAACCGCCGCTGGTCAACGCGCAGGTGTGATAGCCGCCTGCGGCGATGGCGACGACTTTGTCGATGAGATTCGCTACCGCGACCGGCGTCGACGAATCGGTGGTCGAACCGTTGCCGAGCTGGCCGTTGCTGTTCGAGCCCCAGCACTGCACGCCGCCCGAGGTCATCAGCGCGCAGCTGTGCGCCTCGCCCACGCTGATCGCGGCGACGCCGCCGGAGAGATTCGCCACCGCGACCGGCGTCGACGAATTCGAGGTCGAGCCGTTGCCGAGCTGGCCGTTCGAGTTCAGGCCCCAGCATTGCACGCCGCCTGACATGGTCAGCGCACAGCCGAAGCCGTCGCCGGCGTCGATCGCCGCAACGCCGCTGGAAAGGCTCGCCACGGCGACGGGCAGCGCGGAATCCGCGGTCGAGCCGTTGCCGAGCTGGCCGAAGCCGTTGGCGCCCCAGCATTGCACGCCGCCGCCGGTGGTCAATGCGCAGTCGTGATTGGTGCCGGCCGCAACCGCCGTCGCGCGCGAATCGAGCAGGCTCGCCGCGCCCTGGCCGTGCGCTGCCGTCGCGACGAACACCGTCGACAACAGGCATAGCGCCGCCGCGCACCGCGCAGCAATGGACCGAATCCGCACGCTCATGTTTTTCCCCTGTTTCTTCAACTTGCGCCCGCGCCTCCCCGTGGAAGGCCGGATGCGTGGCGAAGAGTGCGGCAGAGCAGCGCGCGGCAACACCCCCAGAATTGGGTGTTTTCGACTCGCGGGGAAATCGTGTCAGGGCGTGGCGAGGAGCGTGCCGCGCATGGCGATGCGCGTCCGGCCCGGCACGGAATCGCAATGCAGCTCGCCACCGAGGCGCCGAGCACGTGCGCGCATGCTCGACATGCCGGCGCCGTGGCCGGGCGCCTCGCCAATGCCGATGCCGTTGTCGGTCACGGCGAGTTCGAGCGTGTCGGCCGCGCCGCGCACGAGAATTTCCACCTCGCTCGCGCCGCTGTGCTTCATCACGTTGGTCAGCGCTTCCTGCAGGAAACGCAGCACGTCGAGCGTGCGCGCCGACGGCAGGCGCAGCCCGTCGAGGCCGTCGAAATGCCAGCGGCAGACGATGCCTTTGGCGTCGAGCAGGCGCGTCATGCGATGCCGCAGCGGCACGAGCTGATCGGCGAAGTCGCCGGGATTCTGCGCATCGTGGGTGGAGGTGTCGACGATCAGGCGCAACTCGTCGCGCAGATCGTGCAGCAGTTTCAGCAGATACGGCGCGGAAGCATTCTGCGGCGCGCGTTCGATCGCCGCGATGCTGCCGGTCAGCGATCCGCCGAGGCCGTCGTGCAGGTCGCGCACCAGATTCAGGCGCTCGCCGATGCGCGCGTGCGCCATCTCCGTTTCGTGCTGGCGCTGCAGATTGTCGGCGAGTTCGCGGCGTGCGAGGGCGACGTCGTTGCGCAGCTGCACGTTGAAATTCTCGATGCGTCCCTGATTGCGCGCGTAGCGCCAGATCAAGAGCGCGGCAATGCCGATCGTGTTGAGGAATTCGCTGTTGTCCGCGTAATAGACATTGGTCGCGATCACGCGCGTGAAGGCGAGCATGTCGTGGCCGGCGGCGGCGATATGCAGCAGCGCGATCGCCGAGAGAATGCGCGGCTCGATCGCATTGCCGCGCCAGGCGAGCACGATCAGCAGCACGTTGACCGCGGTGCCGAACAAGGCCGAGATCATCACGAATTGAATGCGATAGGCGTCGTTCAGCGGCACCGGCAGCACCAGCATCAGCGCGATGCCGATGCCGATCGCGCTCCACATCGTGATCTCGAAACGCGACCAGCGGCGCGCGCAGAAACGCAACACGAACATCGTGAAGGTGCCGGCGAACACGGCGAGGCAGGACGCGCTGAGCACCGCCCAGGCGTAGTGGCTCGAGAACGGCCAAAGGTCGGTGACGATGTAGTTGGCGACGTAGCCGAACCAGAACAGCTGGCTGAGTCCGTACCAGCCGAACGCGGACTCGGTGCGGCGCAGAAACCACAGCAAGGTGAAGAACGCGCCGAGCGTCGCTTCGATCGCGAGGGTGAAACGGAACAGGTCCTGGCGCCAGAAGCGATAGCTCTCATATTGCGCATGCGCCGCGGCCACCGGGCCCACCGACGCCGCACCGAGGCCCGGCCCGAATTCGGCGACGCCCGTGACGCGCACGAGCAGGACGTTGCGGCCCGCTTTCAACAGCGGCGCTTCGACGATGAATAGCCGCGGCGTTTTCCACGAGCGCGACACCGGCGCGGCGAGATCCGCATCGCGCCCGACCAGCACATCGTTGACGTACACCGCCCCGGCCATGCTCAGGTATTCGAAGACGACACCGGCCGGCTGCGTCGCATCGGCCTGATCCCAGCTCATGCGGTACCAGACCACGCCGTTGAACGCGGGCCAGCGATCGTTGACGAAATCCGGGATCGTCACTTCCTGCCAGCCCTGCGTCGGCGCTTGCATCGATTGCGGATCGCCGCGCGCGGCCTCTGCAGAAATGATCGGCTGCAGTTCGGGTGCCGCAGCTGCAGCTTGAGCGGCGAGGAAAACCGAGCACAGCAATACCCACAGTAAAACGAAACGCATGCAGCCCCCTGTCGGCGCAAAACGTGACATACGGATCAGCGCAGAAGGCCCAGCGTGCGCGCCTGATGCACCGCCTTCGTGCGCGTGTTGACCTGGAGCTTGCGGAAGATGCTCTTGATGTGGCCTTCGACGGTCAAGATCGACCGCGACAGATGTTCGGCGATTTCGCGGCTGATCAGGCCCTGCGCGACCAGCCGCAGCACTTCCTCTTCGCGCGGAGTCAGCGGCTCCGCCAGCGGCTCGACGTCCTTGCCCGGCAGCGGTTGCGTCGGCGTGGACGCCTGCGCGACGAGCTTGAGGATATGCCGCGCGACGAACGGATCGATGGGCGCGCCGCCGAGCTGGATGCTGCGCACGGCGGCGATGAGTTCCTCGTCGCTGCGCTCCTTGAGCAGATAGCCGACCGCGCCGGCCTGCAGCGCCGCGAGGATGAGATCCTGGGTGGCGAACGTCGACACCACGAGCGCAGCGGTCTGCGGCGCGCGTTCGCGCAATGCGCGGATGAAATCGATGCCGCTGCCGTCGGGCAATTCGATGTCGACGAGGGCGAGCGCGAATCGGCCCTCGTCCAAACGCTGCGCAGCCTGGGCCACATCGCCCGCGAATGCCACGGTGCGATCGGCCACCCCGAGCGTGCGCAGCACATGGGCCAGCCGCAGCCGCGCCGGTTCGTCGTCGTCGATGACGAGGGCCGGGCTCAGGACGATGGAAGTCGCGTCGTGGTTCAAAGGACTGGCGGGTACGGCTGGAGGTCGAGCGTTTCGCCTCCATTGTAAAACAACCGCTCGCTCGTTCCGCACCCCGGCGGGGTGCGGAACACGCCGGAAAACTCGACGCTCGTGCGATAATTCGTGCATCCTCCTCGGAATCGTTTTGCATGTCGCGCAATATCCTCGTCACCCACGCCCTGCCCTACGCAAACGGACCGCTGCACATCGGCCATTTGCTCGGCTATCTGCAATGCGATATCTGGGTGCGCGCGCGGCGCATGGCCGGCGACAAGGTCGTCTTCGTCAGCGCCGACGACGCACACGGCACGCCGATCATGCTCGCGGCGGAGAAGGCGGGACTCGCGCCCGAGGAATTCATCAAAGGCATCCAGGCCTCGCACGAGCGCGACTTCGCCGATTTCGGCGTGGTCTACGACAACTACTACACGACGCATTCGGAAGAAAATCGCGAACTGGCCAGCCTGATCTACACGCGCCTGCGCGATGCGGGGCATATCGAGAAGCGCTCGATCCGCCAGCTTTACGATCCGCTCAAGCAGATGTTCCTGCCCGACCGCTACATCAAGGGCACTTGTCCGAATTGCGGCACGCCCGACCAGTACGGCGACAACTGCGAGAACTGCGGCGCGACGTATGCGCCGACGGATCTGATCGATCCGCATTCGGTCGTCTCGGGCGCGACGCCGGAACTGCGCGACTCCGAACACTACTTCTTCAAAGTCGGCGATTTCGCCACGCTGCTGCGCGGCTGGCTCGCCGGCAAGCTCACGAACAGCAAGCCGGTCGTGCATTCCTCGGTCGCGGCCAAGTTGAAGGAATGGCTCGACGCCGAAGGCGGCGTGCGCGACTGGGACATCTCGCGCGACGCGCCCTACTTCGGCTTTCCGATTCCCGACGCGCCGGGCAAGTTCTTTTACGTCTGGCTCGACGCGCCCGTGGGCTATCTCGCCAGCTTCAAGAACTGGTGCGCGAAAACCGGCGCCGACTTCGACGCCTATCTCGCGCCGAACAGTACGGCCGAGATGCATCACTTCATCGGCAAGGACATCGTCAATTTCCACGGCCTGTTCTGGCCGACGATGCTGAACGGCGCGAAGCTGCGCACGCCGACGGCGCTGCACGTCAACGGCTATCTCACGGTCAACGGCGCGAAAATGTCGAAGTCGCGCGGCACCTTCGTCATGGCGCGCACCTATCTCGATGCGGGGCTCGATGCGGATTATCTTCGTTACTACTTCGCCACCATCCTCGGCCCGGCGCCGACCGACGTCGACCTCGACCTGAAAGCGTTCGAGGAGCGCGTCAATTCGCATCTTGTCGGCAAGTGGGTGAACATCGCCAGCCGATCAGCGAAATTCATCGAAGAATATTTCAATGGCAGGCTGGCCAGCAATCTCAGTGAAATAGACAGCATTCGTTATAACGGAGCACGCGAACACTTAGAAACTCTTTGGCACGAAAAGCATGAGCAGCATTGGTACGAACGAGGCGAATTCGCCCAAGTTACTCGAGACATCTTAACCCAAGCCGGCAACATCAATCAGATCATAGACGGATACAAACCTTGGGTGGTTGTCAAGGATCCGACTCGACGCGAAGAATTGCATTCGCTCTGTACTTTGGCGATTAATTTCTTTCGTTTACTAGCAATTTATTTAAAGCCTATTATTCCAATCACTGTAAAAAAGGTTGAGGAATTCTTAGGCGAAGAATTCGTACGGTTTGAGCAAGCTAGCGACCTATTACTCGGAAAAAAAATAAATCCCTTTAAACCTTTACTTACGCGTATCGACGCAAAAAAGATCGAGGCGATGATCGAAGCATCGAAGGAATCGCTGACCAAAGCGCCCCCTTCCGCCCCTGCCGGCGCACCTTCCCTCGCAAGCGGAGGAAGGGAAGGCAAAGGCGCGTCGAATCCCGGCTCCATCTCCATCGATGATTTCGCCAAACTCGATCTGCGCATCGGCAAGGTCGTGCAATGCGGCTTTGTCGACGGCTCGGACAAGCTGCTGCGTTTCGAACTCGATGCCGGTCCGCTCGGCACGCGCCAGATTTTCTCCGGCATCCGCGCCGCCTACACGGAGCCGGAAAAACTCATCGGCCGCAACGTCGTGTTCATCGCCAACCTCGCGCCGCGCAAAATGCGCTTCGGCGTGTCGGAAGGCATGATTCTCTCGGCCGGCACGGGCGATGCGGATCTGTTCCTGCTCGACGCGGATCAGGGCGCGCAGCCGGGAGCGCAGGTCAAGTGAGCGCGCAAACGATCGACTTCGACCACGGCATCACCGCGATCGACACGGGCTTCTTCCGTCCGCAGTTCGACGCCAGCCATTTGATCGTGCACAACGGCCGTGCCGCATTCGTCGATGTCGGCACGAACCATTCCATTCCGCGCCTGCTCGATGCGCTCAAGGCAAAAAACCTCGGCGTCGATGCCGTCGACTGGGTGATCCTCACCCACGTGCACCTCGACCACGCCGGCGGCGCGGGCCTCGCGATGCAGCAGTTGCCGAATGCGAAGCTCGTCGTGCATCCGCGCGGCGCGCGCCACATGATCGATCCGTCCGCACTGATCGCCGGCGCGACGGCGGTGTACGGTGCCGAGGAGATCGCGCGCAGCTACGGCACGCTCGTGCCGGTGCCCGCCGAACGCGTCGTCGAGGCGCCCGACGGTCACATCGTCGATCTCGCCGGCCGCGAGCTGCTCTGCCTCGACACGCCGGGCCATGCGCGTCATCACATCAGCATTTACGATGCGGCGAGCCGCGCCTTCTTCACCGGCGATACGTTCGGCCTGTCCTATCGCGAATTCGACACCGACCAGGGCGCCTTTATCCTGCCGACCTCGACGCCGGTGCAGTTCGAACCCGACGCGTTGAAAGCCTCGGTCGCACGCATGCTCGAGCGCGAGCCGCAGCAGATGTTCCTGACCCACTACAGCCGCGTCGCCGACGTGCCGCGGCTGGCGCGGGATCTGTACGAGCAGATCGACGCGATGGTGGCGATCGCGCGGAAACATGCCGCCGATGCCGATCGCCATGCGCGCATCGCGGACGATCTCGCGGTGCTGTACACCGCCCGCGCGCAGGCGCACGGCTGCACTTTCGTTGCCGCGCAGGTGCGCGAGTTGCTGGAAATGGATATCGAGCTGAACACGCAGGGGTTGGAAGTGTGGTTGGACAAACAGAAAAAGGCCCCTCTCCCTCCGGGAGAGGGGTTGGGGTGAGGGTCCGGTGAATCTGTCACGCAACACGATCGGCGAACCCTCATCCGGCGCTTCGCGCCACCTTCTCCCGCAGGGAGAAGGAAAAGCCGCCCTCGCCCTGCGCATCGACGCCCTGCTCCCGCAAACGCAGTGCACACGCTGCGGCTATCCAGCCTGTCTCGCCTACGCCGAAGCGATCGCCGCGGGCGATGCCGACATCAATCAGTGCCCGCCCGGCGGCGCGCAGGGCATTCGCGAACTGGCTGTCCTGCTCGGCCGTGAAGCGAAGCCGCTCAATCCGGCGAACGGGGTCGAAAAACCGGCCGAAATTGCGATCGTCGATGAAGACGCGTGCATCGGCTGCACCAAATGCATCCAGGTCTGCCCGGTCGACGCGATCGTCGGCGCGAACAAACTGATGCACACGATCCTGAGCGAGGAGTGCAACGGCTGCGAGCTGTGCATTCCGGCGTGCCCGGTCGACTGCATCGCGATGATTCCGGGCACTGGCACGCGTGAAGCGAGCGCCGCCCATTACCGGCAGCGCTACGAAGCGCACAATGCGCGCCTCGCCCACGAACGCACGCAACGCGAGCGCGCCATCGCCGCGCGCAAGGCCGAGGTGCACGACGGAGCGCGCAGCGCCGTGCTCGAAGCGATCGCGCGCGCCAAGGCGAAGAAGGGAACGCCGAGTCCATGAATGCGGAAAAACGTGCGGAAATCTTCCGCCGCCTGCGCGAAGTCAATCCGAAACCGCGCAGCGAACTCGAATACGCCACGCCGTTCCAGCTGCTGATTTCGGTGATTCTGTCCGCGCAGGCGACCGATGTCGGCGTGAACAAGGCCACGCGCAAGCTCTATCCGATCGCCGGCACGGCGCAGGCGATCCTTGCGCTCGGCGAGGAGAAGCTGAAGAGCTACATCTCCACGATCGGGCTGTTCAACGCCAAGGCAAAGAACGTGATCGAAACCTGCCGCATTCTCGTCGAAGAATACGGCGGCGAAGTGCCGCGCACGCGCGAGGCGCTCGAAGCGCTGCCCGGCGTCGGACGCAAAACGGCGAATGTGGTGCTCAACACCGCGTTCGGCCAGCCGACGATCGCGGTCGACACGCACATCTTCCGCGTCG
>DAIMZS010000124.1:0-8952 GCA_036733825.1 Rudaea sp.
CGCCCGCCGACGACGAGGGCGCCGATCCACCAGGTGAAGGCGGCGTTGTAGACGAGATGGCCCTGCTTGGGCACGTCGGCGAGGCCGTCGCCGAGCACAGTGACGGTCAGCGTGCCGAGGGTGACGACGATGGTCAGCACGGTGACGGTGAGCAAGCGCGGCCAGGCGCGCCAGCGGTGTCGCCAGAGCAGCAGGACGAGCGCGACGAACGGCGCGCCAAACAGCACCGCGCGCAGCAGCGGCTGGTCGGCGAACGCGCCGCTGAGCGAGGCGAACTGCGCCGGCAGCGGCGTGAAATTGCCGCCCTCGACGAGTCCGAGCCCCGGCGCGACCCACGGATGCAGGTTGGCCAGGCCGGCCCAGCCGATGCGCAGGGTCATGTCCGGCTCGCGCAGCAAGGTGAGGAGTTCGCGCGAACGCGACACCTTCGTCAGTTCCGGACACAGATCCGCCGGGAAACCCGGCATCTGCCATGCCTTCTTTCCGGAATACTGCAGGCACTGCGGCGACAAGCCGAGCGCCTGCGCGGTCGCCGCGGGATCGCGCGAATTCGGCAACAGCGCGGTGAACACGACGTCGGCCTGGTTGAACACGTTGATCGCGCGGATCGCATCGCTGTCGCGCTGCAGCTGCACGACCTGCACGACGATGCCGGCGAGCGCGCCGAGCAGCAGCGCCTGGCCTTTCCACAGCCAGACGCGGTCACGCCAGCGGCCGATCAACAGCATCGCCGCGGCGATGCCGAGCGGCAGGACGATGTGCTGGATCTTGCTGATCGCCAGCGCCGCCGCGGCCAGCGCGAGCAGGGCGAAGGCGTGGCCGCGCGCGGGCTTGCCTTCGTGGATCAGGATCAGCCCGGCCACGGCGTAGAGCGCGAGCAGAGCCGTCCATTCGGCATAGAAAGTGTTGAGATAAACGGTATTGGCCGGATCGGCGAACAAAACCGGCAGCAGCAGACCGTTGGCCAGCGCCGACCAGGGCTCGCGCCGCCGCAGCCAGGCGACGGTGAAGCCGAACCACAGAGCGAGCAGGGCGAGAATCTTGAACGCGCCGATCCAGCGCACCGAATGCGCTTTCGCCCCCGACGCGGCTTCGTCGGCCCGGTAAACCGCCGCGGCCGCGCCCTGGAACAGCAGCTCGGTCGACCAGTAGCAGATCGGATCGGGCGCGCTGACGAATTTGTACTGCGAAAACGGCGCGGCCGGACTGTTGCGGTCGGGCGGGATCGAGTCCGGACGGTCGGGGTAGAGATTGAAACAGGCGCTGTAGCGGACCTCGTCGTAGCTGTTCGCCAGGGCGATCAACGGGTCATGCAGATACAGAGTGCCGATGCGCCACAGACTCAAAAGCAGGCAGGCCGTCAGCGCCAGCCAGAGCCAGCCCGGCGTGCGCGCAATGCGCAGCAGGGTCGGAGTGAGGCGGGCGGCGGCGGGCTGGGCGGAAGGCATAAAGGCCGGAAGTCTAGGGGGGCTTTGTGACCGGAACAATCATTTCTAGCGCGAACGGAAACGTGATTCAAATCACGAATGCGCCGTCGATTCTGCACGGTCGTTCCCGCCAATCGCAACGCGGACGCGCGAAATGTGCGGTGCTAGACTTTTTCCTACTCAAGTGGCGCCGGGCGCCGTGGAGGGGGTCATGAAACAGCAATTGGGGCATTACGATCTGGTCGCCGAGTTGGGCCGCGGCGGCATGGGTGTGGTTTACAAAGGATACGAAGCGTCGCTGAACCGCTACGTGGCGATCAAAGTGCTCGCCGATTCGCTCGCGCACGATCCGGGGATCAAGGAACGTTTCCTGCGCGAAGCGCGCAGCATGGCCGCGCTCAACGATCCGCATATCATCCAGATTTATTTTATCGGCGACGACGACGGGCAGACGTTCTTCGTCATGGAATTCGTCGACGGCGAATCGCTGAGTTCAGTGCTCAAGCGCGAACATCAGCTCAAGCCCGAGCAGGCGGCGAAGGTGATCTACCAGACCGCGCTCGGCCTCGCCACCGCGCACGACCGCGGCGTGATCCATCGCGACATCAAGCCCGGCAACATCATGATCGGCAGCCGCGGCAACGTGAAGATCGCCGACTTCGGCATCGCCCTGTCGAGCGCGGACCTGACCAAGAAACTCACCTCGACCGGCGAATTCGTCGGCACGCCCGGCTATCTGTCGCCCGAGGTATGCCTGGGCAAGCTCGTCGATCAGCGCTCGGATATTTTCTCGCTCGGCATCGTCCTGTTCGAGATGCTCGCCGGACGCATGCCGTTCACCGACGAGTCGCCGCTCGGCCTCATGCTCGAAGTGGTCAAAGCGGAGATTCCGGACGTGTGCTCGCTCAACGCCGACGTCGATCCCGGCCTCGCGCGCATTCTCACGCGCATGATCGCCAAGGACCCGGCCGACCGTTATCAAAGCTGCCAGGATCTCGCCGCCGACCTCGCCCGCCATCCGCTGCTCGCGAACGGGCCGACCTTGCAGCTGCGCACGCAACCCTCGTCCGCCGCGGCGACCGTGATCGGCATGAAGACACCGGTCTCGGGGCAGAGCGCACTGCCGAACACCACGCCGACGCCGCGCCCGCTGCCGACCATTGCGCCCGCGCTGACGACGGTGGCCACGCCGCCGCGTCCGCAGAACACGCTGCCGGCCGTGACCGCGAGCGCGCTGCCCGACAATGCGCACCAATCCCTGCTCGAACGCCAGGCCGCGGCGTCGAAGAAATCGGCGTCGCCCGCGCTGCCGCTCGCGATCGCCGCGCTGCTTCTGCTCGGTCTCGGCGGCGGCGCGTACGCCTACCGCGATCAGCTCGGCTTCGTGAAGCAATGGCTGCCGGCGAGCCTGGTCGGTCCGGCGTCAGCGGAGACGACGGCGGCGGCTTCGACGTCGACCGCCGCCGCGACGACCGCGGCGCCGGCATCGATCGCGACTCCGCCGGTGCCGCCGCCGGCACCCGCCGCCGCACCGGCACCTGTTTCTGCAAATGTGGAGAATGCGGCAAAAGATACAACGGCCAATTCCACTGCGGCCGCCGCCGCGGCGACGGCCGGTGCGGACGGCAATGCCGCGCCGACGAACGCCGCCGCCGTCAACTCGGCCACGATTGGCGTCGCACCCTCGGAACCCGCGGCGCCGGCGGTCACGCCGCCCGCACCGAGCGCGCCGCAGATCGCCAAAGTCGCGCCGCCGCCCGCGCCCGTCGCGCCGCCGAAGCCGCATGTGCCGACCGTCGCGGTGCTGTCGGGCGGCGACATCACCGTCTCCGAGCCGGCCGGCCGCGTGATCGAACAGGCGCTCGCGCATCGCGGCTATCACCTCGCCGATGCGGACCTGATGCCGGGCGCCGAACGTTTCCTCGCCGGCCAGCGCGCCAACGTGCCGGGGCTGCTCGAGATGCTCGCGCGCAACGGCCGCGTCGATGCGGTCGTCATCGTCCACGCCCGTCCCACCGGCTCGCAGAACCTGCCGGCCTACGGCATGAACGTCGATGCGACGACTGCGCAGCTCAACGTGACGACCTACGCCGTGCAGGGCCGGCAGAAACTCGGCGCCGGCTGGACCGCCAACGTGATCTACACCGGGTTGTCGGCCAAGCAGCAGGGCGAGGATGCGGTCGAGGAGATCACGCCGCAGGTCGAGAGCACGCTGGTCGAATACCGCGCGCCGCGCGAGCGCCGCTGATCGGATTTTCTTGGCGCGGAGCCGCGAACTATGCGCGGCGACGCGTCGCCGTCAGCGCCAGCGCGGCGAGCAGACCGGCGAGCAGCGCTATTCCCGCGCGGTCCAGCGCCGGCGCGGCAACCGCAGGTGCCGGCGGCGGCGTGGTCCCGGCTGCGGCTTCGTAGGCGCCGATGTCGCAGATCACGCTGCCGTTGCCGTCACCGTCGGTACGCGCATTGCCGCGCTGATCCAAAGCCGGACAGGTGGCGTTGCTGCCCGCATCGATCGCCGCGCTGCCGGCGCCGAGCGCCATCGTCTGCGTGGGACCGCCGTTGTCCGCCAGCGCGCCCAGATGCGGATCGCCGACCGTGACGCCGCTGCAGGTGCTGTCGCCGAACTGCAGATTGTTCGCTCCGCTGAAGCTGCCGCCGCCGCAGTTGCCGCCGCTGTTGTTCGCCAGCAAAGTGTCCTGCATGGTCAGCGTAGATGGCGCGGAGACGCCACCCACACCGCTTGCCGCCGAGTTGCCGGCGATGGTGAGGCTGGTCAAGGTGACGGTTCCGCCTTGCAGGCTGCTCGCCGCGATGGCGCCGCCGCCGTTGCTGGCGCTGTTCGCATTGAAGGTGCTGTTGACGATCGTTCCGCTCGTCGTGAACGTGCTGTTGCCGAACAGAAACACCGCGCCGCCGCTGCCGCCCGAATTTCCGGCGAAGGTCGAGTTGCTGATGCTGACGGTGTCGCTCTGCAGATTGATCGCGCCGCCGCTGTTGCTCGCGCTGTTGTTGCTGAACGTGCTGTTGGTCACCGTGAGACTGGCGGCCACGCACGGCAGCGGCGGCGATCCGGCACTGCTGCACCGCTCCTGCACCACGGCGCCGCCGAACGGCGCCTGGTTGTGGGTGAAGACGTCGTGATCCAACGTGAGATTGCCGCCGTTGAGGATGGCGCCGCCAGCCTGCAGACCGGCGCCGGTCGCGTTGCCGTTGGTGAACGTCATGCCTTTGAACGTGATGCTCGGCAGCGCCGCGCTGCCGCCGCTGATCGAGACCATCGGCTGCGGCGACGCCAGCGTCGACCCGTCGAGGGTAATGAGCCCGGCGCCGTCGACGACGACGGCGGGATTGCTCGAACCGATGAATATTCCCGAGGTCAGCGCGATCGTCGCCGCGCCGCCGCAGTTGAAGGTGACCGCGCCGCCGGCGCTGATCTGGGTCTGCAGGGCCGCCTGCGTGCACGAGCCGGACGTGCCGCTGCCGACCACGCCGGCGAGGCTCGAGGTCGAGGCGCAGAGCGCGCACCATCCCAAGGCGGGAATCAGAACAAGGCGAAGATCGCGGAATGGATTCCGCGCGTGCGAGACACGATCCCAAAGCATGATCACTTCCCCTGAAGCTCAAGCCGGCGCGCGATCCTACCTTACTTCCCCGCGCGCAGCTAGGGCAGGCCGCGCGGTTTGGCCCCGCGCCCGAGCACCTCGCGCGCGTGGCGGTAGCCGGCGGCGATCGCACGCTCGTAGGCATGCCAGTCGAGCAGGCCGATGTCGTGCATCGGCGGCGAGAGCAGCAGGCTGGTCTGCGCGCGCCGGATCGCGCTCGCGGCCTCGGAGTTGACCATGCCCGAACGCAGCAAAATATTCAGAATGCCCGGCCGCGGGCGGCGGCGCAGATGGTCGAGCACCATCCGCGACAGCGACGGCAGCGCGGCTTCCTCGACCTGCGCATGCAGCACGTCGTCGGCGCCGATGTCGATGCCGATGACATCGCCGATCTGCGTATCGCGCATCGGATCGACCGGCAGGTTGTTGATCACCGCGCCGTCGACGAAGACTTCGCCGCGATGGAACACCGGCGGCAGCACGCCCGGAATCGCCGACGCCGCGCGCAGCCAGAACCAGAGCGGACCGGCGCGCTGCACCTGCGCCGCGCCGGCGGTCAGATTCGCGGTGACCGCGTAGAACGGCAGCGGCAGATCGGTGATGTCGCGCTCGCCGAACGCCTCGCGCAGCAGGCGCGCGACGCGGCGGCCGCGGGTCAAGGATACAAAGGGAAAAGTATAATCGCGCAGCGGCCGGCCATCGACGAACGCGCGCCGGTAGTTGTAGAACATCTCCTCGCCCGACCACTCCAGCGCCACGCCCGCGCCGATGATCGCGCCGATCGAGGTGCCGCCGACGCAGTCGATCTGCTGGCCGCCTTCGCGCAGCGCGTGCACGACGCCGATCTGGGCGAAACCGCGCGCGCCGCCGCCGGAGAGGACCAGGCCCATGCTGCGTCCGATCAGCAGGCGCGCGATGCGCTCGGCGTCCGCGGCCGCGCGGTCGCCGCGCACGTGGTGATGGCGCGCGTCGCGCAGCTGAGCGAGCCAGGCCGCGGCGCGCCCGGGACCGATATCGCCTTCGTGCAGCAGGACGAGATGGCGCCGGCGCAACGGCGCGCGCTGCGCATTGATGAAGGCGACTTCGGGCCACGCGCTCGCCTCGTCCGCCGCATTGACCGGCAAGAGGAACGCATCGGCCTGGCGCGCACACTGTTCGCGCCAGGCCGGCTCGCCGGCGTCGCCGAGCAGCAGCACGTAGCGGTGCGCGGCCTCGACGCCATGCAGCCACGCCGCGTCGCGCCCGCGCGCGGCCGCCGCGTCGATCAGCGCGCAGGAGCCGTAGCGCGACAGCGCCTCGGCGAGGTTGTGCGCGAATCCGAGCGCGTCGACGCCCGCATCGTGCGGCAGGATCGCGAACGTGCGCGGCGCCGAATAGCGCGCCTCGCCGGGCCGCTGCAGCAGATGCCGCGCGGTGACGCCGACGGTGTGCATCATCGCCTGCGGGTACTTGGCGACGAGCCGATGGAACGCCTCCGCCGACAAGCGCAGCACCACGCTGTCGCGCAGCGCGCGCAGCAGCGACTGGCGCGGCGTCTGCGCGACGAGGCTGATCTCGCCGGCAACTTCGCCGACGCCGACCATGCCGAGCAGAATCAGGTCGCCGTCGTCCTCGCGCCGATACGCGGCGAGGCCGCCGGTGCGCACGATGTACAGCGCATCCGCCGGATCGCCTTCGTCGAACAGCACCGCGCCGCCCGGCAGCGCGCGCGGCTCGAGTTCGCCGGCAAGTTCGCCGATGCCTGCGGCGTCGAGCGGGGCGAACAGGTCGATTTCACGCAGGAAAGCCCGCAAGTCGGCCGGCGGGACGGCAGGATCGGAACCGCTCATGGGTGAATGCTAGCGCCACGGCGGCTTGATTTTCCCGCGGCGACGCATCAAGTTGGGTGTTCTCATCGTTTGTCATTGCACTTTTTCGCTTCTACTTATGACCCAGCCCAATCCCCTGCTCGTCGATTCCGCCCTGCCGCCGTTCGCTTCGATCAAGCCCGAGCACGTCGAGCCCGCTGTCGAGGCGGTGCTCGCCGAGTATCAACGGCAAATCGAAGCACTGACGTCAGACACGTCGGGCCGCGATTTCGCCAATACGATGCTGCCGCAGGAGGCGCTCGAGGTGCGCCTGGAACGCGCCTGGTCGCCGGTGTCGCATCTGCATGCGGTGGCTGATTCGCCCGCACTGCGCGAGGCCTACTCGGCCGCGCTGGAAAAAATCACCGAGTTCTCCACCGAACTCGGCCAGAACCGCGAGTTGTACGCCGCGGTGAAAGCCGTCGCCGACCGCGCCGACTTCGCCGGCCTGCCGCGCCCCGCGCGCACGCTGGTCGAACACGCGCTGCGCGATTTCCGCCTGTCCGGCGTGGCGCTCGAAGAACCGGCGCGTTCGCGTTTCAAGGAAATCGCCAATCAATTGTCCAAGCTGTCGAACGAATTCGAAAACGCGGTACTCGATGCGACCGAAGCCTGGTCGGAAAAAATCGGCGAAGCCCAGCTCGCCGGCCTGCCCGAAGCCGAGCGCGCCTTGCTCAAACAATACGCCGAAGAAGCCGAGCAGGACGGCTGGCTGGTCACGCTCAAGCAGCCGAGCGTCACCGCCGTGCTCACCTACGCGGACGATCGCGGCCTGCGCGAGCGCGTCTACGCCGCCTACCAGACGCGCGCGTCCGACCAGGGCCCGAGCGCGGGCCAGTTCGACAACTCGCAGCGCATTGAACAGATCATGGCGCTGCGCCACGAAGGCGCGCAGCTGATCGGCTTCAACAACGCCGCCGAGGATTCGCTCGCCACGAAGATGGCCGGCACGCCCGAGCGCGTGCTCGCGTTCCTGCGCGATCTCGCCGCGCGCGCGAAGCCGGTCGCGCTGCACGAACTCGACGAACTGCGCGAATTCGCGCGCGGCGAACTCGGCATCGCCGATCTGCAGCCATGGGACGTGGCCTATGCCGCGGAAAAACTGCGCGTGAAAAAATACGCGCTCAGCGAAGAAGAATTGAAACCCTATTTCCCCGCGCCTGCGGTGATTGACGGCCTGTTCGCGATCGTGCAGCGCGTGTTCGGCGTTCGCTTCGTCGCGCGCGACGGCGTCGAAACCTGGCATCCGGACGTGCGCTACTACGACGTCTGCGATGCGCACGGCAAGGTCGTCGCCGGCGCCTATTTCGATCTGTACGCGCGCTCGGGCAAGCGCGGCGGCGCGTGGATGGATACCTGCCGTTCGCGCTACGCGGACGGCGAGCGCACACATCCGCCGATCGCCTATCTCACCTGCAACTTCGCGCCGCCGACGCGCGACATGCCTTCGCTGCTCACTCACGACGACGTGGTCACGCTGTTCCACGAAACCGGCCACGGCCTGCATCACATGCTGACCGAGGTCGACCTGCCGAGCGTGGCCGGCATCGACGGCGTCGAGTGGGATGCGGTCGAGCTGCCGAGCCAGTTCATGGAGAACTTCGCCTGGCAGCGCGACGCGCTCGCGCTGTTCGCCAAGCACTGGAAGACCGGCGAGGCGCTGCCGGACGAACTGTTCCAGCGCATGCTCGCCGCGCGTCACTATCACGCCGGCCTGTTCCTCGTGCGCCAGCTCGAATTCGGACTGTTCGATTTCCGCCTGCATCTCGAATTCGATCCCGCGCGCGGTGCGCGCGCCATGGAACTGCTGCGCGACGTGCGCGAGGAAGTCGCCGTAATCCAGCCGCCCGCGTGGCAGCGCATGCCGCATGCGTTCGGCCATATCTTCGCCGGCGGCTATGCGGCGGGCTACTACAGTTATCTGTGGGCCGAGCTGTTGTCGGCCGACGCGTTCTCGCGCTTCGAGGAAGCCGGCGTATTCGATCGAGCGGCGGGCGACGCATTCCGCCGCAGCGTGCTCGCGGTCGGCGGTTCGCGCCCGGCGCTGGAATCGTTCGTCGAATTCCGCGGCCGCGA
>DAIMZS010000125.1:0-1924 GCA_036733825.1 Rudaea sp.
GGATGCGGCCGCCAGGAGAATCAAGAGCAAAAATGGATTCCGGCTTCCGCCGGAACGACGAACAAAACGCGACAGCGGCATCAACCATCGCGATAAATCGTCAACCCCGCCAACGACCGCGCCGGCGGCGGAAACAATAAACTCGCCAGATAACCGATCACGATGCACAGCAGAATCGAAATCGCGAGATAAAAGTACGGATGCACGATCTTCAGCGACCAGATCGCCAGCGTCAGCAGCATGCTCGAAGCGATGCCGATCGCCACGCCCGGCGAATTGGCGCGGCGGGTGAACATGCCGAGCGTGTAGGCGCCGGCGAAGCCGCCGCCGAGCAGGCCGGCGAGTTCGATCGAGACGTCGAACAGCGAGTGGATGTCGAAGCGCGACAGCAGCAGCGCGATGCCGATGCCGACGAGGCCGGCGGCGACGGTCATGATTTCGGCGAAGCGCACGCTTTTGCGTGGGTCGGGATTTTTTACGAGCTTCTCGTAGAAGTCGACCGAGGCCAGCGTCGCCACCGAGTTCATGATGCCCGACAGCGTCGCCATCGCCGCGGCGAAGATGCCGGCGATGATCAGGCCGGTGACGCCGGTGGGCAATTCCGCGGCGATGAACAGGGGAAACGTCGCATCGATCGGCAGCAGCGGGTTCATGCGCTCGGGGTGTGATTTGTAGAACACGAACAGCGCGGTGCCGATCGTGTAGAAGACGAAGCCGCCGGGAATCATGATCGCGGCGAACGCCCAGATCGAGCGGCCGGCCTCTTTGTCGGACTTGGTCGAGAGCACGCGCTGCATCAGCACCTGATCCTTGGGAAAGGTCAGCACGACGTCGAAGATCACGAGGAAGATGAAGCCCCACACGGTCGCCTTGGTCAAATCGAAACTGAAATCGAAAAGCTTGGTTTTGTGCTCGGCGAGCGCGGTCGAAACGAATTCGCCGAAGCCGCCGTGCAGCTGCCAGACGATGAAGCCGATCGCGAAAATCGCACCACCCATCTTCACGATCACCTGGACGACGTCGGTCCAGATCACCGCTTTCATGCCGCCGAGCGCGGTGTAGACGATGGTGAAGCCGCCCATGAGCAGGATGCTCCAGGTCACATCGATGCCGGTGATCGTGGCGATCGCGAGCGCGGGCAGATACAGGATCACGCTCATGCGGCTGCCGAGCTGCATCGCGATGCACAGCGCGCTCGCGAGCATGCGAATCGCGGGATGGAAGCGCGTTTCCAGATACGAAAACACGCTCATCAGATTGAGCCGGCGCAGCAGCGGCACGATGAAGATGGCGACGAAGACGAGGCCGCACACGGCGGTCAGGTTGTTCGTCATGTAGGTCCAGTTCGTCTCGAACGCTTTCGCCGGAATCGCGATGAAGCTGATCGAACTCGTGTTCGCCGCGTACAGGCTCACGCCCGCGGCCCAGAACGGAATGCTGCGGCCGCCGACGAAGAATTCGGAGGTCGAGTTGTGTTTGTCGCGCAGGTAGAAGTACATGCCGATGCCGATCATCGAAGCGAGGTAGACGACGATGACGACCCAGTCGAGCCATTTGAGCAGCAGCTTGCCCGATTCGATCTGCGCGTAGTCGAATGCGAGCGAACCGTTGCCGTGCGCCCAGAACATGCCGTCGTTCCACGCCGCTGCGGCGTTCGCATCGGCGCTGCCGGTGTCGGCGAGCGTGGCCCAGGCGCCGGTGATCGTGTGGTAGCTGACCATCTTCACCGTGCCGGCGCTGCGCGCGAGGTAGAGCACCGACGTCTGACCAATCGCGCGCGCCGAGCCGGCGAGGATGCTGCCCGGCGCGGCGGAGACTTCTTTCCAGCCTTGGTCAGCCGACCAGCGCCAGAGTTTGTCCGCCGCGTGGTCCGGCTGCGGCACGGTGACGAACACGGCAGAGGTTTGCAGCGCGATCGAATTCG
>DAIMZS010000125.1:2024-4809 GCA_036733825.1 Rudaea sp.
GATCGGCGTCCTTCGCTCCGCTCAGCGCGAACGTGCGGACACCGTCGCTGGCGAGTGCGCGCGCCGTGGGCACCGCGGTCGCGTCGATCCGTCGCCAGGCTTTGCGATCGGCGCCGAGCGCGAACACGCCGCGCTCGGTCACCGCGAGCGGCCGCGCATCGATGGCGGCGAGGCCGATCAGCGCACCGGCGTCGTCGAGCGCGGGCAGCGTTCCGGTGTTGACCGTGGTCAGGTTTTCCGCATGCGCGCCGGCGGCGGCTCCGAGCAGTAACGCCGCTGCGGCCAGCCGCCGTGCGCCGGCAACGATCGAACGATATTTCAAACTCACGCACTCCCCGTATTTTTATTTCGGCGCGACGTTTATTTCGCCTGCGCTGACGAGTATCGCCTCGGCGCGGCGCAGGAACGGCGCGTCGATCATGCGCCCGTCGACGACGAACGCGCCATGCCCTTGCGCGGCCGCGCCGCGCGCGGCGGCGACGATGCGGCGGGCGAATTCGATTTCCTCGGCGCTCGCGGCAAACGCCGTGTTCGCCAATGCCACCTGCTTCGGATGGATGCAGGTCTTGCCGATGAAGCCGAGGCTGCGCGCCAGGCGCGCTTCGGCGAGATAGCCGGCCTCGTCGTCGAGGTCGGCGAACGCGCCGTCGAGGCACCACACGCCGGCCTCGCCCGCGGCGAGGCGCAGCGCGAACAGCGCGGCGTGTGTGTGCGCACGATCGCGCCGGTCGATGCCGAGCGGCTCGAACAGATCGCCGAGCCCGAGCTGCAGGCCGCGCACGCGCGGGTGCGCGGCCGCGATCTGCGCGGCGAGGCGCAGGCCCTTGGCGCTTTCGATGTTGACGAGCAGGCCGACGGGCGCGGCCGCGTCGCGCGCTTCCACGTGCGCGATCGCAGCGGCGGCGGCGCGGACCTCTTCGGCCGATTCGCATTTGGGCAGATTGATCAGGTCCACGCCAGGCACGACGGCGGCGCGGACGTCATCGGCGAAATGCGGCGTGCCGAGCGCGTTGACGCGCACGATGACGAGCTTGCGCGCCTCGCGCACGGCGGCGGACTGGACGAATTCGCCGATGCGCTGGCGCGCCGCCGTCTTAGCCTCCTCCGGCACGGCATCTTCGAGGTCGAACGAAAGCGCATCCGCCGGCCCGGCAAGGCCCTTGGCGAACAGCTCCGGTCGCGAGCCGGGCAGGAATAATTTGCTGCGCAGTAACGGCGTCATGGCGCGCAGTGTGGGCGTGCGGTCCGGGAAAAAAAATCGGCGTGCGCATCTTCAGACGCAACTTTTCCTTACGAATCCCCGGTGCTGACGCAAGGGTTTGTCACGGGCGCCGCGGCCATCGCAGCGCGATTTTTCGAGGTTGACGGGCAAAGTCGCCGCTTGCCGGAACATTTTTTCTGCGGCTCAGAGTCGACGATTTCTTTGTTCTGGCAGGCGTCGGCGAATGGGCGAGCCGGCTTGTGGATAACTTTGTGCATAGCTCGCCTCTTGCGCCGGCCGGAAAAATCGGTTAGGCCGGCGTTCAGGCGTATTCGGACGAGCGATTTCGATATAACTACATGATTTATATCGATTTTCACACTGTCTTACAGTCGTAACCTCAGTGTAAAACGCTGCAAATGCAGCGAATGCAGCATTGTGTATAAATCCACCGTCTAAACGCTTGTCCCGGCGTAAGAATTCGGCAACAAACCGCGCGTAATCTCTCGGCGTCAGGCGTCGCCAACAAGGTTCATGGAGTGGCGCGGCGTGCGGGATGCGCACGGCGCGACCAGGCGCAAGGATGGCCGACAAGGATGTACCGACGCCTGAGTCTTCGAAAAACCCTCTTCCGCAAGACGTCCATTCGGGACGCCCGAAAACGGCAGGTGCACACGGACTGTCGCACCGTCGTTTTCAACCTTGCGCTTTTCTTTCCTCGAATTCGCCTTAAAGCATCCCGCGCTGGGCCATCGACGTGGCCATGCCCGCGCCGACGACCAAGTGGTCGAGCACACGCACGTCGATCGTGCGCAGCACGCGCCGCAGTTCGAGGGTGACTTCTTTGTCGGCGTAACTAGGCTCGGACACGCCGGAGGGATGGTTGTGGGCAAAGATCACCGCTGCGGCATTGTGCGCCAGGCAGCGCCGCACGACTTCGCGCAGGTGCACGGTGGCGCCGTTGACCGAGCCGCGGAACAGTTCCTCGAACGCGATCATGCGATTGCGGCCGTCGAGGAACAGGCAGGCGAACACCTCGTAGGGAAAACCCGCCAGCTTGGCGCGAACGAATTCCGCGCTGGCGAGCGGATCGGCGAGCGCGTCCGGGCGGTCGAGATCGATGGCGAGATAGCGCCGGCCGAGTTCGAGTGCGGCGTGCACGCGGCAGGCCTTGGCCGCGCCGAGTCCGGGCAAGGCGGCGAGCGCGGCCGCGTCGAGTTCGAGCAGCGCCTTCAGCCCGCCGTCGCGCGCGAGCAGCTCGCGGCCGAGGTCGACCGCGGTGCGTCCGCGCCGTCCGCTGCCGAGGAAGATCGCGAGCAGTTCCGCGTCGGACAGCGAGGCGGCGCCGCGCGCCATGAGCTTTTCGCGCGGACGTTCGTCGAGGGGCCAGTGCAGGATCGTCATGGCGAAAGTTTCAATCGATATGCCATGCCGACGCAGCCGGGCCATGCGCAAATTCCGGTAAGCTATAAGCGCATTTTTTTGTCTTTGGATTTCCTACATGGCGGAACAACGCGAAGTTCGACACGGACTCGCCGGCCTGCGAATCCTGCTCGGCGTGTCGGGCGGCATCGCGGCGTACAA